>DATKNR010000176.1:0-10455 GCA_035541255.1 Patescibacteria group bacterium | reverse complement strand
GACGGACGGCACTGGTGCTGGTGCCGGAGATTGCGCTGACGCTGGCGCTCAGCCGGTTGCTGGAGGCGCGGTTGGGGCGCGAGGCCGGCGTGACGGTGCTGCACAGCGCGCTGCCTGATGCGGAACGGTCGGCGGCGTGGTGGGCGGTGCGGCGTGGAGCGGCGCGGGTGGTGGTGGGAACGCGATCGGCGGTGTTTGCGCCGCTCGAAAGGCTGGGACTGATCGTGGTGGATGAAGAGCAGGAGGCCAGCTACAAGCAGGAGGAAACTCCGAAATACAACGGGCGGGACGCGGCGCTCGTGCGGGCAAAACTGGAAGGGGCGGTGGTGGTACTGGGGTCGGCGACACCGTCGCTGGAGAGCTACCAAAACGCGAGACGGGGAAAATACCGGCTGCTGGAGCTGCCGACGCGCGTGGCGCAGCGTCCGCTGGCGCGCGTGGAACTGGTGGATCTGCGCGAGGATTTCCGGCAGACGCATTCGACGCGCGCGCTGAGCGAACGACTGCACGCAGCGATTGCGGAACGGCTGGCGGCCAGGACGCAGGCGCTGATTCTGATCAACCGGCGAGGCTATTCGTGGTTCCAGCTCTGCCGGAGCTGCGGCGCGGCGGTGCAATGCAAGAATTGCAGCATTTCGCTGACGTACCACAAAGGCCGCGGGCGGCTGCTGTGCCACTACTGCGCATACTCGCGGCCGGTGCCGCAGGCATGCCCCAAATGCTCGGAGCGTTACATGTATTTCGTGGGAGAGGGAGCGGAGCAGGTGGAGGAGCAGCTCCGGGCGGAGTTCCCGCAGGCACGAATCGCGCGGCTGGATCGCGACTCGGTGCGAACGCAGCAGAAATACCGGGAGATTCTTACCGGATTTGCGGCCGGGGAACTGGATCTGCTGGTGGGAACGCAGATGCTGGCGAAGGGTCATGACTTCCACCGGGTGACGCTGGTGGGAGTGGTGTCTGCGGATCTCGCGCTGGGGCTGCCGGATTTCCGCGCGGCCGAGCGGACCTTTCAGTTGCTGACGCAGGTGGCCGGGCGCGCCGGGAGGGGTGAACTGCACGGCGACGTGCTAATCCAGACGCACTATCCGGAACATTACGCGATCCAGTACGGAGCGAGACAGGACTACCACGCATTTTTCGAGCGGGAGGCGCAGTTCCGGCGGGCCATGCACTATCCACCGTTTGCGGCGCTGGCCAATGTGATTGTGCGCGACCGGAACCTGGAGAACGCGGCGAAATGGGCGCGGCAGCTTGCAGGAATGCTGGGGCCGGAGGAAGAACGCGGATTGAAAGTGCTGGGACCGGCGGCAGCGCCGCTGGCGCGGTTGCGCGGAGAGCACCGGTTCCAGTTCCTGATCAAATCGCCGCGAAGGACGCTGCTGACGCAGGCGCTGACGCGAGCGCTCGATGCGTGCGCAGAGAAGGGAATTCCGGATGGAGCGGTGCTGGCGGACGTGGATCCGATCGGGTTGATGTGACGGGGAAGAGCGATCAGGATGCGCCGGGGCGCACGAAGAACGGGGTGGGCATAAAACAAAGTATGAAGATGGCCAGCGCGACGAGGGCCCAGATGCGGCGCTTGGCGTCAATGGGTTCCCAGCGGTCGAGCAAGACCGGATGACGGAACCCTATCAGCAGGGAGAGGATGGCCCACGCGTACCACATGGGCGCGAACAGCCACCCCATGCCGAGGAGCACTGCGACACCGGCGAGAGAAATGCGGCGGTGCTGGTCGCTGGCGAGCGAATAAAGAATATGGCCTCCATCGAGCTGGCCGATGGGAATGAGGTTCAAGCCGGTAACGAATAAACCCACCCAAGCCGCGCGTCCGACGGGATTGAGCAATAACGCATCCGGACTGATGCCGGGATGGAGCAGGCGCGTGAGCCCATTCATCAAAAGGGGAACGCCGAAGACCGCGTCGGCGTTGGCGTTGGCGCCAGGAACGATTTTCGAGAAGCCAATGGCGAGCACGAGCGCGGGCACAGCGAACAGAAAACCCACGACGGGCCCGGCAATGCCGACGTCAAACAGAGCCTTGCGGTTGACGATGGGCGAACGGATGCGAATGAAGGCGCCCATGGTGCCGAAGATGGAGGGGAAGGGGATGAAGTAAGGATAGCTGGCCGAGATGCCGTAGTAGCGGCAGGCAAAAAAGTGTCCGAGTTCGTGGGCCAGAAGTATGGTCATCAGCGTGAAGGAGAAAGGCAGGCCCATGAGCAGGAGCCGGATGCTGGAGAGATAGTGCCAGGGCGCGAAGTCGTAGGTGAAGGGAGCGACTCCATCAGCGTAGTCCTGGGCAAACTGTGCGCCGACGGAGAGAGTGGAAATGACGGTGGCGAGAAAGAGGAGGCAGGCGACAACGAGAGTCTTACGGCTGCGCGGGACGGGACGAGTGTAGCCTTCCATCCATGGCGGGAGCGACAGGGACTCGCGATTCGCGAAATCCAGAGTGTCGATGCGATTTCCGTTGCCCTGACTCATGCCATTGAGATGCGAAAGGCGGCTTGGCCGGCGGAGGGAAGTGCCTAGATGCCCCGCAATTCCTTGCCAGGCTTGAAGCGAACAGCTTTGCCCGGGGGGATGCTCACCTCTTCGCCCGTACGGGGATTGCGGCCGATGCCCGTCTTACGGGGCTTGACGCTGAAGACGCCGAAGCGGCGGAGCTCGATGCGCTGGCCTGCGGCGAGGGCTTTCTTCAACATATCAAAGACGGTCTCAACGGCCTGTTCGGCCTTGGCGCGGCTGACGTTAGTGCGACTGACGACCAGATTGACGAAGTCCAGCTTGATCACGCGCGCCTCCCGCGCCTTTCGCAACACAATGCTAGGGAACGACTTGCGGGTTGTCAAGAAAAGGTGGAGGGACGGCACACTAGCTGTGTCTCCTACGCGTGAATTCCGCGGACTTGCCCCACTCGCCTGAGTACACGAATTCGGAAACGGGCCGGCGAGTTCGGGGAGCTATCTCGCGTTCGCGAAGTTTCTCCGGAAGAGTGTCGGGATGGCCGGGATAGCCGAGTGCGATCGCGGCCATGGGCTCGCAGTCCGCGGGAATGTTATAGGTGGCTCGCGCGAGCTGCGGATCGAAGCCAGCCATCTGATGCACAGCAAGTCCGAGAGCTACTGCCTCGAGCGCAAGCGTGGTGGAGGCGGCCCCCATGTCGTGCTGAGCGTGGCGGTTGGGCTTGCCGTTTTCGCGGAATATGGTGCGCGCGACGGAGATGGCCAAGACGGGAGCGGCCTTCGCCCAGGTCCGATTGAATTCGCCGAGGCAGGCGAGCATTTTCTGGAATTCCGCGGGATGTTCGCGTGTGGCCAGGATGTAGTTCCAGGGCTGATCGTTATAGGAAGAAGCAGCCCAGCGCGCAGCCTCAAACAGGCGACAGAGCTTCGTTTCCTCGACAGGCCGGTCCTCGAATGCGCGAGGGCTCCAGCGGCGAGAGAGCAATGCTTCAATGGGATAATCCGCGGGCGCCAGTTTTTCCATGAGTTCACCTCTTTCAAGAATTGCGCCGTTACGCGCGAAGCGCGGCGCCTGGCGAAGAAAGCTGCTCAGCGAACGGCGGGAGCGGGCTGAGCCGCCGGACTCACTTCCTCCGCGGCGACGATGGGATAGCCGCGCTCACGCCAGCCGTCGAGACCTCCGGCGAGGGGCCGGACGCGCTGGATTCCGTTCCTGCGCAGTTGCAGCGCCACACGGGCGCTGGTGGCCTCGCTGGGTCAAGCACAATAAAGAATCACTTCGCGGTCGCGGGGGAGCGCCTCGGTCTGCGCGCGAAGGTTTTCCGGGTCGATCCACTTCGCACCGGGAATGAGCTCCGGGTCCGCTTCCACGCTGAGGAGATGGCGCAGATCCACCACCACAACGTCCCTGCCGTTCTGAATCATGTCGTGCAGCTCTTCCGGAGTGATGCGCGCCTGGCGCAACTCGGCGAGAAACCGCCGCCGCCGCGTGAATTTCCAGGCGATGAACGCGGCGCATGCCACGGCCATAAGGGCCAGAAAATCGGCGCCCAGACGGCCGCCGCGCATGACCACCACTTCGAGCTGATCGCTAAAGACAAATCCCGCGGTGACGTAGGCGGACGCCCAAAGCGACGCACCCAACGTGTCAAATAACAGAAAGCGCCACAGCGGCATTCGCACCACGCCCGCCAGCGGCGCCGCCGCCGCGCCCAGGCCGGGAACAAACTTGGCGGCGAGCAGGGTGCGCGCACCGTGCTTCGCGAAAACGCCCTGGGTGTTGCGGACGCACGAGTCGGGTTCGAGCGAAATACGGCAGAGCAGCTTGAGCACGCGGATGCCACGTGTGCGGCCGAGCGAGAACCAGAGGGAATCGCTGACGAGCGAACCGATCACAGCGAGTCCAGCGGCCGCCACGGGATTCATCCGGCCAGCTCCCGCCAGAGCGCCCGCGGCAAGCAGCATGGGAATGGCGGGGACGGGCACGCCCGCCTGCTCCGCGCACACCCAGGCGAAAATGACCGCGTAGCCGTGACGGGAAAGAAATTGAAGCGTTTCGTGCATCGAATCTCCTGACGCCGGGTGTCCTCCGCACGGAACGTGTCGCGGAGGACACCGGCGCAGCTACGATCCAGGCTGGCTCACGGCTTGCGAATGAATTCGATGTCGATGGTGATCTGCACGTCGTTGCTCACAACGAGTCCACCCGTATCGATCATTTTGTTGTAGTTAATACCGAAATCCTGCCGGTTGATGGTGGCGGTGGCGGAAGCGCCACGGCGAAGGTTGCCCCAGGGATCCTTGATGGCGGGAGACGGGCCGTCGACGTCGAAAGTGACTTCTTTCGTGACGCCGTGAAGGGTGAGATCGCCGGTCAGCTTCAATTTTCCGTCGCCCGCGGAAGTGATGCGCTTGGACTTGAAGGTCATGGTCGGGTAAGTGGCCACGTCGAGAAAATTGGGGCTTTTCACGTCCTTGTCGCGGGTCTCGTTGCGCGTGTCGACGGAGGTCGTGTCCACGGTTACGTCGATCTGGGATTTGGTGATGTCCTTTTCATCGAGTTGGACCTCTCCCGTCGTCTTCATGAACGCGCCGCGAACGGTGGAAACGCCGAGGTGCTTGACGGAAAACTGGGCGGCGGTGTGATTCGGGTCCACCTTCCAGGCGGTAGTTTGCGCCAGGCCGGGAAGGGCGCTGAATGCGATCAGGGCTGCAACGGTCACCCACTTCTTCATGTTTCTCTCCTTTGAGAATTTGGTCCGGGTAAACGATTAGAGCGTGTGCGCGTCCTCCCGGTTACATCCATGAACACCGAACTGCTCCTGCGCGACCAGAATCCGTGACCTAACGCGGACGCTCGCGAACGGCTTCGAGCAGTGTGACGAGCTGGCGAAGCCGATTGCGACCGAGATGTCCCATGGCTCGGCGATTTTCCCGTTCGAGCGGGGCCTCGAGGCCGGCGAGAAGCTTGAGGCCGGCCGGGGCGATGCGTGTGAGGACTACCCGGCGGTCGCGCGTGTCGCGAGACCGGGAGATGAGGCCGCGGGCCTCGAGACGGTCGAGAAGACGGGTCATATCCGGGTCGTGGGAGATCATGCGAGCCGCAATCTCGCCGCAGGGCAGACCGGTGGGCTCGGCGCCGCGGAGAATGCGCAGAACATTGTACTGGCCGGGGGAGAGGCCATGGGGCTTGAGAGCGAGGGCGAGACCGCGCAGAACGGCATCCGTGGTCCGCATGAGATTGACGGCGGCCTCGGCCGCGAGGGAAGGGAAAGGGCGAGACTGTTTGATCTCGGCGAGGATGCGTCCAGGCACGCAGAAATGATATCTGTTACAACGACTATTGTCAAGAGGACTGTCGTTCAGCCGGCGAGCGTGGGTTTGCCCGCGTATCTCGCTGCGGTCGCAGGGGATGAGGAGGGAGCCGAACGGCGTCCTCCGGTGTCCAAGGTTAGCAGCCACGAGGCGCGCGGGCTGCTCAGGGCTTCTGCGCGGGGCGAAGGTCCACCTCGCTGACGAAACTTTGCGGGGCCTGGAGGACGAGCATCTCCACGACATGGGCAACGTCATCCGGCTGGAGCATGCGGGAAGGGTCTTTTCCGTGATGAGGAGAAAACTCAGTGTGGACGGTCCCGGGGAAAATGGTGCTGACGCGGATGCCGTGCGCGCGCAGATCTTCCGCCATGCAACCGGCCAGGCCGCGGAGTCCCCATTTGGAAGCGCAATAGGCAGCGCCGCCGGCAAACGTGTTTTTCCCGGCGAGGGATGCGATGTGGATGATGTGGCCTTCCTTGCGGCGGATCATCTGGGGAGCGACTTCGCGGCTCATCAGGAAGGCGCCTTTCAGATTGGTGCCGACGACGAGATCCCAGTCCATTTCGTCGATGTTCTGGACGGAATGAAAGACGCCGATGCCGGCGTTGTTGACCAGCACGGAAACGTCGCCGAGCTCTTTCTGCACGCGGGCGACGAATTGGCGGACGGATTTTGCGTCGCTCACGTCGGCCGGCCAGCCGCGGACGTCGATCCCGTCGCTGCGGAGCAGGTCGCCAGCCCGTTTTGCGGCCGAGGCTGTGCGGGAGCAGAGGGCCACGCGCGCGCCGAGGCGTCCGAGGCGGCGGGCAATAGAGAACCCGATTCCACGGCTGCCGCCGGTGACAATTGCGATTTGTCCGGCGATGGGCGCATTCTTCTGCATGGGAACTCCAGGCGGCACGGAGCACGCCGAGGGCATCGTAGCATGACAGGAAAGGGCAGTTCCGGCAGCCCCGGCCGGAACTGCAGCAACGGTCGGAAATTCTTGCGCAGGCTGCAAGCATTCCATATAATTCGCGCCTCCACTCCGAAGCGGTTGCGGCGGCGGCGCGCTACTAGGTTGCCCCCGGCCCCGGGGGCAGAAACACAGGAAAACAGGAGGCGGTCTTTGATCATGAAGACGATGCGGACTCGAATCGTGGCTCTGGCGGCCATACTGGCGCTTGCCGCGTGCTTTGCGCCGGTCTGGGCGGGAAGCGTGCCGGAACCGCAGCAGGCGGCGCATCCGAAAGCGACGCGCGCGGAATATGACGCCTACCAGGCGGCCAACACGGAGAAGGACCCGCAGAAGAAGATCGCGCTGCTCGACGCCTTCGTGAGCAAGTACCCGAACTCGGAATACCTTTCCTACGTGTACAACGATTACTGGCAGGCATATGTGGCGCTCAAGCAGTGGACCAAAGTGATTGAATACCTCGACAAACTTCTGGCGCTGCCGGAGCTGAATGAAGGAGCAAAGCTGGAATATTACTACCGGCGTGCGGCGACTTTCGAGTACGCGTACAACGCGAAGAGTCCAGACCTGGCGGACGCAAGCACCAAGGCGCGGGATTCGGCGCTGGAAGGGCTGAAAGCGCTAAATGCGTTTCCCAAGCCGGCGCAGGCCACCGATGAGCAATGGGCGGCCTTCAAGAAGCAATACACGACGCAGTTCTACAATACGGCAGCGAGCGCGTCGTTCTACTTGAAGGATTACAAGGCGGCGGCGGACAATTATCATGCCGCCCTCGGCGTAGATCCGCAGCAGCCGGTGGACGACTACCGGATGGGCATCGCAGACCTGCAGGAGAATCCGCCGCAATATATCGCGGGGTTCTGGGCGCTGGCGCGAGCGATCAACCTGAAAGTGCCGGACGCGGAGAAAGTGAAGTCGTTCCTGCGCGACAAGATTCAACAATACCAGCTGCCAGGATGCGATTCGTCGCTGGACGCACAAGTGAGTGAACTTCTGACATTGTCGCAAAACGCACAGGATCCGCCGGCAGGCTATTCGATCCCGAGCTCCGCGGACCTGGCCAAGGTGCGCGAGGCGGCAAACATCCAGACTGTTCTGGCGGACCTGAAGGCCGGCGGCGACAAGGCCAAGGTGACCTGGCTGGCGGTGTGCAATGGGCAGTTTCCCGAGGCGCTGGCAAAGGCGTACGATATGAACACGGCGACTCCGGACGCGTTTGTGATCAAGGCCGCAGTGGGAATCACAGAAGACGAATTGAACGCATCGACGGCGCCCAACGCGGACCTGAAGATCGCCGCGGGCCAGCCGAACGTAGCCCGGCTGGACAAAGACTCCATCTTCCGGTTCTCCGGCAAGATTACGGGGTACACGCCAGATCCGTTCTACATGACCTGGGAGAACGTTCAGGTGAATCCGGAAGACATTCCGGAAGAAAAGGGCAAGAAGCCCGCCAAGCGGCCCGGCAAGAAACCGTAACGAGTGATCCACCATCGCCAGCCTCCTGCCACGGCGGCTGCCTGCCGACAGGCTGGGGCGGGCGCCAGGGTCCGGCGCGACGAGCTCCTAATTGACGCTCTGTGCCCAGCGCACCGTGTCCTTCAACTGAGATTCATTTGCCGCGAATGATTCGCGTGAATCAACGCACGCGTCAGTTCTGAATCCGCTGAAAATCACTCTGTTGGTTCTGACGGCGCTATAGTCGAGCTATGGGCCTGCTTACCAGGCCCGCGGGCAGCGCCGTGAAAACCCTGTTTAGAGCAACGGAGCATCGTCCGTGGCCAGTGCCGCACGGGCCATGGGTGATGGCGCAGCGCTGGCACGAATTGTTGTTCGCGCACTGGCCGTTGGCCCCCGAAGCGCTGTGCGCCATCCTGCCCGAAGGACTGGAGCTGGATACGCATGAAGGGCAGGCGTGGCTGGGAGTGATCCCGTTCCGGATGACGGGCGTGCGGCTTCGCGGGACGCCGGCGCTGCCGGGTCTTTCCGCGTTCCCCGAACTGAACGTGAGGACGTACGTCCGTCGCCACGGGAAGCCGGGCGTGTGGTTCTTCAGTCTGGATGCGGGTAATGCCACGGCGGTGGAGGTCGCTCGCGCGTGGTTCCACCTGCCGTATTACCGGGCGCGAATGCGAAGTGCATCGAGTGGGGGGTGGATCGAGTACCGGAGCATTCGCGCACATTCCGGCGCGCCGAGCGCGGAACTGGCGGTGCGCTACCGAGCGCGAGGGGAGCCACGCGATTCGGGGCCGGGAACGCTGGCACACTGGCTGACGGAACGCTACTGCCTGTACGCGGATGCGGGGCGGGGACGATTGCTCTGCGGTGAGATTCACCATCCGCCATGGAGATTGCAGGCCGCCGAGGCGGAATTTGAAAGGAACACGATGGCCGCGGCCCTGGGCGTGGCGCTGCCGGACGTGGCGCCGGTGCTCTATTTCGCGGAGAGCCAGGAAGTGGTGATTTGGCGGCCGCGCAGGACGTGAAGTTGTGGCTGCGGACGGCTCCGTGGACTCGGTGGGCTAGTCGTCTGTACCTGCGAGGAAAATGAGGCACGACATGCCGTGTCGCCCACGAGAGCGGAGTTTCGAAATATCGCCGTCAGTGGTGGTGCCGGCGATGGTCGAGCTTGTACGTGAAGATCTTGCGGCTGAGTGTGTTGCGGTGAATGCCCAGAGTTTTGGCGGCGCGTGACTGATTGCCGTTGGAGCGGTCGAGCACGCGTTTGATGAAGCGCTTTTCGAATTCACCGACGGCTTCCTGAAACAGAATTCCGCGCTCGACCATCTGGCCCACGAGACCTTCGAGTTGGTCCTTCATGGCAGCCACTCCGCTCCCGGCCGGTTACCGGCCGTCATCCAGATCGCGCCCTACCAGCCGGCGATACGCTTCCCGGTATTTGGCCGTCGTGCCCGCCACGACGTCGGGGGGAAGGACGGGGCCGGGCGGCTGCTTATTCCAACCCAGACGCTCGAGATAGTCGCGCACGTATTGTTTGTCGAAAGATGGCTGGGCGCGGCCGGGCTGGTAACCATCGGCGGGCCAGAAGCGCGAGGAATCTGGAGTGAGCGCTTCGTCGATCCAAACGAGCTCGCCGTTTTCGAGGCCGAATTCGAATTTCGTATCGGCAATGATAATGCCGCGGCCCGCAGCATAGTCCGACGCACGGCGGTAGATTTCAATGCTCACGTCGCGCAGACGTGCGGCGAGCTTGGTGCCCGTAATCTTCTCCATCTCAGCAAAAGATATGTTGATGTCGTGGCCGGAGGTTTCCTTGGTTGCCGGAGTAAAAATAGGCTCGGGAAGTTTACTGGATTCCTGGAGGCCAGGAGGCAACTGAATGCCGCACACGGTCCCGCTCTGGCGATATTCCTTCAGTCCGGAGCCGGCCAGGTAACCGCGCACGACGCACTCCACGGGAAGCGGCTCCGCCTTGCGGCAGACCATCGAGCGACCAGCAAGCTCGGCGGCATAGGGCGCGAGCGGGCCATCGAACTGAGTGGCGGTAAGAACGTGATTGGGAACGATTCCCGAGAGTGTGTCGAACCAGAACAGAGAGAGCTGGGTGAGGACGCGTCCCTTGTCGGGTATGGGTGTCGGCATCACCACGTCGAAGGCGGAGAGGCGGTCCGTGGCCACGAGGAGCAGGCGATCGCCCAGATCGTAGATATCGCGGACCTTCCCTCGCGCGCGGAGCTTGAGCGCCGGGAAATTCGTTTCAAA
>DATKNR010000175.1:0-11748 GCA_035541255.1 Patescibacteria group bacterium | reverse complement strand
TGGCCGCTCGCCTGTGTCCCGAAATGCAGGATCAAATTGCCGGACGCGTCCGTCTCCGGCTTTGCCCACGACGGCAACAGGCTCAAGACCTTCTCGCGGACCGCCGCCTCGTGCCCGCTCGCGCCATAGGCGACAGACAGTTCCTTCAGAACTTCTTCCACAGAAAGCTCGGTATGCGGGGCGCGCGCAAAATGTCCATCGGTAACGCCACCGCCCGAACCCCCGGGAACGCCTGAGGGTGGACGTATCGTGCGGTCCAGCAAACTGACCAAACCGCCAAGATCGTTCTCGGAAACAGTCTCAATGGGCGTGACCGGCCAGTCGAGCGGCAGCGCGAGCTGGACGAATTTCTCCGGCAGCTTCGGCGGCTGCAGGTACCCAACGAAGCGCAGCGCGCCCGCGGGCTCTGCGTGCGCATTCACGCCAATCTCGTGTGCCATGCTTTGAATCTCCGCGGCAAACCCTTCGAGCGGTTTCGAAGCGTCGCTCGTTGCGATCAGCACTCCGGAGCCTGGCGGAGGTGGCGGGGCGCCCGAGCCCGGAGTGCGCGGCGCGGTCAGCCGGCCGACGTAGATCATTTCCTCGGCGTTCGTCTCTTCCAGCACGCGGCGCAGTCCGCGCCCGCCCAGCCATTCCTGTGTGACAAAGGCGAGCGTCACGCTGCCCGTAAATTTTCGGTCCTTCAACAGCTCCGCGAGAGCCAGCAACGCCGCGGCGCCGTACCGGTCGCCCACGGCTGTACCCGCATCCAGCCGGTTCGACAACTGGTAGAGGCGGCGGTCCACAGTCACGGGGTCGAGCACATCCACGCCCGCCTTCCGCGCCTCCGCCTCGTTCGCCGCGCCGATGTCCACGTACATCTCGTCCAGGTGATCCATTTTCGGCGCGTCGCGCCGGCCGGGCTGGAGATGCACGGAGAGCCCGGCAATCACACCGGACACGCGGCGGCCGTCGCGAGCGAGGACGGACACCTGCTGCGCAAAGTGCAGCGCGTCGAAAAGAAACTGCGGCGACTGTTGCGGCAGGCGTTGCAGCCGCAGGAAACCGTCCGCGGTAATTTCGGTCACCACGTAACCGGGCTCGTCCATGGGCGCCACAATCACCCGCTTGGGGCCGGGGTTGCTGCCCTCGATCTTCACAAGGATGTCGCCCATCGAGTCCACCGTCACGGCGGGCGCCGGCTGCAGCGATTTGATGGCGTCCTGAATGACCTCCGCCGGCCCACCTTTGACTCCTTCGTATCCGGAAACGCCGGGCGTGGCCACCAGTTGCTTCAAGCTTTCGCGCGCAGATTGGGCGGAGGCGGACGCGGCGATGAGCAGCAGCAGAAAGAGCAGAGCGAAGCGGCGGGCAGAGGAATTCATCACGATCCCCCAAGAAGGATGGCTTTCGAGTATCAGCGCCGCGACTCTAGCGCAGCAACCCCGTGGCTGCAAGGCACAACAGCGCGGAACCTAGTCCGCGGCGTGGGTCACGAATTCTTGGCGGCGGAATAGTAGGAAGCGACCGTCTGCGGCACGATGGCCGGGAGTACGGGAAGCTCAACGCGGAACGTCGCTCCGCCCTCCGGCCGGTTGAAGCACGTAATTTCGCCGCCGTGCTCGTGCACGATTCCGTAGCAGATGGAAAGTCCCAGGCCCGAGCCTTTGCCGACGGGCTTCGTTGTATAGAAGGGATCGAAGACGCGCTTCGGGTCTTTCAGCCCCGGTCCGGTATCGGAGAATTCCACCACGGCGCGGTGCCGCTCGCGCAGCGTGCGGATGGTGAGCACGCCGCCGCCCACTTCCTCGAGCGCGTCCACGGCATTGTTGATGATGTGGAAGAAGACCTGGAGCAGCTGGTTCGGATCGCCGCGTACGCCCGGCAGCAGCGTCTCCGGCGCGAATTCGAGCTTTACCTGCTTGTCGCGCAGGTCCAGCGAGCGCAATTGCACCGCGCTGGCGAGCACCTGGTTCATGTCCAGCAGCACCTTTTCCGCCGGCACCTGGCGGGCGAAGCTCAGCAGGCTGGTGATGAGCGACTTCGTGCGCAGCGCCTGCGCCCGGATTTTCTCCACTAGCGTGCGGTACCGCGGAGCAAGCGCGCGGTCAGCTTCCAGCACGTCGGTGAAACCGAGAATCGCGGTCAGCGGATTGTTGATCTCGTGCGCCGCTCCGGCGGCAAGCTGGCCCAGCGACGAAAGCTTTTCCGTCTGTACAAGCTGGTTCTGCAGCCGGCGCAGGTTTTCCAGCGATTCCTCAGAGCTGAGCAGCAGCTCCTGCCTCTCGCGGTCCACCAGGTGCTGCCGCCAGAACACCAGCGCGCCGAACGGAATCATCGTGGCAAGCGTTAGCAGCAGCCGGTATTTCCGGATGGGAGCCGGATCGTCGCTGACCAGCTGGTTCCATAGGGCGAACAGGGGCAGCGACATGACAGCGGCCATGGCCAGCCGTGAGGCCCACACCGGATTACGCGCCGCCGGCGCCCCGTAGCCTTCCAAGTTACCCGGCGAACGATAGGCCAGCAGGCCCGCCGTACCGAACATCGCGAAGGATGCCACCAGCGGAACGTCATAGAGGCTTCCCGTGTGATACCGGTTGCGGTCGATTGCCAGGTTGATCAGCGTGGATCCCAGCAGGTACAGTCCGCAGGAGAAAAATAGCGCGCAATAGACGCGCCGCCAGGCGCCGCGTGCCTGCAGCGCCAGGGCGCCCAGCCCGGCGAGCAGCAGCGAATTCTCGACCAGATAAAGATAGTTGAAGGCATCGCCGTAGTAATCGACCTTCAGAACCACGATCTGCCAGGGGATTACATAGAACAGGTAAAGAAACGTCCACCATGCAAGCAGGAGCGCGAAGTCGAGCGCGCCGTAGACCGTGCCGCGTTCCGGCCGGCGCACGTGTGGCTGCAATGCCAGCGCGGCGAGCATCGGGACAGTGTGGAAGAAGAAAATCGGGTCGCCCGAAAATGGGTTCGGATTCGGCTGGTGCAGGAACACTTCATAGTGGGTCCAAAGCACCTGGCCGCCCATCCACAGCGTGCAGCCCAGCGCGAACAGGAGCCAGAACCAGTTCTGCCGCCACCGCGGCGATGCGGCGTTAAGCAGCAGCCCGGTGTTGGCCAGCAGCGGCACAAAGCATTGGATCAAATCGCCGAAGGCCGTCAGCTGATCTCCCTGGCGCATGAGCAGCGCCCCGGCCACGTAACCGCCCACCAGCAAGACCCAGCCAGCTGCGATCCACGCTGTGACCGAGGAGACAGAAAAGTGTCTCGGGCTCCGTGGGGATTCCGTCACACGTAGCAATTGTGGCTGCTGGGCAGTCAGACCAAGAGACATATAGACCCGTGCGCCACACACTCTAGCGACTCCGCGCTACGGACGCACTGGTACTAAGGTTACTGTCCTCAGAGAATTACGGGTTGGCTCCGCCAGCCAATTGGCGATGTGGTTCCGGGCCTGAGGAAGGATTGGGGCCATGCTGGCGGCCGTTCATTGATAAACCCGGCTCAGGGCGCCCTTTTCAGGCTGGAAAGAGTGGCGGAGGAGGGGGGATTCGAACCCCCGAGACCCTCACGGGCCTAACGGTTTTCAAGACCGCCGGTTTAAACCGCTCACCCACCCCTCCGCTCCTAATTGTAACCCGCCATGCAGCGCGCGGCACGGCATCCGCCCATTGTGCGCGCGGCCGGAACCCTCACCGCTCGCGGCGGGATGCCGGCCGCACCCGTTCTTCAGGGGTGCGGTGCTTTTCCAGTAATACACAACTTCGATTATTCAGCACATGGCGGCCTCCCTGTAGTAGTATCTGCCGCACCGCAGCAGAATCATGGAAGAGGAGCAGCGGCCCGGAAGGCGGGCCTCCTTGGGCATGGGTGGCGACTATTTCTGGCGTGACGTGAAGTTTGGGCTGCGGGCGCTGGTGAGAAATCCGGCCTTCTCCGCGGTCGCCCTGCTCACACTCGGGCTGGGGATCGGCGCGAATGCCGCCATCTTCAGCGTGGTCAATGCCGTCCTGCTGCGCCAGTTGCCGTTCCCCGGCTCAGACCGCATCGTCATGGTGCGCAAGACGGAAGCCCGGCGCAACGTCACCCGCGGCGCTGCGTCCGCGGCGGAATATCTGGACTGGCGCGAGCGCAACAGGTCCTTCGAGCAATTGGCCGGATGGACCGCAGGCTATTACAACCTGGCCGGCGCCTCGGAGCCGGAACAGGTATACGGCGCGCGCGTCACGGCAAACTTCTTCGACCTTTTCCGCGTGAAGCCGGTTCTCGGCCGCTCCTTTCTCCCGGACGAAGAGCAGCCCGGCCACGGCCAGGTGGCGATTCTCAGTTACCGCTTCTGGCAGGAGCACTTCGGCGGCGACGAGAACGTGCTGGGCCGCACCGTCACTGTGGACGATGCCGTGTTCACCGTGGTCGGAGTGCTGCCTGCCGATTTCAATCTGTGGGGCAACGCCGGCTGGCAGTACGACCTGTGGATGCCGTTTACGATGGACCGCGGCAAGCTGGACCGCGACGTTCACTTGCTGATCGTGTTTGGCCGTCTGAAGCCCGGCATCAGCGTCCCGGCCGCGGATGCGGAAATGAAAGGAATCGTCCAGCAGCTCCACCTGGAATATCCCAACATCGATGCGAGTTCCGATGTGCGCGTGGCCGCCATGCACTCGGAGGCCACACGAACGCTGCGGCCCGCGCTGGAAATTCTGCTGGCCGTTGCGGGCATGGTCTTGCTCATCGCGTGCGTCAACATAGCCAACCTGCTGCTTTCCCGCGCCACTTCACGCGAACGTGAGATGGCGGTGCGCGCGTCGCTGGGGGCCAAGCGCAGCCGGCTGCTGCTGCAATTGCTCACGGAGAGCGTGCTGCTGGGAATGAGCGGAGGCGTCCTCGGCCTCCTGCTCGCCTTCGGAGGACTGCGCCTGCTTCCCCTGTTCCTTCCCGCTCCCGGCAGTCTCTACGAAATTCCCTATGCGGGGATGATCCGGATTGACGCGGACGTGCTGGTCTTCACCCTGGTGATTTCCATCCTCACCGGGATTCTGTTCGGCCTGGCCCCTTCCTTCCAGCTTTCGCAGTCGCGCCTCAGCGAATCGCTCAAAGAAGGCGGGCGCAGCGCGACGGGCGGCCGGCGCGGCAACCGGCTCCGCAGCCTGCTGGTGATCGTGGAAGTCGCGGTATCGCTGTTTCTGCTCGCCGGGGCGGGACTGCTTACCCGGAGTTTTCTCAACGTGCTGAATGAACATCTGGGCTACGACCCGGAGAATCTGTTGACGCTGCAGATTACCCTGCCGACGTACCGCTACAAGGAACCGGCGCAGTTTGTGTCTTTCTTCCGGCGGCTCGACGAAGGCGTGCGGGCGCTCCCCGGTGTCGAATCGACGGGCATGATCAATTACCTGCCGCTGACAGCCTGGAGGGGCAACATCAATTTCCAGATCGCGGGCATGGCGCCGCTGCCGCGCGGCGAGGAGCTGAGCGCGCAGTACCGCACGGTCGATTCAGGCTATTTCGCCACCATGCGGATCCCGCTGCTCAAAGGCCGCGAACTGACGCCTTCGGATGCGGAACAGGGCGCGGGGGTCGTGGTGATCAATTCCGCGCTGGCCCGGCACTTCTTTCCGAATGAAAACCCCATCGGGAGGGAGTTGCGATTTCTGCCCGAAGGCGGCAACGCCTTCACTCCCGTCCTGCGCGATTCCTGGCTCACGGTTGTCGGCATCGTCGGCGACACCACCGAGGCGGATGTTGGCGAGCCCGAAGCGGCCATCTTCTACGTCCCCTACCTGCAGAATCCCTCGCCGGTGATGCGCGTTGTGGTTCGCGCGGCCTCGAATCCGATGGGGCTGGTGCCCGCCATCCGCCGCGCGGTGGAGAGCGTGGACAAGGACCAGCCCATCTCCGAAGTGAAGACAATGCAGGATTACGTGGAGGCTCTGGCCTCCCGCCGCCGCTTGAACATGGCGCTCGTGGGCTTCTTCGCCGCGCTGGCCACCGTGCTCTCCTCGGTGGGAATCTACGGGGTCATGTCTTATTCCGTGACGCAGCAAACGCACGATCTGGGAGTGCGCATGGCGCTCGGGGCGCAGCCGCACGACGTGCTACGCCTCGTGGTGCGTCAGGGCATGACGCTCGCGATCGTGGGCATCGCCGCGGGCCTGCTGGGTGGATATTTTGTGCTGCGCCGCGTACTCGCGCCCATGTTGTACGGGCTAAGCGGCACCGACCCGGTCATCCTGGCGGGGACGGCCGCGCTGCTGGCGGCCATTGCCCTGCTGGCATGTTACGTGCCCGCGCGGCGTGCCATGCGCGTGGATCCGCTGACCTCCATCCGCTACGAGTAGCGAGGGCTCAGCGTGCGCCTTTGCGGATGTAAATCGACCCCTGAAAATTGGTGAACTGATATTCCGGGCCGCCGCCGTTGATGGTGCCGCGCACGGATTTGTCGATCTTCACGCGGTATTTTCCGCCGTGACCCCGGCTGTCCTCCACGGTCTGCTGTGGCGCACTGGCCTGGAGCTGCACGTCGAAATCGCTGAAGACGTCGCCGCGGTCTGAGCGGAGATTCACGTTGGCCTTCAAGTCGGCCGGAAAGGTGACGTCGATATCGCCATTCAGGGAGCTGAACGCCATGGGCTTCTGCGGATTCACGCGCACGAAGGTGGCCAGCACCTTGCCGTTCAGCGCGTGCGCCACGCAGTTTCCGGACACGTGGTTCAGCGTCACCGAACCGTTCACGTCGTTCACGTCCATTTCTCCGTCCACGCCGGTCACCAGGATGTCTCCGTCGTTCACGGCGCTCAGCTTCAGCGAAGTATGGGCTGGCACGGAAATGGTCAGATCGATGGGACGCAGATGGGAGTCCGTGCTGATGCGCACTTCGTTGTTGTCTTCTTCCACGCTCAGCCCGGTCCGGGAAATGTTCAGGCGCCTCAATCCCCCCGACGATGCTTGCCTGTCCGATTCCTGATCGCGCGCGCGCGCTTCCACGATCACTTCCGTGCCGTCGTAGGCTTTCACCGTGATGCCGCCGTTTACCAGGCTGGCCTTGATCAGCGCGGGCCGCGAGGGATCGGTCAGTTTCACGGTGATGCGATCGGGAGCGGATTGCTGCGCCTGTGCCCCCAACGGGATAGGCGTCAGCGCCAGGCCGGCGGCCACAACCGCCGCGGCGAGGATGGGAAACTTCTGTGTGCTCTTATTCATGGTTTTCCAGAATCCGGATGTCTCCATTTAGGTTCTCCACTCTGATCTCCGGCCCGCCGGCTCCTATGCGTGCTCCCACAAAGCGGTCGGAACGGAAAATCACTTTTCCGCCCTCGTGTTCCTCCGTGGCCGCGCGGACCGGCAGAGCCGTCACCTGGTAGTCGCTGTAAATGCCGCCGTTGAAGTTCTTGAAACGGAAGTCCGCGGAGAGCCCCGGCGCAAAGCGAAGCTCCACGTTGCCGTTGATGGTCTTGAAATCCGAGCTCTCGCGGGGATTCTGGCGAAAGGAAACCGTCACCGGCCCGTTGACCGTGCGCGCGCTCCCCGAGCCAGCCACCGATTCCATGTCGATTCGGCCGTTCACGTTGCGGACCAGGAATTTCCCGGACACGTTGCTGATGTGCACCCGGCCCTCGTTGACGGTGCGAGCCTCGACGTCAATTTGTGCGGGCACCTTGATCTTGAAGTCCATCTTCACGCTGTAACCGCGATCCCCGTCCCAGTCGCAGCAGGAATCGCTGTTGTGGTTATGGCAGCGGAAGGGCCCGTTGACGTAGAGCTTCACCGCGCCGCCGTCCTGGGAAACGTCGAGCGATACCTCCTTGCGCGCGCGTTCGAGCGTGGAATCGGAATCGGCGCGATAGATCTTGGTGACCGCCACCTCGATCTGGCCGGAAGCCCCGCCCGCAATTTCAATGGAGCCGAACACATTGTCGATATCCAGCGAGTGTTGCGCGCCGGCGGGCAACGGGAACGTCTTCTCGAAGGTCTCCTGCTTTTGCACGCTGAACGTGCGATCGTGATCCTCCGCGGCCCGCACGATGGGCGGGCGCAGCGCGGCCGCCGCCAGGAAGAGGCCGATCATCGCGGACAGGGTGAAGAAAGCTGAGTTCCGCATTGCCGCACCTCACTGCAGTTTGCTGAGCGCCCACTGCGCGCGCTCGCGAACTGTGGGATTCAAATTTGCCGACTTCTCGAACTCGCGCAGCCGCTGCGCCAGGTTCGGGTCGCGCCACTCCATCAACTGATCGATCAGTGCCACCTGCACGAGCGGCGATTGCTGGCTTTCGAGCGCATCGGAGACGCCATTGCGGACCTGGGGCTGGCTGGGATGCCGGCTGAGCGCATCAAGCGCCGCAAGCCGGACGTCCACGCTCGAGTCCGAACGCAGCGTGTGCAGCAGCGCGGAGAGCACCTTCGGATCCAGCCGTTCCTCGCGCTGGCTGTAACTGACTGCTTGCAGGCGCTCGCTGGCCGATTGCTGCTGGAGCATGGAGAGCACCAGCAACTGGCGCATGCCGGAAAGTTCGGTGTGCATGGCGGCCACCTCTTCCGTACGGGAATTGAAGCGGCCCATCGCGTTCCCGGCGAAAATTCCGATCAGCAGCAGCGCCAGCCCCCAGGCCAGCCCGGCCATCGGCGAGCGCAGCCAATCGACTTTCGAAGAGCGCGGAGCGGCCTTGGGGGCAGCGGCGGGCATCGCCTCGCGGACTTCACGCTCCTCGCGGCCGGCCTGATATGCGAGCAACATGGCCTGGAACCGCTCCCGCGAAGCGGGGCCCGGCTCGACGGCGGGCAGCAGAACGAGCTTCTTCCACACGGCCACGTCGTCGCGGCATTCGGCGCACGCGGCAAGATGCTGCTCGACCACTTCCGCCCGTTCGCGCTCCAGCGTTCCGCGCAGAAAATCCGGCAACAACTCGGCAATCCGCTCACACTTCATGGCTGCTCCTCCGGAGAGATAGATCCGCGGCAGCGGAGCCGCCTCCTGGCTCACGGATACCCTGTTCGAGGCGGCGGAAAACCTTACGCAGATCCTGCAGCGCGCGATGGACGCGGGTCTTTACGGCGTTCAGCTCGCAACCGAGCAGCCCGGCAATCTCTTCGTATTTCAACTCCTGGAACCGGGCCAGGATCAGAATCTCGCGCTTATCCTCGGGAAGCTGCTGGAGCGCGCGATGAAGCAGCTCCGCTTCCTGCTCCTGCTGCGCGGCATCGTGTGGAGCGGCGGCGGGAACCATTCCGGCTTCGAAGCGTTCCTGCGGCGGCGATTTGCGGAAGTGGTCAAAGCGCGCGTTGCGGGCAATCTGGTAGATCCAGGGACGGAACGCGGTGCCCGGCTGGTAGCTCGCGCGATAACGGAGGATGCGGAGGAATACTTCCTGCACCAAGTCTTCGCTCGCTCCCCGGTCGTCCATCAGCCGGGCGTAGAAGTTGAAGAGCGGGGCGTGGTAGCGGTCGAACAACACCCCGAGCATCTCGCAGTCGCCGTTGCGCACTTGCAGCATCAGTTCCTCGTCGGGAGCTGAGTTCATTCCTCGTTCGTTTCCTGCAGCGGGCTGAAATCGCCTTTGCATAGGTGAATACCGAGTGCCGGTGAAAAGGTTACAGCCGGGCGCAGGCTCTCATCAGAATGGACGTGCGGACGCGCGGCAGGGGTGCGCGGAGTGCGCCGCGCGGTTCAGGCTGGAGGCGCGGAGGGGGAGGCGGGCGCTTTCCAGTCCGTGGGCGGAAAATCGATGCCCCAGAAGTGCGGGGCGGGCGAGACGAACTCGAGCCCGAGCCGCAGGCCGCGCTCCGAGGCGCCGCCGATATACACCACGCGGCTCTCCTGTTCTTCCTCGGTGGCCGGGCTGCGCAGGGTGACCAGCGAGCCCATGTCCATTTCCGCGTCGAGGTAGAGGAGCGCGCCATGCGCGTTGATGACGATGGTCTCGGCCTGCTTGGTGAACTTGTGACCGCGGACGTCGCGTCCGGCGGCGCGCACCTGCATGCGAGCAAAGACGCGTGAACTGCGCCGTTTGTTGTCGGACTCCGCTGTGGCCATACGCGGGTATCCTGCTCCCAAGCGGGGGCCGGCGTCAATGCCGGCGTCCCGGCATGACCGCGTATTTCACCACAGGCGGCCGGGATGCGCCGGAGGCGGAATGAGCGCATGATGGGCGATGCGCACTTGCCGCCGCGGGACGTGGATGCGTAGAATTGGCACTTCACGCGCGCGCGAATCGGACACCAAGGAGCAGAGACAGGATGACCCCAATCGAGTACATCGAGTCGCGCCGTGACGCCAATCTGGCGGAACTCGTGGAATTCCTGAGAATCCCGAGCATCAGCACCATGTCGGAACATAAGCCGGACGTGGAGCGCGCAGCGCACTGGGTGGCGGAAAAGCTGCGCGGGCAGTTCGATACCGTTGAGATCATTCCCACCAAGGGCCATCCCCTGGTGTTCGCCGAGACCCGCCAGGTGCCCGGAAAGCCCACCGTCCTGTTCTACGGCCATTACGACGTGCAGCCCTCCGAGCCGGACAACCTGTGGACCAGCCCGGCGTTTGAGCCTGCGGTGCGCGGCGGAAACCTGTATGGACGAGGCACGGCCGACGACAAGGGCCAGGTGCATATCCATCTGGCCGCGTTCGAGGCGCTCAAGAAGACGGAAGGCGGGCTGCCCCTGAACGTGAAGGTGATTATCGAAGGCGAAGAGGAAGTGGGCGGCGCGGCGCTGAACGCCTACGTGCGGGAACACAAAGAACGGCTGAAGTCGGATGTGCTGGTGGTTTCGGACACGAGCATGCTCGCGCCAGGAGTGCCGTCGGTGACGTACGGGCTGCGCGGGCTGAACTACTACCAGATCGAACTGACCGGCGCGGCGCAGGACCTGCACTCGGGCGTATTCGGCGGCGCGGTGCCGAATCCGCTGACCATCCTGTCGGAACTGTTTGCGAAGCTGCACGACAAGAATTTCCGCGTTACGGTTCCCGGGTTTTACAAGGACGTGGCCACGCTCTCCAAGACCGAACGCAAAGCGCTGCATTCGCTGCCGTGGAAGCTGAACAATTTCAAAAAAATGGTGGGCGCTCCGGGGCTGGCGGGAGAGAAAGGCTATTCCGTGGTGGAGCAGCTCTGGTGCCGTCCCACGCTGGAACTGAACGGCATGTGGGGCGGCTACACGGGCGAAGGCGCCAAGACGGTGATTCCGGCGAAGGCATGGGCGAAATTCTCTACCCGGCTGGTGCCCAATCAGAAGCCGGAGAAAATCGCCAAGCAGGTGGAAAAATATATCCGCAGCCTGCTGCCCAAGACGGTGCACTGCAAATTCGAAGTGCTCAGCTCCGGGAAGCCCTGGGTGGCGCCCTACCACCATCCGTACTTCGAGGCGGCTCACCGCGCGCTGGAGAAGGGCTTCGGGAAAAAGGCCGTGTTCATCCGCGAAGGCGGCTCAATTCCGTTTGTCACCGACATGCACGACGCTTACAAGATTCCGTGCATCCTGCTGGGCTTCGGCCTGCCGGACGAGAATGCGCACGCTCCGGACGAGCACATTTCGCTGGAAAATTATTTCGGCGGCATCAAGGCCGCGGCACATTTTTATCAGGAGCTGGCCAGGGCGTAGGAGCCGTGACTGGTGATCCGCCTACGCCCGCCCCCGGGGCACCGGTGCGACAGGCTGGCAGAAGCACGAGCCCGGGGTTCCAAGTTTCTCCTCTCTGCTCTTCTTCCCGTGCATTCGCCAGGAGCTCGGCTTCGCAAAAGACCTCAGCCCCCCTGTTTTGCAAGTGCAGAAAAT
>DATKNR010000174.1:0-13077 GCA_035541255.1 Patescibacteria group bacterium | reverse complement strand
GAGTTCGACGCCGGTTCGTGCCCCTTACCTCAGTGGTCCGCAACGGCCCCGAGATGTCCGCCACGCCTGCGGAGATCCTTTCCCCCGCCGCCCCTCACAGCTAGAACCTGAAAATGGTCCCGAACTCGTTCCGGATGTCGGCCGCTTCCTTCGCGTATGGTCGGGACAGGCAGGCCAAGCATTCTGGCCGGATGCTTACCACAAGACGTTGCGGAAATCGGGCCATTTGGGAAGCTCAATCTGAATCATGCGGCCCTCTTCCTTCAATTTAATCTGGATGAGAAACGCGGTGCCGACGTCGCGAAGGACCCAGTCCTGGGAAGGAATGACCGCTCGCCCGCGAGCCTCGCGCTGCATTTCATAGTTGACGCCCTTCCTTGTGAATTCAGAGGAATCGAATTCGGTGATCAGGCGGAGCTGCGTATCGATCATCAGATAGCGGGGGCCGATCTGAAGGAGGAAGCGCTGCTCCTTCTTGTCCTTCTTCACGTAGTAGAGACTCCAGAGTTTCGCGGGCTTGCTGTCGATTTCCAGTAGCGCGTCCTTAACCGGAAGCCAGAGCACGACCTCTGGAGACGGGGCGGATGCGATCGGGGCAGCAGCCAGCAGAGAGGCGAGAGCCGCGGCGAGTGCGGGCAAGCAGCGGAACAGGGAGCGGCGCGTCATAGGCGGACCTCCGAGAAGGAACGGTCGAGAAGGCGGACCGCTTCATCCACGTCGGCTTTCGAAATGTTGAGCATGGGCGAGAGCCGGAGGACGTTGGCGGCGAGACCGCCCTTGCCGATGAGCAGCCCATTTTCACGGGCGCGTTCCATAACGGCGGCGGTCTCGAGCGGGGCGGGCTCCTTGGTGGCGCGGTCCTTGACGAGTTCGAGAGCCTGCATGAGGCCCATGCCGCGGACGTCGCCGATGAGGACGTATTTTTGCTTCAGTTCTTCGAGCCTGGCGCGGAAATAGGAGCCCACGACGTGAGCGTTTTCGAGCAGGTTTTCCTGTTCGATCACCTCAATCGTGGCGCGCGCTGCGACGGAAGTAACGGGATTGCCGCCGAAGGTGGAAATATTCATGCCCTGGTAGGAGTTGGCGATTTCCGGCGTGGCGATGGTGGCGCCGACGGGAGCGCCGTTGGCCATGCCCTTGGCGCAGGTGATGATGTCCGGCGTGACTTCCCACTGCTCGATTCCAAACCAATGTTTTCCGGTGCGGCCGAAGCCGGTTTGCACTTCGTCGGAGATGAACAGCGCGCCGTACTTCTTGACGATTTTAAAGACAATCCTGAAGTATTCCTTCGGCGGAGTGATGAAGCCGCCGACTCCCTGGATCGGCTCGGCGATGAAGGCGGCGGGAGCGCCGCTGGTGGCGGTCTGAATGAGATTTTCGACGTCTTTCGCGCAGGCGACTTCACAGCTCGGATAGGTGAGACCCAGAGGGCAACGGTAACAGTAAGGATTGACGGCGTGCGCGATGCCGACGCTGATGACGCCGGCCCTGCGGTAGGGAGCGTGCGCGGTTACGCCTTTCGCGAGCTGGGAGCTGCCGGAATAGGCGTGGCGGAGTGCGACCACATCGTAGCTGCCCGTGGCCATGCGGGCGAGCAGGATGGCGGCTTCATTGGCTTCCGTTCCGGAGCTGGTGAAGAAACTCTTCTGGAGCGCGCCGGGAGTGATCTCCGCGAGCTTCTCCGCGAGCGCGACGATCGCTTCGGTGGGATACAGGGTGGAGCAGTGGGACAGGCGGCCAGCCTGCTCCTGGACACGCGCTGCCACTTTCGGATTGGCGTGGCCCACGGAAATGGTGAGGATGCCGCCGAAGAAGTCGAGATAGCGGCGGCCTTCGAGGTCCCAGAGATACTGCATGGAGCCGCGCTCGGCCACGAGTGGCTTGGAGTAATAGTTGGTGACGCAGGGCCACAGGTATTCCTGGTGTTTGCGGACGACTTCGTCGCTGCGGGTGGTGGTCGCTTCGAGAGGTGAACTCATCATCCGGCCTTTCCGCACCGCCGCGCACGCGAACGGGGCAGGGAACAGGGGAAATTCGAGTCTAGCGCCAGTGGGGATGTGCGGCAAGGCGGCGCGGGTTGCGAGCGGGGCACCGGGTATGCAGAATGGCGCGGCACCGTGGCCGCAGTCCATGTACCCTGAAGCAAAGGCCGTACCCTGATGACATTTCTCAGCCAGTTTGGCCGTGCGGTTCGGCGCGTCTTTCCGCGGACTGCCATTTACGCACAGGCGCTGGCATTCAACCTGTTTCTCACGCTCTTCCCCTTGTTGCTGTTTTGCGTGGCGCTGCTAGCGGGTTCGAAGGGCGCGAACATGGCGCTCGAAGAACTGCTGCGCGACCGATGGATGCTGCCGTCCATCAGCCGGGAATTGCTGTTCACCTACCTCCACCAGCACAACGTCAATCCGGGGCGGTGGCTGGTGATCGGGCTCGTGGGGACGCTGCTCGCCGGGACGCAGTGCATGAACGTGCTGTTGGAGACGTTTCGGGCGATGGAGGGAGCGGAACGGAGGCCGTTCTGGAGGCATGCGCTGCAGGCAATGGGGCTTTTGTGCGTGGCATTGATCCCGGCGCTGGCGGAGGTGGTCTTCACGGTCTTCGGCCGCCTGGTTCGCGTGTGGCTGGCGCGCAATCTGGGTCTTCCGACCGTACTGGCGATTTTCTGGGTGATCTTCGGCGCCGTGACTGCGTGGATCTTTGCTGTGCTCATTCTTACGCTGCTCTACCGGGCAGGACAGCCGTGCATTGAACGATTTCGCGATGGGTTGCCGGGGGCGGTGCTGGCGACCGCGTTCTGGGTGGTGGCCAACGTTCTCTTTGGTGCGTATATGACCCGCGCGCCCTATGGTCCCATCTACGGAGGGCTGGCGGCCATCATCGTGCTCCTGCTCTGGCTGCAACTCAGCACCGTGGGAGTATTCCTTGGGGCGGCGTACAATGCGGAGAAGTTGGGAGTACCACCGCTGCGATGAAGGAGCCGGAGAAATCCCGCGATCCGTTGCCTGTGAGCGTGGAGTGTTACGCAGGCCACCGGGCAGACGAACGTCCGCTGCGATTTACGCTCGGTGAGCGCCAATACGAAGTGAAAGAGCTGGACGACCAGTGGTATTCGCCCGAGGCGCGATTCTTTCGGGTGCGCGCAGACGACGGCAATCTGTACGTGTTGCGGCACGACGAGCGCGAAGACCGATGGAGTCTCGAGGGATTCCGCGCCGGGGACTAAACGGAAGAGGGATCGCTAGTTTGGCCGGCGAAGCTTGACAGTGGTCTTGTCGCGCAGCGCCACGACCCGTTCCCTGATGTCGCGTTCGGTGACGATGCCCTGATCGGCGAGCGCTTCGAACAGAGCCTCGGCCAGGAACATGGTGTAGGTGGCCAGTTCCTGGACGGTGGCCGTCACGGTGCCCTTCTTGGGATCGAACTCCACCGTGCTCCTTTCCCGCCTGATCTCCCATTACCGGGAGTGGTAGAACTCCCATAGGCAATAGCACAGCAAGAAACTAGACGATGAATGATGCCACGGGTTCCCATTTTGGGAAATGAGGGATTTGCGGTTTTTCCACAGGAGGATTGGCACCTACTGGACTCGGTTTCCTTCCCCGGGAGACTCTAGCCGCTCTTCCCGGCTACGGTTACAGGAGCGAAGGGCTGGTGGAAGAGACGACCGGAAGCAGGCAAGGTAGGGGCGGCCATAAATGGCAAGGCGTGTACGTAACGGAGAGGGGATACAACCTAGAGTGCAGGGGAATGGCGCCGAATTAGAGCAGATTGCCAATTTGGGAATCATAAGATGTTTGACCGCGTGAGCGGCCGGCAAACAAAATTAGTCTAACGGCCAGCAAGGAGCGAGCTACACTATCGGCGTTCAGTCGGCTGAAATTTTCGGGCGGTTGCTCTCTGCGGCAGGATGAAGCCGCGGCGGTCGGAATCGGGACGGGACGTTGCAGGCATTCGGTCCAGAGGGTTCCCTAGATGGAAGCAACACCTGGAGAGTATCTGAAGCGAGTGCGAGAGAGGCTCGGGGTCGGAGTTCGCGAGGTACAGGAAGCAAGCGCGACGATCGCGCGGGAGAAAGGGAATTCGAATTTCTACATTGCGGCCTCGAGGCTTGCGCAGATCGAGAATGAGGAATCGCAGCCGAGCATCTTCAAACTGTTCACGCTGTGCGCGGTGTACAGCCTGGAACTTCACGATGTGTTACGGCGCTACGGGATTCACGTCGGCGAGTTGAGTTCCTACGGCACGCGGCTGTTTCCGGCCACAACGCGGCCGGTCTCGGCGGTGGTGTATGGGATGGATGCGAAAGTAGTAGTGCCGGTGCGGCTGGATCCGAGTTTTCGCTGGGAAACGACACAATTGATCAATCGCATGGTCGCGCAGTGGGGAGAAGTCCCAGCGGCATTTCTGATCGGAATAAACCCCCGGCGGCACACGTATGCCTACGTCGGGCTGGAAGACCGCAGCATGTACCCCCTGCTGCGGCCGGGGTCGTTGCTGATGGTGGATTCGGAGAGACGGCGGATCCGCCGCGAGAGTTGGACGGATGAGGCGGAGCGTCCCATCTACTTCATCGAAATGCGCGAGGGATACCGGTGCGCATGGTGCCAGGTGGAAGGGTCGCGGCTGCTGATGATCTCGCACCCGCGCTCGGGAATGCCAGTAAAAACGGTCAATTTGGAGCAGGATGCAGATGTAGTGGGCCAGGTGGTGGGGGTGGCCATGCGCCTGGAGACTGCAAGTGAGTCCACTCGGGAGCAAGCGCCAGAACCTCTAAGGCAAGCTGCATCTGCGAGATGAACAGCCGGCGCGCCGGCACAGTGCATCCCTCGGGAATCATCTCGTAGTAGGGCTCCAACTCCTGCCACAGGGCCACAGCGCGCGCTTCGTTTTCGCCCAGAGCCGCGATGTGGCTGCGGAGAGCCCGCGCCAGGTCGACAACGGAAAGTCCCATCACGGACTCGAAGACAGCCACGTGAGTTTTCTGCAGCATGTCGTGGACCTGCTCAGGCGAACCGAAGTTGGCCCAGCCTTCGTGGATGTACCGCCCGTTGTAGTGATCCCGCATGGAAGAGAGAAAAGCCAACGAAGCCAGCGGCCCGCTGAGGGAGCTGAGCGCCTGACTGAGATACCGCGAAAGTGGATCCGTTTCGCGCACGAAGTTGCATCACTCTACGACAAAGTAACAGCCCAAGCAATCGGCAGTTGAGAAGAACGCAGGGGCGCCGCAAGCTCGTCCGGCTAAGGACTGCTTCCCCGCGTGTGCCGGACTGGAATCGCAACCCAGATTCATCGCCGTATCGCGCTGAGCCAACAGGCCCGGTTCTCGCGTGAGGCACAGCTGCCCCGCCAATGCAGAGTCCTGACGAGGGATGACCTGCTCGAGGTGAAAGAAGCCGCGGCTGAATCGACTTCAGCCGACTGAACAAATCTCCAAAGACCGCCGCCGACAGCGACCGCGCCCCTAGTCTGGCCGCGCTGTAACCCACGGGGAGGCGACGGTATGAAAAACCTTACTGCAATCAGTTCCAAATCGGGAAGGGACGGCAGCCAGCCGGCCCCACCCCCACCCTGGCCGATCTGGCGTTAGCCGTTGGATTAGTTCCAGCTTTGCGATTCCAGTGGCGCGGGCGGCGCTATTTTGTCTTAAAATAGCGCCGCAGTGCCCAATCTTGGACAGATTATCAGCGTCGTTGGTCCTCTGGTAGAAGTGTGCCTCCTGTGGAGACTAACGCGGGAGGAGATGCGGGCGCGGTACCGCTTTCTATTTACCTATGTGCTGTATTGCTTTCTGGGAATGGATGTGACGCTGTTCGCAATCCGCCATGTGGCGGAGAACATTTACGTCCGCACGTATTGGGACTTGGAATTGGTCAGCCTCTTTCTGCGCTTCCTGGTGATCTGGGAAATCTACCGGCAAACATTCGGCAATACTGCCGGGCCGCGGCGCACGTGGCCGCTGGGCTGGGGCGGTGTGGGGCTCTGCTTGGGACTGGTGGCGGTGTGCGGATTCACATGGCTGCTGGCATACCGGAGCTTCCATTCCATCCTTCTGTCGCTGGAGTGCACGGTGGGAATCGCGCAGGCCGTGCTGGTGCTGGGCGCATTATTCGGAGCGAAGCTGAGCGGCATTGCCATGGGACGCAACATGTGGGGACTGGCCGTGGGACTCGGCGCTTACGTTTCGATTGGCGTTCTGAATTATGCGCTATCGGACGTGAACGGCTTCATGATGCGATTGCTGCGCGTTGTCGCGCCTTCGAGCTTTGTCGGAATGGTGCTGGTGTGGACATGGGCCCTGTGGAACTACGTGCCGAATCCGCAGACGGATCCAGCGCGGCAGAAACTTCCGTCGGAAGCTGCGGCGTGGTGGGCGCGGCAATGGGAAAGATCCCGCGACGAGGTGCGAAAGGTCGTGAATCCATGATGGTGGTGATCACGTTTGCGGTGCTGGGCCTGGTGCTGTTCTGCTGCATTTTGTTCGTGGGCTTGTGGGATTTTCCGGGGCAGGTGCGAGAGCGTCCGGCGGTGGATGCCGTGAAACAAATGGTGAAGCTGCAGGGACTCTCCTTCCCGGGGGCTCCGCTGCTCTCGGACGACTCGGATTACCGCTTGCTGCTTTCCCAGCCTGCTCTGCGCGGAACGGCCAAGAAGCTGAGGCAGAGCCGCCGGGAAGCCTCCCTGGCATGGATTGGGATGCTGCGGGCGGACCTGAAGTCCCTCTACCGGTTCCGGCAATTTCTAGTGGGACGAGGCGCTTCGGCGGGATTGGGGGAGGAGCTGAAGATCGCGGGCGCGTTCCTGCTGACGTTCGCGTTGCTGGAATGGGGCGGGCTGGTGATCCGAGTGGCCGGGCCGTTCGCTTTGCGGGGAATGGGACGGCGCGTGCGGGCAATCGTGGAGCTGATGTCGTACGCTCCGGCGCTGGCGCTGAGCCGCATCCCGGAAACCGGCTGGCCGGAAGTGCGGCGGAACTGGGCCCAGAACGCTGTTTGATTTCCGGTCAGGCACGGCCGTGCGGTCTCTCGCCGGGCATTCCCGAATTTCACTTTCCACAATTCATCGAGGTCCAGGCGCCGACGGCGGGTGCGAACGGAATGACTCCGCCACAAGATTGCGAATGACAAACAGGCAGTTTGCCGGGCGCTCGGACAGCCGGCGCATGAAATAGGGGCACCATTCGGTGCCGAACGGGACATAAATGCGCAGCGGGTGCCCCTCCGAGCGGATCTGGGACTGCAAGTCCCGGCGAATTCCGTAAATCATCTGGAATTCGTACTTCTCGGGCGGAATCCGGCGCTCGCGGATGACGGAGCGGGCGTGGTCGAGCATGGCCAGGTCGTGCGTGGCAATGGCCGGAAAGAAGCGGCCGTCGAGCAGGGTAGAGACCAGGGCACGGTAATTGTCGTCCACCTGGCTTTTCTTCTGCACGGCCACGGCAGGCGGCTCGCGATAGGCGCCCTTCACCAGGCGGAGCTTGGGATGGAGGGGAGCGAGGCGCTCGACGTCCTCCGCCGTGCGATGCAGGTAAGCCTGCACGGCGAGGCCGGTGGCGGGGAACTCGCGCTGCACGGCTTCGAAAATCCGCAGGGTTTTTTCCGTATAGGCGGCGCCCTCCATGTCCATTTCCACGCTGCGGCCCATGCCGGCGCCCGTGGCGGCAATCTCGCGCGCGAGGGACCGGCAGAGTCCGTCATCGAAGTCGAGGCCGAGCTGCGTGAGTTTGATGGAGATGTTGCCGTCGAGGGAGCCGCGGTCGAGCGCGCGAAGCATATTCGCGTAACTTTCCGCCACTTTTCGCGCTTCTGCGGCGGTGGAGACGTTTTCGCCCAGATGATTGAGGCTGACGGAGCGGGATTCGCGGTTCAATTCCTTCGAGGCCGAGAGTGCATCATCAAGCGCCTCGCCGGCCACGAATCGTTTGGCAAAGCCGTAGCGCATGCCGCGCTCGGCGAGTGCGCTGGTGACGGATTTCTTGGTGGATAGCCAGAAAATGAAGTTGCGCAGCATGTGATGATCGGCTCCCCGGGTCAGTGGCGAACATCCAGCTTTACGGTAGCTTCCACGCGCTTTCCTTCGCGCAGCACGACAACGCGAACCTCTTCGCCCGGCCGGTGCGCGCGAAGCTGGTAGGTGAAATCGTAGAGATTCTTGATGGGCGCCCCCGCAAATTCCACCAGCACGTCGCCGCGCAGGAGCCCGGCCTTCGCAGCGGGGCTGCCGTCGCGGATATCGGAGAAACGCACACCTTCCACCTCAGCCCCCATGTCGGGAATGGAGCCGAAATAGGCGCCGTACCCGCCGCCTCCGCCGGTGCCGCCGACCGGGCGCGGCTCCGCCACGCGCGTGAATTGCGGCCGATCTCCGGAAGCCAACGCCAGGAGAGCGTGTTCGGCAAGATCGGTGACGCGGGCTTCGTCCGCCGCGTCGATTTTGTCCGGCGTGTCGGAGGCGCGGTGATAGTCGGGATGGAGGCCGGAGAAAAAGAAAAGCACGGGAATATCTTTGACGTAGAAGGAGGTGTGATCGCTGGCGCCATAGCCGCTGCGGGAGGATTCAAGATGCAGTCCGGTGGTGTTGGCGGCCTCGAGGATGCGGGGAAACGCGGGCGAGGTGCCGGTGCCGCCGACGAAGAGTTTGGAGTCGCGAACGCGTCCCACCATATCCAGATTCAGCATCGCGACGGTCTTGTCGAGCGGCCAGAGCGGATGTGCCGCGTAATATTCGGAGCCAAGCAGGCCGAGCTCTTCGCCGGAAAATGTAAGAAAGATGACGCTGCGCTTCAGCTCGGCCCGGCGAGCGGCCAGCAGTCGCGCGAGTTCCATCACTGCGGCGGTTCCCGAGGCGTTGTCGTCCGCGCCGGGGTGGACCTTCCCGGCCTCGCCGGGATCCAGCGCGTCGTGGCGGCCGAGGCCGAGATGGTCGTAATGCGCGCCGACGACCACGGCCTCGGCGGAGCTCTGCGGGTCGCTGCCACGGAGGACGCCGGCGACATTCTGCGTGCGAGCGTGAATGTGATCGACGTCCACGCGCAGGTCGACGGTAAGGCCGTCGAGCGCGAGGCTCTGCGGCTCCAGTTTTTCGTCGATGGATTTCTGCAGGCCGGCAAGGGACTTGCCGGAGGGAGCGAGCCATGCGTCGGCAACGCTGCGCGTGACTTGCATGAGCAGAATTCCGGGATTCTGCGGGCCGCTGAGGGAATCGAAGGGGATCAGACGGTCTTCCTCGCCGGGTTCCGGCGTGTCGTTGACCAGAATCAGGGCGCGTGCGCCGTGATTGCGCGCGTTGATGGCCTTGTTGACGAGGGCGGAATGACTGGTGGGCTGGCGGCCGTCAAAGACGCTGTTCGGATCGTCCTTCTGCGGTTCATTGCGGAAGACGAGCACGGCTTTGTCCTTCACATCGAGGCCCTGATAGTCGTCGTAGTGGTACTCGGCGGCGGTGATTCCGAATCCGGCAAACACCACGGGCAGGCGGGCTTCACCGCTCTCGGAATAATTGAAGGGCTGGAAGTCCGTGGCCAGGCGCAAGGCCTGGTGTTCTGAGCCGCGTTCCACCTGGAGGCGATTGTGGCTGCCGAGTTTGGCGCCCACGGTGACCGTGAAGAACTGAAAGTAGGAGTGCTTGCTGCCGTCCTCGGCCAGCGGGTCGAGGCCCACGCGTTGGAATTCGTCTGCGATGTATTTCGCCGCGCGGTCGTTTTCGGGCGAGCCGGTATCCCGGCCTTTCATCTGCGGGCTGGCGAGATAGTTGATGTCTGCCTGGATGCGCTCGGCGGAAGGAGCAGCGGATGCGTCCGCGGCGGCGCGGCTGGCGCGGTGCGCAGTGGCCGCTCCTGCGGCAAAAATGAGCAGGAACGGAACGGTAAGAATAAAGAATTGGCGGAGCCATCGGGGACGGGGCGCGTTTCGTGCGTTTGGCATGGGCCATACGATAGCAAAAATTCGGCAGTTCTCCTCAGGTCACAGACGCAACTTTTTGAAGGCGCACGGGTTTGAGGGAGAGGTAGCCTATGCTCGTCCGTCCGGATCACCTTCCGCAGCATCTGTCCGGGACGCCAGGAGCCCTCGGATGCCCGTGAAATCCACCCTTTTACGCCGCAGTGGAGCCGTGTGCCGCCTGTCGCACTGCGCCCGGATGGCTGGTTGCTTGGCAGGGCTGGCGCTGGCGTGCGCCGTGGTGTTTGCGCCTCCCTTTGTGGCTCAGAGCGCGCCGCTGCCCGACGGGCGGCCCGTGGGACACAAGACCGTTCTGATGAGCAAAGCGTTCCGCGGGAACCTGCCTATCACCGAACTGACGGAAGACGAGGCGGCGCTGCATGCGCTGAACCGGCTGGCGTACGGTCCACGTCCCGGGGATGTGGAACGCGTGAAGCAGATGGGGCTGGAAAAATGGATCGACGAGCAATTGCATCCGGAACGGATTGACGATCACGCGGTGCAGGCTCGCCTGGAGGAGTATCCGGCAATCCGCATGTCCACGGAAGAACTGCTGGCCCGGTACCCGAGGCCGCAGCAAATCGCCAAACGAGAGGGATTGACGCTCCAGCAATATCAGGAGCAGCAACGACAAGCGCGCGAAAACGGCGACATGCGGGCGGTCGCGAACCGGCCGCAGGAAATCGTGCTGGAACTCTCCGAAGCGAAGCTGACCCGGGAGATTTACAGCGAACGGCAGCTCCAGGAAGTGATGGCGGATTTTTGGTTCAACCACTTCAACGTATATGCAGGGAAGGGGCCGGAGCGGTGGTTCCTGCCGGCATACGAGCGCGACGTGATCCGGCCACACACTATGGGGAAATTCCGCGACCTGTTGTACGCCACGGCGAAAAGTCCGGCGATGCTCTTCTATCTGGACAACTGGCTGAGCGTGGACCCGAAGGCATTTGCCGAGCACCAGGGCGAGTTGCAGGCGCGGCGGCAGCGATTTCTGATGCTGTTCGGCGGCGATCCGAACATGATGATGCGGAGAAATCAGAACGCGGCGAACCAGCAGAAAGGTCCGCAGCGGAACGGCCTGAACGAAAACTACGGGCGCGAGCTGATGGAGCTGCACACGTTGGGAGTCGACGGCGGCTACACGCAGCAGGATGTGACCCAGGCGGCGCTGGCGCTCACGGGCTGGACGATGACGGCCCCGCGGCGCGACCCCGAGTTCCGCTTCGAGGAACGTTTCCATGGAGACGAAGGGAAAGTAGTGCTCGGAAAGAAGATTCATTCCGGCGGGATGAAAGACGGCGAGCAGTTGCTGGACATGCTGGCGGCAAATCCGAGCACGGCGAAGTTCATCTCCACGAAGCTGGCGCGGCGGTTCGTGGCGGACAATCCGCCGCCCGCGCTGGTGGAACGGATGGCGGCCACGTTCGAGTCGAGCGGGGGCGACATCCGCGAGGTTCTGAAGACGATGATTTACTCACCGGAGTTCTGGTCGCGGGCGGCCTACCGCTCGAAGATCAAAAAGCCCTCGGAGCTGGTGGTGAGCGCGCTGCGCGCCACCGGAGCGGACATGGCGGAGGCGATGCCCGCCGTGCGCTGGACGGCGCAGATCGGCGAGCCGCTCTATGGCTGCCAGCCGCCCACGGGATACAAGGACACGGCCGAGACATGGGTGAATTCCGGCGCGCTGCTGAACCGCATGAATTTCAGCATTCTGCTGGCCACGGGCCGCATGCGCGACACGAGGATCGACCTGCCGGCGCTGCTCGGGCCGGACGACGCCAAAGACCCGAACAGCGTGCTAAACCGCGCGGTGGATGTGTTTCTGGGCGGGCAGGTTTCGCCGGAAACGCGTGCCGTGCTCGAAAAGCAGTTGGACGACCCGCAGGTGCTCCAGGCCATGCTCGACGATCCGGTGAAAGACGTAGACGCCGGAATGATTGCCGGACTGGTGCTGGGCTCTCCGGAATTTCAGAGGAAGTAGTTGTCGAGCCGGCCTTGAGGCCGGCTGCTGGAGAGGCAGATGCCGACCTGAAGGCCGGCGCTACCCCAGGCAGATCGAGAGGACGGCGATGACCATCTCGCGGCGGTACTTCCTGAAAGGCGGGGGCGTGGCCATGCTGGGATTCAGCGCCATGCCGGCGTTCCTGACGCGCGCGCTCCATGCGGCCACCGCGCCGGGCAAAAAAGTGCTGGTGGTGATCTTCCAGCGCGGCGCTATGGATGGATTGAACGCCGTGGTGCCCTACGGCGAGCGCAACTACTACGCCATGCGGCCGTCGATCGCCATTCCGGCGCCCAACGGCGGGAAGGACGCGGCGGTGGATCTCGACGGATTCTTCGGCGTGCATCCCAGCCTGGCGCCGCTGGTGCCGCTCTTCCACGACAAGCAGCTCGCCATCGTGCACGCCGCCGGCTCGCCGGACAATACGCGGTCACACTTCGACGCGCAGGATTACATGGAATCGGGCACGCCGGGAGTGAAGAGCACGGACGACGGCTGGCTGAACCGCTATCTGCAGAAACAGCCGGAGGAAAACGCCACGCCGTTTCGCGCGCTGGCCATGGGCGCGCAAATGCCACGGACGCTGCGCGGCTCCGCGCCGGCGCTGGCCATTCCGGATATCAAACAGTTTCAGGTGCTCGCGCCCGTCGCCGTGTCCGGCGCGATGTCGGGCGGGTTTGAAGCGCTCTATGCGCAGACGGTGGACCAGGTGCTGCACGGGACAGGGCAGGAGACGTTCGAAGCCGTCGCGATGCTGAAGAAAGTGCGCGAAGAACTCTACGTGCCGGAAAACGGCGCGGCCTATCCGCAGGGGAAATTCGGCCACACGATGCAGCAGGTGGCGCAGCTCATCAAAGCCGATATCGGCGTGGAAGTGGCATTCGTGGACATTGGCGGCTGGGACCACCACGTGAACGAAGGCGGCGTGCAAGGTCAGCTCGGCAATATCCTGCGCGAGTTCGGCGGCACACTCGCAGCGTTCCACACGGATCTGGGTGCGAAGATATCGGACGTGACCGTTGTGACCATGTCCGAATTCGGACGAACCGCGGCGGAAAACGGCAATCGCGGAACGGATCATGGACATGCGAATTGCATGTTCGCGTTCGGCGGCGACGTGCGCGGCGGGAAGGTGTACGG
>DATKNR010000173.1:0-13421 GCA_035541255.1 Patescibacteria group bacterium | reverse complement strand
TCCAGCAGTTCCTTCGCGCCTGCCGCGTCCTGCTCATCCACCCAAAGCTTCAGGCCGCCACATACGATCGACATGATGCCGTCCAGCCGCGCAATGTTTTCGTCCGCAAGGAAACACCTGATGCCTGCCGACTCGAGGATGGACTTCGCAAGCAGGCCCTCCTGCAGATGGGTGAATACGCGCAGCGTGACCGGGCGGTGCCACTCGCGCCCCGGAGTCTTCACTTGCACTTTGACTTTCGCATCCAGCCCCCGCCGTGCGATTTCGGCGCGCAGGGCCCCTCGGGCGACCTCCGTGAGTTCGCCTCCCTGTGCGGCCAGATGTTCGAGTTCGCCGTCCATCATGGCTGCGTAATGTTCCATCAATTGCCGGTGATCTTCGGAGTTGTGCGGAAGCGGCATGAAAGGTTGATTCTAGAGGCTCGTCGCGCTCACTCCAAATCCGCAGACCTCTGCGCCACGGAGTTCCCAACTTCGTTCATCGAAATGTAAGAATCCTGTCATAGTCTCTTTCCGCTCGTGATGCCCGCATTCAAGCGATTCTCGCTCCCGGCCTTGCTGACGCTGGCCGTGGCCCTCGCGGTGGCGCCGCCGGTGCGCGCGCAATTGCCCTTCTACACGGATGATCCCGCGGTCACCGCTCCATGGAACGGCCACTTCGAATTCTTCGATGAAATCGACGGGCTGCAGTCCTCCGAGTATCCGGACCAGATGCAGAACACCGCCAATTTCAAATTCCAGTATGGACTCCCGCATGGCCTCGAGCTGGACGTCGATTTTCCCTACCTCTCGATTTACCGCGCGCCGAACAATCCCACTGCCGCCGGGATCGGAGACACCGAGCTGGGCGTGAAATGGAATTTCCATAAGGCATCGCCGGACTCCCGCATGCCCGGGCTTGCCGCCACTCTGTACATCGAGTTCCCCACCGGAAGCAGCCGCCAGCAGCTCGGTTCCGGTCTCACCGACTACTGGCTGAATCTCTGCGCGCAAGAGCCGCTCTCTTCGAAGTCCCGGATCAACTTGAACTTCGGCTATCTGTTTGCCGGGAACACGAGCACCGGAGTCGTGGGAATTGAGGCTGTACGAGGCCACGTCTTCACCGGTGGACTTTCTTTCCTGCACGATTTCACTCGCCGATGGACCCTCGGCTCCGAGGTCTACTGGGGCGTCGCAGACAAGGATGTGCTCGGCCGGGCCCAGTTGCAGTTTATGGGCGGCGGCCAGTACACCCTTCGCAGCGGCCTGTCGCTCACCTTCGGCCTGCTGGGCGGAAAGTATTCCGCAAGTCCACGGATTGGCGGCCAGCTCGGATTGGCGATCGATGTTCCAGCCGTTGTGAAGCCGAGAAAACGCCAGTAAGCTCAGGTCCACAGGAACCGCGCGGGAGGCTTTCCATCCCGCCGCTGCGTCTAAGGAGAACCCCATGACCTGCAAGCCGGAAGTGCTGAGGAGTGTTCCGTTGTTCGCGCTGCTGGACGACGATGAAACCGCCGTCCTTGCCGGCCAGGTGGAAACGAGAACCTTCGCCGCGCGCGAACGAATCTACAAGATCGGCGATCCCACCGGCCCGGCCTACGTCCTGGTTTCCGGCAAGGTCCGCGTGACCACCGTGGACGAGGATCACCAGGAGGTGATCGTCGACGAACCGGGACAGGGTGACTTCTTCGGCTTCGCCTCCATGCTCGAGCAGACCGCGCACCAGACGAATGCCATCGCGCTCGAGCCTACCGAATGCCTGGAAGTTTCCCGCGAAGATATCGCCACGCTTCTCCATAGAAAGCCGCATGCCGGCATGGACCTGCTGACCACGCTCGGCCGCCAGTTCCACGCCTCGCAGGGATTGGTGCGCCTTCGCGCCAGCCGCAACCCAAACGTGATCATTGAGGAGAAGGCCACGTTTCCCGAGCGAATCGCCGATTCCGTGGCGCAATTCGGCGGCTCCTGGACCTTCATCATTTCTTTTGGCGTTGTGATGGTGGTGTATACGGCCATCAACGTGGCTCTCGGTCTCAAGGCCTGGGATCCCTATCCCTTCATACTTCTGAATCTCTTCCTTTCTCTGCTCGCTGCCATCCAAGCTCCCGTGATCATGATGAGCCAGAACCGGCAGGACAAGAAAGATCGGCTGCGCGGGGAACTCGATTTCGATGTGAACCGGCGCGCGGAAATGGAAATTCAGGGCCTGTCGCGAAAGTTGAATCTGCTGGACGAAAAAATTGATGACGTGGGCGACCTGCTCCGCGGAAAAACCGCGCGCTAGCCCCTGCGCCCCGGGTTTCGGGCAGAACACGCACCAGCGTTGCGGCCGAGCGGCGGCGGATCGAACAGCCATCCCTCCGTTCGGCCTGCCGGATCCCCAGCCTCAGTTCGTTCCAGTGAAAATAGTCGCCGTCCTCACGCCTTTGTTGGATTTCCCGGTCCACGAGATGACCAGTTGATCGCCCAATCGCTGAATCCGCGGATAACTGAATCCTGTTTCCGCGCCGGAGGCGATGGTGAACCTTCCGGCGTGTTGTCCGGCGCTCGAAATGCGTTCGCCGATCAGTTCCGTTCCCGAGGCGCCATGGTGCAGCCACACGGCGATCGCATCCCCATCCTCGAGCAGCGACAGGGCCACGTGGCCCACCGGCCGGTCGTCTCCGTTCGGCGAATCCAGAGTGACTGGGGCCTGGAACGTTGAGCCAAGATCGTTCGACATCGCAATTTTGACCTCGGGTTTGTCCTGGCTCGCTGTAAACCACAAGACGGCCAGCCGCCTGCCTTCGCTGGCCAGCGCCGGTCCGTTCACAGGGCAGGCATTGATCTTCCACAGGTCGTCGTGCACCGTATGTGCTTGCTGCCAGTTGCCGTCCGCCAACCGCGCCACCTTGATGTCCCGAATGTCTTCAGGATTGTGGCCGCGGTACGCCGCCAGTGCGCCCTGGGGAGCGCGGATGAGCGCCGTCGGGCAGCAGGTGCAGGTGTCGCTGTCCACCGTCTTTTCATCCGAAACGGTTCCCTTGGAATCCACGACCGCGGACATGAGCCGATACCGATCCTTGGTATCGTAATCCCTCGCGTCGAGCCAGATCACCAGCGCCTGGGCCGGGCCCACGCCGATGACCGAGCTGAAGCTGTGCTCGCTCAGACTGGTATCGGAATGCACCCGGATTGACGGGGACCAGTGTTTTCCTCCATTCGCGGAGACATTTGAGAAAAGATAGCTCCCGTCCCATTTTCCGCCGGTTTTGATGTCCTGGCCCCAGATGGCAAGCACGGTCCCGCCGGCGAGCCGGAGAACGGAAGGAGGGGCTTCTGCGTACACATCGAAATCGGAGCGCTGCGCGACCATCTCCGGCCTGCTCCACGTCTTCCCATCCCATTCGGCGAATTTCAGGGCCAGCTCAGCGGCCGCCGGCTCCAGCCAGCTCAGAATCACCTTTCCGTCCGGGCCGGCGGACAAGCTCGGAGCCATGCTCCCCGGCCGCGCGGGATTGGGGAGCTTGCGAACCTCCGCCCTCGGCTCTGCGCCCAGGAATCGCCAACTGAGGAACGCGACAAATCCCATTCCCGCAATCAGAACAATTCTTCGCAACCTGGCCCCTCCACGTCGGGATTACAGCACCAGCGCCTCGCGTTGCCGTCAGAAGCGATACTCGAAGCGACTCCACACGTTAATTGGCGAACCGGGGAAGATCACTCCGGGAGTGCTCCCCGATTCGAAATACTTCCGATCCGTCAGGTTGTTGATGTTCACGCTGATCTTGAGTGGCTTCAGATCCTTTCGTTGCGGGCCAAAAGCGTATGCGGCCATGGCATCCACCCGGCCGTAGCCCGGCAGAACCACGTCGTCCGCCGGATCCACATACCGGTAGGTCATCGCACGCACTCCCCCGCCAAAGCTCAGGCCCGCGAGCGCGCCATGCTGCACTTCGTATACGGTCCAGAGATTTCCGCTGTGCCGTGGCGCATTCTGAAAAATATTCCCCACCGGGTATACCGGGTCGGCAACGATTTCCGCCTGGTTGTATGCATAGGAGAAAATCACATCCCAGCCGGGCAGGATGCGCCCCGAAGTGTCGAACTCAATTCCCTTCGACTCCGTCCTCCCGATTTGAATCGACGCGAGCGGATTGCCCGGATTCGTGACCAGCAAATTGGAAGCGCGAATCCGGTAAAACGAAAGTGAGGAGGAAATCCGGCCGTGAAACGCGGTCGTTCTTGCGCCGAACTCGTATTGGTGGCCCCACTCCGGGGGGAATGGTTCTCCACCCGGAGTGAATTGCGCCGCCAGCGTGGGCGTGAAGCTCCTGCTCCAGCTTCCGTAGATTGTGAACGCCTGAATGGGCTGATACGTGATCCCGATTCTAGGGAGCGCCGCCACGTTGTCCTGCCGGTTGTGCGTTCCGTAGACGGTTTCGTCGTAGCGTTGCGTGAATCCTTCAAAGCGCACGCCGGCCAGCACCTTCAGTCCGCGGATAAGCGTGATCTGGTCCTGCAGGTAGCCCCCGTGCGTCATCAGCTTCGTCGTCCCGTTCAGCGGAAAGTAATCGGGCGCCGACGGATTGAAAAACTGGTCCATTAACGTCGCCGGGTCCGGCATGGTCCGGCTAAAGGGCACCGGGTTGTACAGATTGATGGGAGGCGCGTCGCTGAAGATCGCGTCCTGCACCACCTGCTGTCTTCCATACTCATAGCCGATCAGGAAGTTATGCTCCAAAGGTCCCGTCTTGAAGACCCCAGTCAGGTCCGTCTGCCAGTCATAGAATCGCAGGGGATAGTGCGCATCCTCGGAATAGCGCGTGAGGGTCTGGTTGTCCGGCAGCAGGAAACCCGTGCTGACGTCGAGGTAATCCCAGTTGACTAGCGTGGCGCGGAAGCGGCTGCGCACCGTCCACCGTTTGCTCAAATTCCGCGAAACGTCCACACCGCCTACTCTGTTTTGCAGAAGGGAATGTTGCCACGGCTCTCCATAGAAGTTGCTGATCGGCACTGGAGCGGGACGGTCGCCAAGCGCTGGAATTCCGTAGTCGGTTGTCGTTCTGGCGTGCAGATACTCGAACAGGAACTGGATGGTGGTCGCGTCGTCCGGCTTCCACGTCAGCGCCGGCGCAAGAAAGTATCGCCGGTCGCCGTATGCGTCCCGGAAATTGGAGTAATCCGCGAACTCTCCGTTCACCCGGTAGAATAGCTTCCCGCTGTTTCCCAGCGGGCCGGTTGCGTCAACCGTCGGCCGGACGCTACCGTATCGGTCCACCTGCAATGCGACTGTGCCTTGCGTCCGGGGCAGCGGTTCCTTCGTAACCAGGTTCACGATTCCCCCGGATGATGCCCGCCCGTATAGCACTGACGAAGGACCCTTCAGAATCTCGATGCGATCCACATCCGTCGTGTCCGCGGGCACCATGCCGTCGAACGGGAAGCCGTCCCGGTAGTAGTTGCTGAATACACCTAGTGGCAGTCCACGGATCGTCAGCGCGCTGCCCAGGTCTCCCGCTGCCAGGATATCCCGGTTCACCCCGCTGATATTTTCGGCTGCGTCTCCAAATCGAATGTCCTGCTGGTTTTGGATCAGGGCCTGATTGACGACACCCACTCCCTGTGGGATTTCGTTGATCGGGATGTTCATTTTCGTGGCCACGGAGGACTCGTCCGTGCGGAAGGACCCCAGTTCGGCGGTCACGGTGACCTGCTGTCCCGGTCCGGCGACTTTCAACACGATGGAGACGTGGGTCACGCCGGACGCAGCGACGTTCGCGGCCACGCTGGCTTTGGAAAATCCCGCTCGTTCGACATCCAGGTTGTAGGCGCCGGGGCGGAGTCCAGAGAATGCAAAATCTCCAGCTTCATCCGTCCTGGTCCGCTGCAGTCTTACCGCGTTACTGTCCAACAGAATCACCGTCGCTTCCGGGATGACGGCGTCCTTTTGGTCTTTCACCACACCGGTGATCGACCCATTCGACTGCTGCCCCGGCACATACGGCGCAGCAGCCAGGAACAGGAGCGAAAACAAAGAAAAACCTGCCAACCGGGGCACACGCACTCCTTGCATAGACACACCCTCCTCATAGGTATTTGGACAGCCTGTCACTTCAGTTTGGGTGAGCTAGGACCGCGGAGGCTGTTCGGGAGGGCTGAAGAATCGGGTCAGAAGCGTGAGGCCGGCGACGAATATTTGCGCACGCGATACCACGGGAGTGGACACGGGAATCGTAGGCGGCAAAACGATTTCCGGCATCTGCGGCGACAGACCAGTCCCCTCCTTGTGGTTCTGGCAGCAGTTCATCATGGCGCATTCACCTGGCTGGCCCTGCCGGGCATGGTCGCAGATAGGCCCCGTTCGTTTGTCATGCCGCGAGGAGTGCATGGGGCACATCCCCGAACAGCAGCACAGCGGTGGTTGGGGAAACCACGAGGCTGCGGCCGCATGCAGGGGATCCAAAAGAAAACACACAAGCAGCAAGCTGGCCCGAATCCGCGTCCCGAGGCTTCGACCTGTGCTCGTCTGCGCCACCATCTCCGGCATATCCCAGGGGTGGACCATATTCTGCACCGGAATCCTCGAAAACACGAATGCCAGTGAAGCCCGTGGCAGGGCGACATCCCTTAACTTGCGTCCGGACGTGGCTCAGGCATAAGCCGCGAGGCGAACGCTCGGCCTCACGGGAGTCCGCCGCAAAATATTCGGGAAATCCGTCCGGCTGCCGCAGTCCGTAAACTCCAATCGGACCATCGCGCAGTGCAACAGCGCGGAAATGGAAATTCAGGGCCTGTCGCGAAAGTTGATTCTGCTGGACGAAAAAATAGACGATATGGGCGATCTTCTCCGCGGCAGGGCAGCGCGTTAGCTCACGCGCAGCCCTGCCGGAAGCAGCCTGGCAGAAATCGCAGCGGAACAGCCGTGCGAGCGTCTGAAGTTACTTCGCGCCGGTGCGCGGCTTGATTAGTTCATCCAGGTAATTGGGCCGGGATTGATCCCTCACCAGGTGCGGATTCCGCGCCCCGCCGTGGTAGTTGATGGAGCAGGTTCGATAATACTCGTCAATAATCACGAGCAGCGTGATCGGGTTGGATGAGTCTTTTGCCGCTTTGATTGCGTCGTCCAGCAGTTCGCGCTTGTACACCCGCCCATTCACGCCGACCACTTTCATTCCAGACGTGATCCCCGCTTCGTACGCCGGTCCGCCCACAAGGGAATCGGTCACGGTGCCGTCGTCGCCCAACTGAAGGCCCAGCGAATAGAGATCGCCGTAATCTGCGCGGCGTCCGTGCAGCACCGACGGCTGCTCGGTCTGCACGACTTTCCAGCCGCCGGTTTCGATGCCTCCCACGGGCGCTTCCGGGGAGGTGGAATCCAGCCTTTGCCTGAAAAAGGAGGCCCAGTCATAGGGCGCAAGATCGTTCAGCGCGTGGACCAGTTCCTCGAAGGTGTACGTTTTCACCTGCGGGCCGTTGTTCGGGCCTCCATGGAACTCATGGCAGAAATCGTCGATGGAATGCCGGCCCTGCGTCTCGCGATGGATGATGGTGGCCACTTCAAGCCAGACCAGGTCTCCTTCGTCATAGTAATCCACGCCGCGCCGCCAGTTGAACCAGCCCCTCGCCATGTGGATGCCGGGCTCGCCCGCCGCCGTGTCCAGCAAGGAACGCCAGGTGCGGCCCGGCCGCCCGGGTCCGAGCGCCGTCGCGATGCTCGCCAGGTACTCGTGATACTGATCCGGGGTCCACAGTCCGCTTCGCGCCGCCAACATGGGTCCCAGGAAATCCGTTAGCCCCTCGTAGACCCACAGAAGATCCGTCTTCATCGGCGACTCGTAATACGGCACCGTCAAATCGGCGGGACGGCGGAACTTGCCGTTCCAGGAGTGGACAAATTCGTGCGAGAGCAGCCCTCCCACGGCCATACCTGCGCCCGGCGATATCAGCGTGCGCTCGGGCATGCGGCTGTCATTCGATTCGTGGTGTTCCAGCCCGAAGTGCGCCACATGGTCGCTCAGCGTCAGCAGGAAGTGATAGTCCCGGTAATGGCGCGTCCCGAAGAGCGCCCCCGATTCTGCCACCAGGTTCGTGAGCCCTTTCTGCACTTCCGGGCTCATGGCAAGAGCAGCTTCACTGTCCGCCACCATGTCGATTTCGTGGTGGATTGGCTCGCCCGGCGGAGTCAGATCGATGGCGCGATAGTATTCCCCCGCAATCACCGGAGAATCCACGAGCAGGTCGAGACTGATCGGCTTGAAGGAGAGCTGATTGCCCGATTGAGTTTCCAGCGGAAGGGCCGAGCCGAACTTCCAGCCATCCGGGAGGACGAGCCTGGCCTCGTAGATGAGCTGTTCGGCCGGCGTGCCCGCAGGGTAGAGCGCCACTTCATTCCAACTGAGATCAAGGAGTTTGTCCGTGGCCGACCCGCCCTCCGGTTCAAGATAGTCGTACGCAGCATTGAGATGCGTGGCGCCGGCGGGCACGTCCACATGAAATGTGAAAACGTCCAGAAGGTCTCGCCGCCACGGAATCGTTTTTCCATCCGCTTCGAATTTGAGGCCGGTGAGGTTTTGGATGGGTCCGTCGGGGCCGTGCTCGCCGGGGATCCACTTGGGGTAATAGAAAGTCAGCGGGCCGGGTTGCACCGCCATGGTCATTTTGACGTGCAGGATTTTCTCAGCGGCGTGGCTTGCGTCCACGGTGAGCTGAATCGTATGGCTGGACTGCGCCGGCGTCGCGGGAACGGCTGCCGGACAAATCAGTACGAACAGCACCAAAACAAAAGTGCGTAGTGGCCTCATAGGCTATAAATTTCCTTTCGAGTTTTTCGAGAAGGGCCGAATTGTATTTCAGCAGCGCGAGATCCATGTTGCGGGTTGGATTCGATCGGCGAGTGAGCCTATAAGCCGGATTCTGTCTCCGATTGCTCGGAGGACGGCCATTCCTCTGGGCTGCGCATTGCTGCGCAGCTCCTGCGGCCTACCCGAGGGTTGACCTCGCGTCCTCTGCAGAACGCGATTGCGGGACGGACCGTCCCTCCCCTCCTATTTGGCCTTGCTCCGCGCGGGGTTTACCGTGCCCCGGAAGTCGCCTTCCGGGCGGTGGGCTCTTACCCCACCGTTTCACCCTTACCGTTCGCTTCCCACAGATGGGGAGCACCCCGAGGTTTTTCCTCCGGCTGCTCACAGGGTGGGAAGCGGCGGCGGTCTGCTCTCTGTTGCACTATCCGTGGCCGCGCTCTCGCGAGCTCGGTCCCCTGGTGTTGCCAGGCGCGCTGTCCTGTGGAGTCCGGACTTTCCTCCAGCACCGCCGAAGCGGAGCCAGCGGCCGTCCGGCTCACTCGCCATCTTCAGTATACGGTGACTGATGACTCGTGACCAGCGACGGGTGAGGAGAGGCTATCCCACGGCGTGCCACGCGAGTCTGATGGAATGCCGCCTGACCACCGCGCTTCAATGGCCGGCGACGATTACCATCGTCGCGTCGTCTTCGAGCGGCCGGTCGCGGAACTCGTGCACGGAACTCAGAATCCGGCGCCGGATCTCGGCGGCGGATTGCCCGCGCGATTCCCGCATCAGCTTTTCGAGCCGCGGCTCGCCGAATTCCACGTCGCCCGGGCCGTGCGCTTCGGACACGCCGTCGGTGAAAATGAGCAAGCGGTCGCCTGCACCGAAGGTCACCGTGGCCTGTTCGTAGGGCACGTCGGGAAATTCCCCCAGAATCGGCCCGCCCTCGCGCAAGCGCACGGTTGTTCCGTCCGCGCGGGCCAGCACGGGAGCATTGTGGCCCGCATTGCAATAGCAGAGCGTTCCTTCCTCGCGATCCAGGACCGCGAAGAAAAACGTGACAAATCGGCCTTCCAGATGATTGCTGCACAGGATCGCGTTGACGCGCTGGCACAGCGCTCCCGGCGGCACCGTCTCGTGCACGAACGCGCGCACCGTGGCCTGCACGGTGGAGACCAGCAGAGCGGCCGGCAATCCCTTGCCTGAAACATCGGCCACGCACACCGCGGCGCGTGATTCGCCGAACTTCATCACGTCGTAGTAATCGCCGGCCACCACGCGCGTGGGCAGCCAGTCCGCGGCCAGTTCCATTCCCGCAAACTCGGGAAGGGATTTGGGCAGCAGGCTCTGCTGTATCTCGCGCGCTTCTTCGTGTTCGGCGCGTTCGCGCGACAGCCGGTCGCTTTCCTGCCGGGCGGCGCGGCCGATTTCGATTTGCTTGCCGAGAGTGGAGAGCAGCCGTGCGTTGTCCCACGGCTTCTGCACAAAGTCACCGGCCCCGCGGCGCATGGCCTCCACCGCAATCTCGATGCTGCCCCAGGCGGTCATCGCGATCATTGGCAGCGTGCGGTCCAGCTCGCGAAGCCGCGCAATCAGCTCCAGCCCTTCGGCAGCCGATGTTGTGTCGCGCGTGTAGTTCAGGTCCAGCAGTACGGCGTCAAATTGCGTGCGCGCCAGCGCGTCCAGAACGCGCGGAGGCGAATTGGCCCATTCCGTCGCATATCCTGCGCCCTTCAGCAGCAGGCGCAGCGCTTCACTCACGTCCGGCTGGTCCTCCGCAATCAGCACGCGCAGCGGAGACACAGGCGTCTGCAAAGAAGCGTCAGCGGAAGGATTCATAGTCGTGTGCACGTGCGAAGCCTCGGAGACTCATCGCGGCTGGCGATTTTGCGGCGACTGCTGCAAACCGCCACAACGTGCAAAAGCATCCTAGGGGCCAGCGGGCGGCGCCGCAACCATTCTGTTTTCGCGAAGTTAGGGCATGGTCCGCCCGGCGGTATCCCGCTCGTGGGACGCACTGTCGCGGAAACGGACACCTTGTTGCGCGCTCCCGGCCGTCAAGATTCCGCTTGTATTCCTGCAACCTTTTGCTAGTCTGAATTTGGGTTTGTCGTTCTTGTGGGACCTTCTTGGATACGATCAACAGGGCTGCAGGGGAACCTGCGGCCTTTTTTGTTGGCGGTGGCTGGAAGCGTTCACGAGTCACAAACTACTCTTCAATTCGAAAAGGAAGCAACAGCAGTGAGAGAACAAGGGACTGTGAAGTGGTTCAACGCATCGAAGGGCTACGGTTTCATCACCCGGCAGACCGGCGAGGACGTCTTCGTGCACTATTCCGCCATCCAGGCGGAAGGGTATAAGACGCTCGCGGAAGGCCAGGCAGTGGAATTTGAGGTCCGCAAGGGACCGAAGGGACTCCAGGCCGAGAACGTAACCAGCCTCTGAGACCAATCTGGCGGAAGGGGCCGGCACAGCTTGCCCCTTTCCTTTTTCAGCGGAAACCCAGCAGCGGCAGGGAAGAGTTGCCTCAGACTTTTCGCGGGCCCGTGGGGCGGCCGCCCACGCGCCGCTTGCGCGCGGCCATTACAGTCATGGGACGCCCGGGCTTCTGGGGCGCGCGCTCGTTGCCGATCAGGTAGGACTGGCTGTCCATCACGTCCGGCTGCTCCCAGCGGCTGCTTCGCGTGTATCGCCCGTCGTGATGAAGGTGGTACGCCTTCCGTTCGTCGCGCAGTTCGATTTCCAGGAAGTCCTTGATGCGCTGGATCAGTTTTTGGCCCGTAATGGGAAACAGGATTTCCACCCGGTGGCTCAGGTTGCGCCGCATCAAGTCCGCGCTCCCCAGGAAGATCGCTTCATTTCCCCCGTTGCGGAAATAATAGACCCGGCTGTGTTCCAGGAAGCGTCCCACGATGCTGATCACGCGGATGTTGTCGCTGATGCCGGCGAGACCGGGCCGCAGGCAGCACAGCCCGCGCACCAGCAGGTCCACCTTCACGCCGGCCTGCGAGGCCCGATAGAGCAGTCGGATCATTTCCGGATCCTCGAGCGCGTTCATCTTGAAAATCAAATGGCCGCGTTCGCCCTTTTTCTGCAGCGCGATTTCGCGTTCGATCATCTCCACGAGCCGCGGGCGCAAGTTCACGGGGGCCACCAGGAGTTCGTGGGGCTCGTTCTTCCGTGAGTAGCCCGTCAGCGCGTTGAAAAAGTTCGTGGCGTCGTCGCCGATTAGTTCATTGCAGGTGAAGAAGCCGAAGTCCGTGTAAATGCGCGCGGTGGTGGGGTTGTAATTGCCCGTTCCCAGGTGCACATAGCGGCGGATGGCGTCGCCTTCGCGGCGAACCACCAGGCTGATCTTCGAATGGACCTTCATGCCCACCAGGCCGTACACCACGTGCACGCCCGCATCTTCCAGCCGTCTCGCCCACTCGATGTTGCTTTCCTCGTCGAACCGCGCCTTCAATTCCACCAGCGCGGACACCTGTTTCCCGCGCTCCACCGCCTCCAGCAGCGCGGCCACAATCGGCGAGTTGCGGCCTACGCGGTACAGCGTCACCTTGATGGCCAGCACATTCGCGTCGCGGGCTGCCTGGCGCAGGAATTCCACCACCGGCTGGAACGATTCATAGGGGTGATGCAGCAGCACGTCGTCCCGGCGGATTACCGAGAAGATGTCTTCCGCCGAATCCGCGCTCAGCCCGGGAGGCACGGCGGGCAGAAACGGTTTGTCCTTCAGGTCCGGACGATCCAGCGAATAAAGCTCCATCATGCGGCCGAGTCCGATCGGCCGGCGGATGCGGTAGACGTCCTCTTTGTCGATGGGCAGATTGTTCGCCAGGATCTCCAGAATCCTCTCGGACATGTTCTCGTCCACTTGCAGGCGCACGACAAACGAGAACCGCCGCAGCCGCATGGCCTCTTCCACGCTCTCCAGCAGATCGTCGCTCTCCAGTTCCTGAATGGCCACTTCCGCGTCGCGCGTCACGCGGAACGCGAACGATTCCAGGATTTCCATCCCGGGAAAGAGCCAGGAGAGATTTGCGGCAATCAGCTGTTCCAGCCAGACGAACGCCACTTCCGGTTTTGCGGGTTTGACGGCCTTGGCCGCACGCGACAGGGAGACCACGGGAACCAGGCGCGGCAGCGTGTCGGGGATTTTGATTCGCGCAAAGTTTTGCGTCCCCTGGCTGTCTCCCACCACCACGGCCAGGTTCAGGCTGCGGCTGGAGATGTGCGGGAAAGGCCGGCCGGGATCGAAGGCGAGCGGAGTAAGCACCGGGAAAATGTGCTGATGAAAATACGACTCCATCGCCGACTGTTCTTCCTGCGACAACTGCGAGTAGTCCAGAACGCGGATACCTTCGCGGGCCAGTTCCGGTACCAGCACGTTGTTCAGATAATCGTGAATATCCACCACGAGTTTGCGCACTTCCTCGCGGATCAAGTGGAGCTGGGCGCTGGCGGTGCGGCCGTCGGCGCTCACATCCTGCGCTCCGCTGGCTACCTGGCGTTGCAGCCCGGCCACGCGCACCATGAAGAACTCGTCCAGGTTGGAGCTGACGATGGAGAGGAACTTGACGCGCTCCAGCAGGGGATACTGCGCGTCTTTCGCCTGGTCCAGCACGCGCTTCTGGAATTCCAGCAGGCTGAGTTCGCGGTTGATGTACAGCTCGGG
>DATKNR010000172.1:0-5575 GCA_035541255.1 Patescibacteria group bacterium | reverse complement strand
TTTCTGGACGACGTCGCGGGTCTTTCAGACGCATTTGCGCGCATTGTGAAAGAGCTCACGGCGATGCGCGAGACGCCCGTGTACCTCCTCTCGACAGGCTATTCGGAGAGGGAGCTGGGGCGTGCGGCGCGGCTCTATTGGAACGACGAGTTGCGCATTGGGCTGGGGCCGCTCCGGCTGCCGCACGCGCGCGAACTGGTGGAGCGGTGTATCCGGCGGAATGGGCTGTCGCGTCTGAACCTGGAAGGGTTTCGCGAGGCGATTCTGCGGACGAGCGGACGATTGCCGGGCGCAATCGTGAAACTGTGCGCGAACGCGGCGGACCCGCACTATCATTATGGAAACCGCATCGAGAGCCGCCTGCTGCATGTGGATTACATGATGCAATTCTCCTACCGGGCGGGCCGCGGCGCGGCGGCAACGGCTCCGGCAGAATCCGGCGCGGCGGGAAGCCGGGCGAGCGGAACGAAATGAGCGAACCGAATACATCCGAACGGGAGGTGACGCAGGGACGCGAGCATGCGGCGTTCACGCTGGCCGCGGAAATCGTGCAGCGGTTCGAGCTGGCGGACCTGGCGCCGCTGGTACGTGCGATCCGCCAGCAGGAAGAAAAGCGCGAGCTGAGCCTGGCGGTCTTCGGACGCTTCAACACCGGAAAGAGCAGCTTTCTGAATCAATTGATTGGACGGCCGCTGCTTCCCGTGGGAGTGGTTCCGGTGACGTCCGTGGTGACGGAGATGACGTACGGGAGCGAAGAGCGCGCCGAGGCCGTGATGCTGGACGGAACGGTGCGGCCGATTGCGGTCGAAGCGATTGGCGGGCACATCTCGGAGGCGGAAAACCCGCGAAACGCGAAGGGGGTGGATGTGGTGCGCGTGTATTTGCCCTCGCTCGCGCGCTTCCGCGGGCTGCGGTTCGTGGATACACCCGGACTCGAAAGCCTGTTCCGGCACAATACGGAAGCGTCGCTGGCCTGGAGTCCGAATGTGGACCTGGCGCTGGTGGCCGTGGGAGCGGATTCGCCGCTCACGGAGCAGGACCGCGAACTTCTGACGCGTCTGGGCCAGTTCACGCCGAACCTGGCCGTGCTGCTCACGAAAATCGACACGCTGGAGCCGGAAGGGCGGCGCGAAGTGGAGGCGTACGTAGAGAGCCGGCTGCGGGAGGAGTTTGCCGGGCCGGTTCCGGTGTTCCCGGTCTCGATCCGGCCGGGATTCGAGGAACTGCGGGAACGGCTGGAGCGGGAGCACGTGCAGGCGGCGCTCGCGGCGTTCCACGCACGGCGGGCTGCGTCGCTGGAACGGAAGGTGGAAACGCTTCTCCGCGAATGCCGCAACTATCTGCAACTGGCGCTGAAATCGGCGGAGACGGCAGACGCGCAGCGCGAGGAGCTGCGGGAGGGAGTGCTGGGTTCTGCGCAGGCGCTGGCCGACCGGAAATTGCAGCTCCAGCTCGTGGCGCGGCATGGGGCCGCGGGAGCGCGGGCGCGGATCGAGCAGCACCTGGAGCGCACATCGAGAAAAGCGCTGGAGAAAAAACTGGAGACCGCGCTGGACGCGGAATTCCCGGTGTGGAAGGGCAGCCTGGCGGCGGAACTGGCGGCGTTTGAGCGGTGGCTTCGCGCGGCGCTCGGCGAAGAGCTCGCGCGTCTCTCCGCCGTGGGACAGGCGGCGTTCTGCGAACCGCTGCGCGACGTGGAGCGGCAGTGCCGCTCGAATCTGCAGGCGTTTCGCGATCAGTTGTCGGAACGGGTGGAGCGGCTGTTCGGCGTGCCGCTGCGCACCACGGAAACGGAAATCGAAGTCGAGCCGCCGGCGAGGCCGGACGTATCGGTGGGAAAAATCTTCGACCGCAACTGGGAGTTGATTTCGTGGCTGATTCCCATGGCCGTGTTTCGCGGAGTGGTGCACGCGCGGTTCCGCGACAAAACGGCGGCGGAGATTTTCAAGAATTTTTCGCGGCTGGCCACGCAGTGGGAGGAGCGCGTGTGCGCCGCCATTGCTCGCACGGCGGAGCTGGCCGCGATCAGGTTTGACGACCTGACTCTCACCGTCCAGAGATTACTGGCGTGCGAGGGCCGCGAACGCGCTGCTGCCATACGACCGCTGCTGCAGCAATTGGAGGCGGCGCTCGGCGCGCGTCCGGAAAACCATGACTCCTGAGCCCCACCAGACTCCTCTCTCGCCGGAGAACCGCGCATGAGCCCGCTGAACGAGAGCCAGGCCCGCCGGCTGCGCGTGAGCTGCCAGTACATCGACCGGCTCCTGGGCGAAATCGAAGGCATATTGAACGCCGCAGCCTCCGGCGCCGCGTTTCCGCAATACCTTCCGGACGTCGGGCCCGCTGCGCGCAGGACCATCCAGGATTACATCGTGCGGATTCGCGCCCAGCTCCGCCGCGTGTTGGAAGGGCAGGGAATTGAAGCGCCGCCGGCGAATATTCCCGCGGCGCGCGCGGTGCGCGCGAATCTGACGGCTATCGACATTGCCGCGGAAGAGCTGAAACCTTCGTACATGGCGGGGTTCGGAGCGGTGAGCACGGAAGTCGCGGTGGAGCTGAATGGGATCGCGGGCGAGCTGTGCAGCCTGGTGGCGCGGCTGGACCGCTACGTGGCGGAGGGTGAAGGCCGGGACCTGCATGCGCGGCTGCAAGAATTGGAGCGAGCCGGATCGGACACGAGCCTCGTGTCGCGCATCGAGGAAGTGGTCACGCGCAGGGGGCTGGTGGAATTCCGTGCGCCCATCGCCAGCCTCCTCGACCGCATGCTGGATTCTGCGCTGGAAATCGCCGTGTTCGGACGCGTCAGTTCCGGAAAATCTTCGCTGCTCAACTCGCTGCTGGGGATCGAAGTTCTGCCCGTGGGAGTAACTCCGGTGACGTCGGTGCCCACGCGGCTGTCGCACGGCTCGCCCCCGCGCGTCACCGTACGCTTCGCGGAGCGCCCGGCGCAGGAGTGCGCTGTGGAGCGGCTGGCGGAGTTCGTCACCGAACAGCAGAATCCGGCGAACCGGAAAAATGTGACGCGGGTGAGCGTGCAGATTCCGTCGCCGCGCTTGGCCGAGGGCGTTGTATTTGTGGACACGCCCGGGCTCGGCGGTTTGGCCACATCGGGCGCCGCGCAAACGCTGGCCTATCTTCCGAAATGTGATTTCGCCGTCGTATTGCTTGATGCGGCGTCGCCGCTCACGGCGGGCGACTTGGAGACGCTCCAGGCGCTGGCGGACGCCGGAATTCCGGCGTGCGTGCTGCTGAGCAAAGCGGATCTGCTTTCCACGGCGGATCTCGGTCGCGTGATGGCCTACGTGCGGGAACAGCTCGCGGCTTCGCAGCTTGGCGACCTTCGCGTAGCCGCGGCCAGCGTGCTGCCGGCCCACCGTGCGGAGCTGGACGTATGGTTCGCGGAAACTATTTCGCCGCTGTATCAGCGGGCGCGTGAATTGCGGGAATCCTCGCTGCGGAGAAAGGCCGGAGTCTTGCGCGAATCGGTGGCCGCGGTTCTGCGCGCCCGGCTGCCACGCCGCGCTGCCGGGCCTGCCCAGGAGAACGCGGCCGCGCCAATCCAGATGCAGGCTGTGGAAACGCGTCTGCGCGTGGCCACCGGACGGATTGCGGAGCTCGGCCCATGGTGCGAGCGCGAGGCGCGCAAACTGCTGGCGGAACGCGAATTCGCCTACCGTTTGGCTGCAGGGAAGGTGCTGGATGCACCCTCCGGCCGGCCTGCCGGGTCCGAGGCGACAACTGCTCGCGATGCGCTTCTCGGGTTTGTTCGCGAGCGCGTGCAGGCGCTGCACGAGCGGTTGCATTCCCTTGCCCGCGAGATGGCGGCGGAACTGCAATCCGCGGCGCTCGCGCTGGGCATGGCGGATGCGCCGGAAGACTCCGAATTCCAAGCTGCGCTGCGCGACAGTCCGGTGTTCGATTTTCCTGCGTTCGAGTTTCGCGGCGGCCGCTCTTCGCTCGCCGGCCTCGCGGGCCGCTCCATGGCGGAGCGCCGATTGGCGGGGCGGCTGGAGCGTGAGATCGGCGAGAAGTGGACGCAGGCGCTGGTCACGTATGCCTCTTTGCTCAGCAGCTGGGCGAGCGGCTTGGTTCGGCAGTGGACCGCCCGATTCGAGGCTTACGCGGAGAGCTATCGCGCGCAGGCGCAGCGTCGGGCCGAAGGCTCCGCACTCAGCGAGGAGGAAGCCGGTGCGCTGGCCTCTGACCTCGTGGCACTGGGGGATTCCCCCGCGAACGAGGGGAACGGAGGCGATGCGCGTGGCGCCACCGCTCCGGCCTCGCCTTCCGGAAAACTGGCATAGAATGTGGCCGCCCGCAGCGGCATGGAGGAGTGATTGCGGATTCTGCTGATCGCGGTGATGGGAGCGGTGGGCACGCTGACGCGTTACGGGCTGCAGGGCGTGGTGCAGCTCCGTTCCGGCTCTGAGTTTCCCTACGGCACGCTGGCGGTGAATCTGACGGGATGCCTGCTGCTGGGATTCCTGGGACAATTGACGCTCAACCGCATGGTGGTTTCGCCGGAATGGCGCATCGCGATGACCATCGGCTTTTTTGGCGGGTTCACCACCTTTTCGAGTTTTGGGTGGGAGACGGCGAAAATGCTGCAGGATGGCGAGTGGGCGCACGCCGTGGCGTACGTTTGCGCGAGCGTGCTTGTGGGGCTGCTGCTGACGCTGGCGGGCATCCATGCGGCCAACCGGATCTGAGCCGCAGGGCGAGGCGCGAGGGGAGGCGGCATGACGCACACGCGATTCGAAGGGGACCGGACGTTGATGCGCATCCACATCGGCGAGTCGGACCGCTTCGAGGGCAAACCGCTCTACCAGGCGATCATCAATTTGTTGCGCACGGAGGGCTTCTACGGGGCGACCGTGCTGCGCGGAATCGGGGGCTTCGGTTCGACCAGCATTTATCACACGGATAAGATTCTGCGGCTGTCGCAGGACCTGCCTATTGTGATTGAAGTGGTGGAGTATTCGGAGCGCATCGAAGCGCTGCTGCCCAAACTGGATGGGATGATCGAAGGGGGGCTGATCACGCTGGAGAAGGTGCGCGTGATCATGCACCGCACGAAGAAGTAACGCCTCTTTAGTTTGTACCTCCGGGATTTCGCTATAGAATCCGCGCACCTGGGAGTTTCTGAGCGTATGACATTGCCGTCGGGAAAACGCCTGGGCCAATACGAAATTGTCGGCTCGCTCGGCAAGGGCGGCATGGGAGAGGTGTATCGCGCCACCGACACCAAGCTTGGCCGCGACATCGCCATTAAAGTGCTCCCCGCGGAAATGGCCCGCGATCCGGAGCGTCTGGCGCGGTTTCAGCGCGAGGCGCGCGCCGTTGCGGCGCTCAATCACCCGCATATCGTTACCATCCACACCGTCGAAGAGGCGGATGGAGTTCACTTTTTGACCATGGAACTGGTGGAGGGCCACACGCTCGATCGCCTGATTCCTGAAGGCGGATTGCCGGTGGAGCGGATTATCGAAATCGCCGGGGCGCTGGCCGACGCGCTCTCCGCGGCGCATGAAAAGGGAATCATGCACCGCGACCTGAAGCCGGCAAACGTGATGGTGAC
>DATKNR010000171.1:0-14574 GCA_035541255.1 Patescibacteria group bacterium | reverse complement strand
ATCCGCGACAAGGAATTCGGCGCCATCCGCCTGCGCGGCTTCGGAATTTATTCCTATCACCTGACGGACGCAAAAACGTTCTATTCGAAGATCAGCGGCTCGCGCGACCTCTACCGCGTGGCCGATCTTGAGGGCCAGCTCCGCAACACCATCATCGCCAAAATGACGGACGCCTTCGCGCAAAGCCAGGTGCCATTCCTGGACATGGCCGCGAACCAGGGCGCGCTCGCGGAAAAAATCAGCGCGCAGCTCAAACCCGCCTTCTCCGACTATGGCCTCTCGCTCGACACCTTTGTGGTGGAAAACCTCTCCCTGCCCGAAGAGCTTCAGAAAGTGCTCGATCAGCGCATAAGCATGACCATGCTCAGCGACATGGGCAAATTCACTCAATATCAGGTGGCCCAGTCCATCCCCATCGCCGCCGGCAACGAAGGCTCGGGCGGCGTGGGCATCGGCGCCGGCCTGGGCGCGGGCATGGCCATGGGCCAGGCCATGATGGACGCGGTTCGTCAGTCCACCGCGGGCGGCGCTGCTGCTGGTGGCGCGCCCGCCACGGCGGGCGGACCTGCCGCGCCTGTTGCTCCCGCTTCCGCAGGAGCTGCAGCCGCAACAAAATTCTGCGCTGAGTGCGGCAAGCCCATTCCCCGCACGGCGAAGTTCTGTCCGGAGTGCGGCAAGCCGCAACCCTAGCCGCGGAGATACGCGAATGGGCGGGATTGAGTGGGTGGTGGAAGCGTTCGGCTGCTCCCCGGAGTCGCTCCGCGACCTGCGCGCCGTTCAAACTCTCTTTCACGGCATGATCCGCGGGATGAAGCTGCGTCCCGTGGGCCAGACGCAGTGGCACCAATTTCCCGTCACGGGCGGCATCACGGGCCTCTGCCTGCTCTCGGAATCCCATCTCGCCTGCCACACCTTTCCCGAGCACGGTTCGCTGTGCCTGAATCTGTTCTGTTGTCTCCCACGGCAGGAGTGGGCCTTTGAGCCTGCGCTCCAGCAGTTGTTTTCGGCGCAGGCTGTTTCCATCCGCCGGCTGGCGCGCCCTTACGAACTCTCCCGGCAGCAGGCCGCGAGCGATTGAGAATGATCCGCGAACGCCGCACGCGATGAGCCGCCGATGACGCAACCCGTCGCGAACTGTCCCAACTGCGGCGCCAAGATCGTCTTCCAGTGGTCCAGCAGCGTTCAGACCGTGTGCACGTACTGCAAGAGCATTCTGGTGCGAACGGACGTGGACCTGAAGCGGGTGGGCCAGGTTGCCGACCTGCCGCCGGACAGCTCGCCCATTCAGCTGAATACCGAAGGCATTTACGCCAACAAGGCGTTCCGCGCCATCGGCCGTATCCTTTATGAATACGAGCAGGGCGGATGGAATGAATGGCACATTCTGATGAACGACGGCACGAGCGCGTGGCTTTCCGACGCGCAGGATGAATACGCCGTCAGCTTTCCTGCGCGCATCCAGAATCTTCCGCCGGCCGACGGGATTCAGGTGGGCCAGCAATTCACGTGGAATAAGCAGCCTTACACCGTCAGCGTCATCACGCAGGCAAATTACCGCGGAGTGGAAGGCGAATTGCCCTTCGAATTCTGGGACAAGACGGTCGTCACGTTTGCCGATCTGCGCACGCCTTCGCGCAAATTCGCCACGCTGGATTACAGTGACGACGAACCGGCACTGTACCTCGGCGAATTCGTCGAGTTCGAGGATCTGCACCTCAAGAATCTGCGCACCTTCGAGGGCTGGTGATGAGCGCCGCGCCGCCTCCTCCTCCCCAGCCGCCGTCCAAGCCGCAGGTGAAGGCCATCAATTGTCCAAAGTGCGGCGCGGCCATCGAGCTGCGCTCGTTCGGCAAAGCGGAAACGGTGGTCTGCGGCAGTTGTCACTCCATCCTCGACGCCACCGATCCGAACCTGAAAATCCTGCAGACGTTTGAGATCAAGATGCGGGAGGCTGGCCCGCGAATCCCTCTCGGCAAACGCGGAAAACTTCGCGGCGTGGACTACGAAGTCATCGGATTCCAGCGCCGCAGCACGCTGGTGGACGGCACGCGCTACAGCTGGCACGAATACGTGCTCTTCAATCCCTACAAGGGCTTCCGCTACCTCACCGAATACGACGGCCACTGGAACGACGTCGGTCCCTGCAAGATGCTTCCCACCATCGTTCCCAGCAACCCGCCGAAGGCCACCTACCTCGGCGAAACCTACAAACATTTTCAGACCTGCACGGCCGAAACCAGCTACGTGCTCGGCGAGTTTCCCTGGCAGGTGCGCGTTGGCGAGGAGGCCGAGGTCACCGATCTCATTTCTCCGCCGCGCGTTCTCTCCTCCGAGAAATCCGGCGACGAGATCACCTGGTCCCTCGGCGAGTACATGTATGGCCGCGACGTGTGGGCCGCGTTCCAAATGCCGGGCAATCCACCGCCGGCGGTCGGTGTGTTCGAGAATCAACCCGCGCCCGTGAACGAATCGGTGAAGGGAGTGTGGTCGGCCTTCGCGCTCCACTCCGTTCTGCTGCTCGCGCTGCTGATTGTGTTCAGTGTGTTTATCCTGCGCGACCGGCAGGTGTTCAGCGCCAGTTACTCGCTGGATGCCGGACCGCAAAAGGGCGAAGGCTCATTTGTTACGGACGAATTCGAACTGGGCGGCCGCACCTCCAACGTCGAGGTAACCACACACGCCGACGTCGACAACAACTGGATCTATCTGAACTACGCCCTCATCAATCAGGGGACGGGCCAGGCCTGGGATTTTGGGCGCGAAGTGAGCTATTACCACGGGCACGACAGCGACGGGAACTGGTCGGAGGGAAGCCGCAGCGATTCCGTAATCGTCCCTTCGGTCCCCCCCGGCACGTATTACCTCCGCATCGAGCCGGAGTTCGCCGCGAATCACCCGCGCATTAACTACGCTGTTCAGGTGAAGCGCGACGTTCCCGTCCTCGGTTTCTTCGGCTTGGGGTTTCTTGCCCTTCTGGTGCCGGCGATTGCGGTCACCTGGAGGCGCTTCAATTTCGAACGGCTGCGCTGGGCCGAAAGCGATCACCCCCTTGTCACAACAAGCTCCAGCAGTTCGGAGGACGACTGATGATTCGCAGACTGTACTGGATTTACGGCCTTCTGGTCCTCGCGGGCACTAGTTTTGCGCAGTACAGCGGCTGGAGCCTCGACAAGACCACGGCGCTCAAGAACATTCCCAAGTCCGTTCGCGATAATCCCGGCTCGTATCGCTCCATCTATCAAAGCTATCACCACTACACCGGAGGCAAATAAGATGAACCTCGTTCCGCTGGGCAATATCGTGGCCGCGCTGGCCTTCGCGTTTCTAGGCATGCTGATCTTCGTCGTCGCCTTCCTGGTGATGGACAAGCTCACGCCCTATCATCTGTGGAAGGAAATCGTGCAGGAACACAACATGGCGCTGGCCATCCTCGTGGGCGCCATGTCCATTGGGCTCTGCATCATCATCGCCTCCGCCATTCACTGACCCATGGGAATTCTCCTGTTCATCTCCGTGCTGCTGGTGGCGGCCTGCGGGCTCATCTATGAACTCGTCGCCGGCACACTGGCCAGTTATCTGCTCGGCGATAGCGTGCTCCAGTTTTCCACCGTGATTGGCACGTACCTGTTCGCCATGGGATTGGGGAGCGCGCTTTCGCGTTATTTGGTGCGCGGGTTGGTGTTCCAGTTCGTGTGGATCGAGCTGATGCTCGGCGTCATCGGCGGATTTTCCTCCGCGGCGCTGATGCTGGCTTTCGCCTATACGCAGGGCTTCGGACTGCTGCTCTACGCGCTGGTGATCGTGATGGGTGTGCTGGTGGGGCTGGAGATTCCGCTGCTCATGCGCATCGTGCGCGGCCGCTATCAGTTTCGCGATGTGATCGCTCACGTGCTGACGTTCGACTATCTGGGCGCGCTCGGCGCATCGCTGCTGTTTCCGATTCTGCTGGTTCCGCGGCTGGGACTGGTGCGTTCCGCGATGCTCTTCGGCCTGGTCAATGTGGCGGTGGCGCTGTGGAGCACGTACCTGTTCGGCGACCAACTGGTTCGCGCGCGCGGACTGCGCATCGCCTGCCTGGCCGTTTTCTGCGTGCTCGGCGCCGGAATGGTGAACGCGAAACTCATCACCGCGGCGGCGGAAGACAATATCTACGCGGATGATATTATTTTCGCGCGCGACACGAAGTACCAGCACATCGTGCTCACTCGGTTCAAAGATGACCTGCGCCTCTTTCTCAACAGCCATCTGCAGTTCAGCTCGCGCGACGAATACCGCTATCACGAGTCGCTCGTCCATCCCGGCCTCTCCGCAATTCCTGCGCCGCGCCGCGTGCTGGTACTCGGCGGAGGCGACGGACTGGCGGTCCGCGAAATCCTGAAATATCCGCAGATCGCATCCATCACGCTGGTGGACCTGGACCCGGAGATGACGGAGATTTTCTCCACGAATCCCATGCTTACGGCGCTCAACCACGATTCGTTGCGCTCGCCGAAAGTGCATGTGATCAATGCCGACGCGTTTCCGTGGCTTGATTCCAATACGGACAGTTTCGATTTCATCGTCGTGGATTTTCCCGACCCAACCAGCTATTCCCTCGGAAAGCTGTACACCACGGCGTTCTACCGCGCCGCTGCCCGCCACCTGAGCGCGCAGGGAATGATGGTGGTGCAGAGCACCTCGCCGATGTTCGCGCGCGATTCCTTCTGGTGCATCGTCGCCACCTTGAAGCAGGCCGGACTGCATACGTACCCCTATCACGTCTACGTGCCGTCGTTCGGCGAGTGGGGATTCGTGCTCGCCGGATTGCACGACTACGAGCTGCCCGCGTCCCTTCCTGCCGGCCTGCGATTCGTGAGCGTTGCGGGGCTGCCGCCGCTCTTCCAGTTTCCGCCGGATATGGAGCCCATGCCCATGCCGCCGAACCGGCTGAACACGCAGGTGCTCGTGCGCGCGTACGAAAACGACTGGAAGGACATTTCGCATTGAAGGTAGGACGCCGCGGTTTTCTCCGCTCCGCCAGCGCAGCGCTCGTTGGTCTCTCCCTGAAAGGCGGCCGCCCGATTGAGGGGTCGTACGTCAACGACAATTTCCAGATAGGCCACCTGCTGCGCGACCGCGCCTCTTTTCCGGCGCCAAAACGGAAAGAAAAAATCACCGTTGTCATCGTGGGCGGCGGCATCGCAGGGCTAAGCGCGGCGTGGCGCATGCAGAAGCGCGGCTTCCGTGATTTTGTTCTGCTGGAAATGAACGCGCAGGCCGGAGGCAACGCGCGCTGGGGCGAAAACGAAATCACCGCCTATCCCTGGGCCGCGCATTACGTCCCCGTGCCGGGACCGAAAGCCGTTTACGTCCGCGAACTCTTCGAAGATCTCGGCGTGCTAAGAGATGGCCGGTGGAATGAGCGCTATCTGTGCTTCGCGCCGCAGGAGCGGCTGTTCTTGTTCGGTCGCTGGCAGGACGGAATCGAACCCGCGGTCGGCCTGCGCCAGCGCGATCGCGATCAGTTTCAGCGGGTCGAAGATCTCTTGGCCAAATACCGCGCTTCGGGAAGATTCACGATTCCGCTGGAGCTGGGCCGCTCGGAAAAAGATGCGGAACTCGACCGCATCTCGTTCGCCGAATGGCTCGGCCGGCACGGCTTCGATTCCCGCCTGCTGCTCTGGTACATGAACTACGCCTGCCGCGATGATTACGGAGCGCTGGCCGGCGCGACGTCGGCGTGGGCCGGCATTCATTATTTTTCGTCGCGACCGGAGGAGGAAAAAGGCCCGCTCACCTGGCCGGAGGGCAACGGATGGATCACCCGGCGACTTCTGGAACGCGTCGGGGAACACGTCCGCACAGGTCAGATGGTGCACCGCATCGCGCATTCTGCGCGCGGTGTGGCGGTAATTGCCGGCGATACGGAGTATCAGGCGGAATTCGTGATTTTCGCTGCACCATCGTTTCTCGCGCCCTACCTGATGGAAGGATTCCCTCAGCTGCAGGATTTTGTGTACTCTCCCTGGCTCACCGCTAACCTCACGCTGGAACGCCTGCCGGATTCGCGCGGTGCCGAGCCCACCTGGGACACGGTGTTTCTCGATTCGCCCACGCTGGGCTACGTGGATGCCACGCACCAGAGCGTGCGCACGCACATTGACCGCACCGTGTGGACATTCTATTGGGCACTGGCCGATGGCGAACCCGCCGACGGCCGCCATCTGCTGCTCGCGAAGGACTGGGATTACTGGAAGGAAGCGATCCTGCACGACCTGGAGCGCGTTCATTCGGACATTCGACAGTGCGCCTCGCGGATTGACGTGATGCGCATGGGCCACGCGATGATCCGCCCCGCGGTCGGCTCGATTTTTTCGGATGAGCGGAGGCGGCTCATACGTCGCGATCCGCGCTCGCGCGTCTTATTCGCGAATTCGGATTTGAGCGGCATTTCCATTTTCGAGGAGGCGCAGTATCACGGCGTGGAAGCCGCACAGATGGTGCTGCGAAGCGTGTCTGGCGGTTAGCCTGGGTAGGACGGCCTTGCTATTGGCCCGCCGGACGCGGCCGGAGATGCCGTACGAATGCGCCGACTACGAGCCAGAACACAAGATTGATCAACACGGCGACCAACGCACAGGCCACATGGTCCAGGTAGACGCCCAGGAAATCGAAGAAGCGGCCCAGCGGACCGATTTCAAGAATCACCGGAATCGAGCCCGGAAGCAGAAAAATGATGCCCACGAGGAGCGCCAGACCTTCGATTCCAGGCTGCTCGAGCTTGCCAAACGTGCAGAGCAGAGCTCCCAGTCCATTCATCGCTGCGAATATCAACCAAGTCCGATTTCGCAACCCAGTCGCCCTCTCTATTCTTGTCGCCTTTGGAAATTCACAGCGCCTATAAAAAAAGCTTCGTGGATTGTACGCTACCCTCGCCTCCTGGCAACGCAGCGGCCTCCCTTCGCTTCCAACAGGCAATGACCGGAAGGTGTGAGGGGTGCATATGGCAGCGATGAAGGTTCAATCATTCGGAGTCTCCGCGGACGGGTATGGCGCAGGGCCTAATCAGAGCCCGGAGAACCCGCTCGGCGTCGGCGGCCTGGCACTTCACAACTGGATGTTCCCCACGCGAACGATGCAACGCATATTCGGCAAAGAGGGAGGAACGACAGGGATCGACGAGGAATTTACCGCACGCGGATTTGAAAATGTTGGCGCGTGGATTATGGGCCGGAACATGTTTGGGCCGGTGCGCGGGCCGTGGCCGGACGGATCGTGGAAGGGATGGTGGGGCGAGGATCCGCCGTTCCACACTCCGGTTTTTGTGCTGACGCATCACACGCGCCCGTCCATCAAAATGGCCGGCGACACAATATTCCACTTCGTCACCGAAGGTATTCACGCCGCTTCGGAGCGTGCGCTCGCTGCTGCAAACGGCAAAGACGTTCGCATCGGCGGCGGAGTGGCGACGATCCAGCAGTTCCTGCGCGCGCGGCTGATTGACGAAATGCATCTCGCCATCGGGCCGGTGGTCCTGGGGTCAGGCGAACCGCTATTCGCAGGTATCGACCTGCCGAAGCTGGGCTACCGCTGTACGGAGCACGCGTCTTCGCCCAACGCTCTGCATATGGTTTTCCGCCGGGCGGCCTCGACAAGCGCATGACAGAACTTCCGCAAATCGGAATGCCGTAGGCTCGCTCGCAGTTTCAAAGTCGCCCGCCGCGAAATCCACGGCGGAGCCCTCGGTCATGCAGAGCAAGTGGGAATTTTTCCAGAAGCGCGCCAGAAAGCCGCTGTTCAAAGGCTAAGGGCGAGTCCGCAGCAGGCGGCGCGGCGGAGCTAATGACTTCTTAGGCGGCGTGGCTGGCGGAAAAAGACCTGATCGCACGCTCCTCATCGTCGTGGACTTCGAGCACTTTGACGAGTTGAGTCATTTCGAGGAGCTTGCGGACTTCCGGCATGGGCTTCAGGAGCTTGAGCTGGGCGCCGCGGCTGCGGGTGGAGGTATGCGTGGCGATCAACTGGCCGATGCCGGCGCTGTCCATGCGAGTGACACCTGCGAGATTGAGCAGAATGTATTTGCTTCCTTCGCCGGTCAGATTGCGGACCACTTCGAGGAGCTGCACGCTATCGTCTCCGCGGAGGACGAGAGTGATCTCACCCTTCAGGTCCAAAATCGACACATCTCCCACACGGCGAACCTTGCAGCTGAGGCTCATGGACCACCTCCGAAAGGTTCCGGTGCTCTTCCGGCCACCTTCGAGTGGCGGCAATTGTATGCCAGTTTGTGTTTCAAAAGTGTGACAGCAGGGACGGAGGGCGGAGACGGGAGGCTTAGTCCGTGCGTCGGGCGGGAGCGCGCGCTGCGCCGGCGCCCTCCGAGCCGCCGGGCAGGATGCCGACACCGGCGGCGGCCACGCTGTCGCGCGACGTGTTCTTTACGAGATACATGGCCTCGTCGGCCAGATGCAGCAGCTTCGACTTATCGCGCGAGTCAGTGGGATAGGAAGCCACGCCGACGCTCGCGGTGATGCGGATTTCGAGGCCGAGGTCCTGCATCCAGGAATGCTCGCGGATGCGCTTGTGGAGACGGCGCGCGACGATCAGCGCGTTTTCCTTCGACGTCTGCGGCAGCAGCACCACGAATTCGTCGCCGCCGTAACGGAACGCGAAATCGATCAACCGGCAGTTGGATTTCACCATGTTGCCGATGTCGGAGAGCAGGCGTGTGCCGGTCAGGTGGCCGTAAGTGTCGTTGACGTTTTTGAAGTGGTCGAGGTCGATGAAGATGAGCGAGAACTCGTAGTTGTAGCGCTGTGAGCGGTAAATCTCCGTCTCCAGCACGAAGTTCAGGTGTCGCGCGTTGTAGAGCGTGGTGCAGTCGTCGGTGATGGTCAGCTCGTGAATTTTCTGCACGTGGCGCGCGTTTTCAATGGCGATGGCGGCGAAATCCGCCAGCACCTCCAGCAGCGCCAGGTCGCGCTCGCCGAATCCCTGCGAGCCCACGCAGTTGATCAGCTCGATCACGCCCAGGGCGCGGTCACGAAAGCGAACGGGCACGGCGACAATCGACCGTGTCTGCATCTTTGTCTTCTCGTCCACTTTGGAGAAGAACCGCGAGTCGCGGCTCGTGTCGGGCACGATGACGACTTCACCGGTCTGCGCAACCCAGCCGGCAATTCCCTGCCCCACCTTTATGCGGATGTCCTTCAGCGCGGCGCTGCCTTCGCCGGTGGCGATTTCGAAATAGAGTTCCTGCTTGGCTTCGTCCATCAGCAAGAGCGACCATGTGTCCGGATGGAGGAATTCCTCCACTTTCTGCATGATGGTGCGAAGAACCTGATCGAGCTGCAGAGACGAGGTGAGAGCTTTGCCGAGTTCGTGGAAGATCGCGACTTCACTGAAGCCGCGCGGGTCGGCCTTTACGTGGGCAATGGTCGGGTTGCGGCGGCGCTCAACGCCGTTGAATGCTGTATTCTCGTCGGCCATTCCAAGCCTGCCAACCCAATGTCACAGCGTCAGTTGCTAGAACGAGGGAAGGAGTGGTCCGGGCCAACCGCCCTTCGATCTCCCGCAAATTATAGGGAAAGGCCGGAGCCACCTGCAACGGCTACGAGGCCTCGCTGTGCCCAGATGGTCGGAGGGGGAGAAAGACCGGGCGATCCAGCCGCCCCGGAGTCAGCGATTATCGGTGGGGGCAACGCCGCGGGCTCCGCCTCCGGTTGGTTGCCTTGATGGACGGCGCGAGTCATGCCAAGGCAAGTCCTCAGCGGGCAAAGACGACGCTATTTACTGTGGTTGACAGCACGGGGCCACCTGCCTATAGTGCCTGTGGGACGGAAATTTCCCCGTTGGATACCATTTTCGGCGCGCCCGCGATGACCAAGGGCACGTTCGGCGAGCACCTGCGTCGCGAACGGGAGATGCGAGGCGTATCCCTCGACGAAGTCTCCCAAGCCACCCGCATCGGAACCCGATTCCTGGAAGCCTTGGAAGGCGAACGCTGGAAAGACCTGCCGGGCGGTGTCTTTAACCGTGGCTTTCTGCGCTCAATCGCGCGATACCTTGGACTGGATGAGGAAGCGCTCGTGGCGGAGTACGCCCAAGCCACGAACGACCACCCGCAGGTGGCCGAATGGGCCCCCTCCGCCCTCGATCACACAATTGAACCCCGGCGAGAGAGCAGCCGTCGGCTCGCATTTCTGCTGACGCTGCTGATTCTGGTGTCGGTGGGAGCCGGTGGCTGGTGGGCGTGGACGCAGTACGGCGGCGTACTGCGCGCGCGGCTGCTCTCCATGCGCGCCAGGCTCGCCCCGAAGCCGCCCGCCGTTCCTCCCGCCGCGCAGGCTCCCAGCCCGGCGCCGCCGGCCGTAACCACATCCGCTACTCCGGCGGCCAGTGGCACGGCAGAGCAGGCAGTGACGCCCGCGGAACCGGAAGAGCTGGTGCTTCGCGTGGAAGTGAGCCGCACGACGGAAGTGAGGGTTGCGGCCGACGGGAACTCCGTGTTCCAGGGGCGCATGACCAGCGGGGAAAGCCGCACGTTCAAGGCAAAGGATCGATTTGATGTCTCCGCGAAAAATTCATTTGCCTTGGTGCTCGATCTCAACGGAGTGAGCATGCCGCCTGTGGGCCAGCCGGACTCGCCCGGTAGCGTGACCCTGACGAGAAAGGACCTGGGCCCGCAGCACTCGGCATCGGGAGAATCCCATTAGCACTGAGATCCGGGAAGAAATACGCGCGGGGCGCGCGACGCGGGAGCGCAAGCTGGCCGTGGTGGGCGGCGGAGCCGGGATGGAACCGTGGATGCGCGCCGAGCTGCTGGTGCTCCTTTCGAAGGACAGGGACTCCATGGTGAACGGCCGGGCGCTTCACGCGCTCGCCGGCATCTCGCCGGAAGTGTTGCTCGAGGCGGCAAGGCAGCCCGATGTCGCCCTGCCGGTGCTCGAATATGTGGCCGAGCACGCCCCGGACCGCTCCGCGGCGGCCGCTGCATTGATGTCCAACCGGAATTGTCCCGGCGGCGCGCTTGCGCTGGTAGCGGATCAACTCAGCGCGAAAGACGTCCAGTCGGTCATGAATAACCTGGAGCAACTGGCTTCGTCGCGCGAATTGATTATCGCCCTTGCGGCGCGCGCCGACTTGAGCTTGGAACACCAGCGCATGCTGGAGGAACTGACCAGCGAGGCGGACAAGCACGCCCTCGAGCAGATGGTGGAAGAAGCGGAGCCCGACCCGGAAAGGCGCAAAACCCTCCTGCAGCGCCTCTCCACCATGAACGTGGTCGAACGGCTCACCCTGGCGCTCAAGGGCGGCCGCGAGGAGCGCATGGCGCTCATCCGCGACCCGAACAAGATGGTACAGCGCGCCGTGCTGCAGTCGCCCCGGCTGACGGACCAGGAAGTGGAAAATTTTTCCGCGATGGCCAACGTTTCCGAAGAGGTGCTGCGCTCCATCTCCCTGAACCGCAACTTCATCAAGAACTACGCCATCGTCCGCAACCTCATCTACAATCCGAAAACGCCGGTGGACATCTCGCTGCACTTCCTCCCGCGGCTGATCACCACGGACCTGAAAAAGCTGACCATGAACAAAAACGTGCCGGAAACGGTGCGGGGGATGGCCACGAAGATGATCCGGCAGAAGGCGATTCTGGGCCAGAGCTGACCCGCGGCCCATCACTCCCCCGCCGCCGCGGCACCTATTTCTGAGCCGGCGCCAGCGACTTTTTCACTTTCTCGGCGTACTCCCGCGCTTTCGCGAGGATGGAAGGCGTGTCGAGGGTGAGCATGCGGCGGTCTTGCATCACCACCCGCCCGGCGATAATCACCGTCTCCACATCGCTCGCGTTCATCGAGTAGACGATCGAGCCAACAAGCCCATAGATCGGCACTTCGTGCGCCGCATCGGTGCGGAGCACAATGATGTCCGCCTGTTTGCCCGTTTCAAGCGATCCGATCTGGTCCTCCATGTGGAGAGCACGCGCGCCGCCGATGGTGGCCATCTCCAGCGTCTGCTCCGCGGTAAGCGCGCGCGGATCGAGCCGCGACACTTTCTGCAGTTTTGCGGCGAGGTCCATCGCCTCGATGATGTCGAGCGTGTTGCCTGTGCCAGCCGGACTGTCCGTGCCGAGCCCGAGGCGCACGCCCGCGGCGAGCATAGAGGGAACGGGAGCCACGCCGCTGGCAAGCATCATGTTGCTGGCGGGATTGTGGACACAGCCGACGCTTCGCGCGGCGAGCGTGCGCATGTCGTCTGCGTCCACCCACACGCAGTGGGCGGCCACAACGTCCGCGCCCAGAAAGCCGATGGAATCGAGCCAGGCAACCGGAGAGAGATGTTTCTTCTCGAGGCTTTCCTCCCGCTCGTTGCGCGTTTCCGCCACATGGATGAGCAACGGCGCGCCGAACCTGCGGGCGAGCGCGGCGGCGCGTTTCAGCGTATCGGCAGAACACGTATACGGCGAATGCGGGGCCACGGCGGCGCGGATCAACGCATCGCCCTTCCAGCGCTCGAGGAACTTCTCGATCTGCTGGAAGGACTGAGCGGGGTTGCGGCTGTCGGGCACCGGAAAATCGATCACGCTTTCGCCGAGCACGGCGCGCATGCCCGCCGCCTTCGTCTCGCGCGCGATGGCGTCCTCGAAGTAGTACATGTCCGCAAACGTGGTTATGCCGGACTCGATCATCTCGAGCGCAGCCAGCCGTGTGCCCCACACGCAGAAATCCTCGGTCACGTTGCGCGCCTCGGCGGGGAAAATGGCTTTATTGAGCCAGTCTTCGAGCGTCATGTCGTTGGCAATCCCCCGAAACAAAGACATGGGCGCGTGCGTGTGGCCGTTGATGAAACCGGGAAGAACGATGCGGCCGCGGGCGTCGATTCGCCGCGCGGAGGGGTAACGCGCCTCCAGCTCCTTGCGCTGGCCGACGGCAAGAATCGCAGTATCGCGGATGAGCACGGCCCCATCTTCGAGAATCCGGCGCTGGGGATCCATGGTCACCACAGTGCCGCCCGAAATCAGCAGATCCGTGGTGGGCACGGAACGCGAAGGAATTCGCGAATGTGTCGGCAGCGAACTCCGCCCGGGCGTCGCTTGCTGCGCAGCCGCTCGTGGCGCACTGGCGGCCACCCCGGCGGCAAAAAAGAGCGCGAGCAGCGTGCCGAATCCGCGCCGATTTCTCACGGCATGTCCTCCGCGATACGGGGCACTACGCCGCGGAGCAGCGCGGTGAATGCGCCGCGGACGCGCTCGCCGGTTTCGAGCACCTCTTCATGCGTGATGGGCTGGTCCAGTATGCCCGCAGCGAGATTTGTGACACAGGAAATTCCCAGGACCTCGATGCCCATCTGCCGCGCCACGATCACCTCCGGGACCGTGGACATCCCGACCAGATCCGCGCCGAGCGCGCGAAGGGCCCGAATCTCCGCGGGAGTCTCGAAGCTCGGTCCGGCGACGGCGGCGTAGACGCCTTCCTGCAAGGCCAGGCGCAGATGTTCGGCCTCTTCGCGCGCGATTCGACACAGCCGTTCGGAGTAAGCATGCGTCATGTCGGGGAAACGAAGACCGAAGCGCGCGTCGTTGTGGCCGACGAGCGGGTTGGTGCCCTGCAGGTTGATGTGATCGCGAATGAGCACCAGCGCCCCCCGGCGGTAGGTGGCGGAGATTCCGCCCGCGGCATTCGTGATGATCAGCGCGCGAACCCCCATCCGGCCCAGCGCGCGGACGGGAAACGTGACCTCGTCCATCGCGTATCCTTCGTAGAAGTGCAGGCGTCCGGCCAGCGCGACGATGGGAACCGTTCCGCACCGGCCGATCACCATCCGCCCGGCATGGCCCTCCACGGTGGATGGAGGGAATCCGGGGATATCGCGGTAGTCGATGCGCGTTGCCGTGGACAGCTCGTCCGCAAAGGCGCCGAGGCCCGAACCGAGCACCACACCGATGCGTGGGCGGAGTTTCGTCCGCGCGAGAGTAAATTTTGCAGCGCGGTCTGCGCGAGCAAATAAATCGCTCCGCCCGCCTGCCGGGGCGCGCGCCGATTTCCGCCGCGGGCTCACAGCAGTATCCCCACAATCGACGCGGAGAGAAGATTGGCCAGCGTGCCGGCAAGCATGGCGCGGAAGCCGAGTTCGGCCAGTTCGTGGCGTTTGTTGGGAGCGAGGGCGGAAAGGCCGCCGATCTGGATGCCGATCGAGCCGAAATTCGCAAAGCCACACAGTGCGAACGTGGCGATGGTGAAAGATCGCGGATCCATTTGGGCCTTCAGTCCGCCAAGCTGGCTATAGGCCACGAATTCATTCAGCACCATTCGCGTGCCCAGCAGATTGCCCACAGTGATGCAATCCCTGGAAGGCACCCCGACGGCCCATGCCACGGGAGCGAAAATCCAGCCGAGCAGTTCCTGGAGGCTGGACGGAAACCAGGCTACGCCGAGATGCGCCAGCCCTCCATGCGCCGCGCTGAAAATGCCGTTGACCAGTGCGACGAGCGCGAGAAAAGCGATGAGCATCGCCGCGACGTTGAGTGCGAGGTGAAGACCGTCTGTGGCACCACGCGTAAGCGCGTCGAGCATGTTTTCATGCTTCTCTTCGTCG
>DATKNR010000170.1:0-7528 GCA_035541255.1 Patescibacteria group bacterium | reverse complement strand
CACGCCTACGCCTCCCGAAGCGCCGTGAATGAACACGGTTTCCCCCGCGCGCGCCTGGCCGATCTGAAACAACGCGCGATAGGCCGTGGCATACGGGACGTTCACGGCCGCGCCTTGCGGAAAGGTGATTTTCGCGGGAAGGCGATGCACCTGCGTCTCCGCGCATACGGTTTTCTGGGCATAGGCTCCGGTCAGCGTGCCGGCCAGATACACCCGGTCGCCTTCCTTGACTCGCGTTACTCCCTGGCCGACGGACTCGACCACGCCCGCTCCGTCCATGCCGGGGGTGTAAGGCAGAGAGGGTTTGAACGTGTAGGTTCCCGCGCGGATGTAGGTGTCCACTGGGTTCACGCCGGCGGCTTTTACCGCCACGACCACCTGGCCGGGAGCCGCCGAAGGGTTGGACACCTCTTCGAACCTCAACACTTCGGGCCCGCCGAATTCATGCACACGAATCGCTTTCATGGCTCGTCCTCCGCGACGTAAAGCTATCAGATTCCGCCGCAGCCCGCGCGTTATATGCCCACTGCAGGCCCGGCGGCGCGGTGCTTGACGCCAATCCTTTAGATGTATATACATATGAAAGGCGGCGATAATGACTGCGGCTGCCATTGGCGCGAAACTTCTTAGACTGCCGTGTGCGTGTGCGAACCTGCGCCGTGCGGCGCGCGCCGTCACGCGGCTCTATGGTGACGAACTTCGCTCCACGGGGCTCGAACCCACGCAATTTACACTCCTTATGGCGCTGAACCTGGCTGGGGAGGTAACACAGGGCGAACTTGGCCGGAACCTTGCCCTCGATTCCACGACGCTGACGCGCACGCTGCGGCTGCTGCTTGCGCGCGGTTGGATCCGCGCAGCCGCGGGACGCGATCGCCGCGAGCGGCACTTGAGTCTTACTCCGAAGGGCCGGGAGAAATTCCGCCGCGCCCAACCAGCCTGGGAGCGGGCTCAGCAGCGTTTGGAGCGGACACTGGGGCAGACGCAATGGCAGCAATTGGCGGCAACATTGGAGGAGGTGGCCCTGGCAGCCCGCTGATTTTCGTGGCGGCTATAGATGTATATACATTGGTCGCTGCAGGCGCCGCGAAGCGCTTGCCGGCGCTCGGGAAGTGCCTGGCCGCGAGGTGATTTTCCGAACGGCAGTGAACGGGATGGCTAAGACGTGGTGGTGGCCGGTGCCCGGATAGGAATCGTCAGCGGTTGCTTGCCCTCTTCCATGTTGGTCATGTGGCAACGGCCGTCGAGAATTCCGCCGGCCTCGATGACCAGGCAAGGAGAGCGAACCTCGCCACGAATCACGCCCTTGGAGAGGATTTCGACGCGGCCTTTTGCGGAGAGCACGCCTTCAAAGCGGCCTCCCACGACCACGTGATTGCCGTTAATCTCGCCCTCGACACGCGCGTTCTCGCCAATTACCACCGTCGAGTTGGAGACGATATTTCCCTTCATGTTGCAGTCGATGCGGAATGTGCCGGCAAGTTCCAGCTTGCCCTCAAGCGTCACACCCTTGTCGAGAAAGCCGATCCACTCGCCAGACGGGACAGATCCTTTTCGGTCCAGTAGCTTCATGAGACCCCCAGAGGCTGGAGACTCGTTTCTACCGAGGGGAGCGTGGCGTGTCAAGGCGGAACACGCGGAGCGTTACTTTAGAAGTCCTGGGCCCGCTTCAGCCGTTCGTACAGGGCAAAAAGCTGGCGATCCTCGTGGTATTCGATGATCAGCTGGCCGGATCGCTTTCCGGCCGGGGGCCGGAGAATTACGCGAGTGCCGAGTTCACGCTCCAAATCCTCCAGGGCAGCGCGTGTATTGGGATCCGGGATTTGCGTGATTTCGGCGGAGCGGGAACGCCGCTGTTTCCTCGCGGCCAGCCGCTCAAGGGCTCGCACGGTGAGCCTTCCATCCGAGGCTCGTTTTGCAGCCGCCAACCGGGTGGCTGCGCTCTCGAATGCGAGCAGCGCGCGGCCGTGGCCTGCGGAGAGGCGTCCCTCCTCGAGGAGAGCGAGAATCTGATCTTCCAGCTTGAGAATGCGGATTGCGTTGGCAATCGTGGCACGGTCTTTGCCCGTGCGCGCCGCGGCTTCTTCCTGTGTCAGTCCGAATGTGGAGATCAACGTATCGAAGGCGCGGGCTTGCTCCACCGGATTCAGGTCCTCGCGCTGGAGATTTTCGATCACGGTCATCTCAAGCGCCTGGTGATCGGGCACCTCGCGCACGATGGCGGGAATGCGATGCAGGCCGGCGCGTTGCGCAGCTCTCCAGCGGCGCTCGCCAGCGATCAACTGGAAGCGCGTCCCCATAGGCCGCACCACGACGGGCTGGATGACTCCGGTCGTGCGAATGGATTGCGCCAGCTCTTCGAGACTCTCTTCGCGGAAGCGTGTTCGAGGCTGGTGGGGGTTCGGATCGATCAGTTCGATATCGACTTCGCGTCCGCCGGCGGCGACTGCAGCTTCACGAGGCTCGGGAGCGCGCTTCGGCTCCGGCTCCCGAATCAAAGCGCTCAATCCCCTGCCCAGTGCGTTTCTCGCCATTCGAGATTACCTCCCGAGCGAGCTGGGTGTAGCTCGCCGCTCCAGTACTATGTATATCATAGAAAATAATAGGTTTGCCGTGACTCGGCGCCTCCGCTAGGCGAACATTCCGTGGGATCACGGTGTTAAAGACTTGCTGGCCGAAGAAGCTCCGCAGATCGGAGCTCACCTGCTTGGAAAGTGTGGTGCGCTCATCGTACATCGTCAGAAGAATGCCCTCGATTCCCAAGTCGCGATTCAGTGTGCGACGAATCCGCATCAGCGTGTCGAGGAGCTCCGATACGCCTTCAAGCGCCAGGTATTCGCACTGAATGGGAACGAGGACTGTATCGCAGGCTGCCAACGAGTTCAGGGTCAGAAGGTCGAGCGATGGCGGGCAATCGAGAAGAATGAATTCGTAGGCGGCACGAATCGGCTCCAGAAATTTTCGCAGCCGGAATTCGCGTTCCTCCATGGGAACGAGCTCAATGGTGGCGCCGGCAAGATTCTTGTCGGAAGGAATCAGATCCAGTCCTTCGACCTGAGTCTTCTGGATGAGCCGCGCAGGAGCTTCATCGAGAATCAGGCCGTGATAGAGGGAACGGCGTGCGGGGTTCCGTGGGAATCCGAGTGCTCCAGTGGTATTGGCCTGAGGATCGCAATCAAGAATCAAAGTGCGCCGTTCGGCCGCGGCGAGCGAAGCTCCCAAGTTGACAACCGTGGTGGTCTTCCCGACTCCGCCCTTCTGATTGGCAACGGCAATGACCCGGCCCAAAGAACCTCCTGAATCATGCACTCCGATGGTGGGAATTTAACAGACACGCAGCAAGGCAGCAAGTGTTCCACGTGGAACAATCCGGGGTGGGAGATACTCGAAGACTCAGCGCTGCGGCATCCCTGCTAAAATGACCCGCTCCCGCGAACCAGGCACGGTCACGCGCTCCCAGTTCCAACCCCCAAAGGTGGATATTTCATCCGCATCTCTTGCGCCCAACCACAAGATCAGCCGGCCTCCAGGAGCGAGCCTTTCGCGGGCCCATCGGATGAGCTCGGCGTGGTCCCCCAATGCCCTGCAAGTGATTGTAGTAAAACAGCTTACGCCACACTGCAGATCCTGCCATCGCGCCCTCTCGACCCGAACTTCGGAAAGTCCAAGCGCCCGTGCGGCCTCCGACAAGAACGCGCACTTCTTTGTGTTTGGCTCAATCAGGATGAGCTTCCAGGAGGGAAGCAACAGCTTGAGAGCTAACCCTGGAAAGCCGGCGCCGCTGCCAATGTCCAATAGAACGCCTCCCGAGTCCTGGAGCCAGCGCATGGCCAGGAAGCTCTCGGAAAAATTCCTGCTGACCATCTCGCGCGGATCCCTGATCGTTGTCAGATTCAGCTTCTGGTTCCAGCGGAGTAACAACTCGATATAAGTGGCGATGGACTCGAGCAGTGCTGGGGAGGGATCGATCCCAGCTTCACGAAGCGAGGTTAGTCCGGCGGTCACCGCATCCCGGACATACTTACTATTCAGTGATATTACTACTGTTGGCCGGTGGTGTGAGCCTGGTTTTTTCACACGGGCTAGTTCACCACGGCCGACGGTCGGGATGCAAGATGCGGAGTCTGCCGGGTTCACATGGAGCCGGCAAGAACAGAAATTGAGCTGTCCCCCGGAAACAAGCGAACGGCCTTCCGGATTGTGCGCCGCGCGTCACTTTCCCGGCCGAGATGACGATATACGTCGACGAGCGAAACGTACAGGTCAGGAGTGGACTCCGGGTCGTATCGCTCGGCGAATTCGTAATTCGCGCGGGCCTCTTCCCAGCGGCCTTGTGTGCGGCGGATATTCCCCAGCCCCAGATGGCCAAAAAATGAGTAGGGATCGCGGCGGATGGCTTCCTCATACTCGGCGGCGGCTTCCCGGGGATGACCGGTGTGAACGAAAAAATCGCCCAGGAGGGCGAATTCGGAGGAATCGGGATCCGCGTCCAGGTCGAGCTTTTTCGCCAGCATCACGGCGGCCTGAGCCCACTCCTGCCGGCGGTCCAGCAGCTTCACGATGCCTGCCATGGCCGGGAGATTCTGTGGATCGCGAGCCAGTATCTGGCGGTAGAGGAGATACGCGGAATCGAAGTCGCCGTTCTGCCGCGCGACTTCCGCCAATCCCTGTGCCGCCGCGGTGAGTTTTGGGTCTATGCGGAGCGCGGCGGAATACCGGGATTTTGCCGCGGAAAAGTCCCCGCGTCCAAAGTCCAGCCTGCCCCGAAGCAATTCGACCTGCGCATCCGAATCCGTGACGCCGTCGAGAAACGTTGCGGCGCGGTTCCAGTCTTCGTTCCACAAGGCCGTGTCTGCTGCGGCAAGCAGAGCGGCACGGGCATCATCCACGCGAACGTCGCGGGGCAGCCGTGACGTGCGGGCCTGCCAGAGCATCTCGACATTGTTCTCGTAGAGTCCGTGACGCAGGAGCGCGCGCGGCGCGTGGAATTCGAGCAGCGTATTGTCGTCCGTGTTGTGGCGCTCGCCGGCCACCAGGCGGCGCAGGTCTGCATCGTCAAGGCGGTGGTAAGCAAGAACGCCCTCCGCCACGGAGACGTTCAATTCATCAAAATCGCCCTTAAATCCTGGCTTTTGGAGGAATCCACGCAAACGATCGAGAGTGAGGGGAGAACGGTCCATGCGGGCAAGGAGCAGGAAATCGGGCTCCTCGCCGCGCCACACAGACACACTTTCAAAGTGCGCGGCCACGGTGGCCAGGACCATGCGCAGATCTTCGGGAAAGATGGAGTACCCCTGAATCCATTGGACGAGAAGGCCGCCGGGACGAAGGCGGCTACGCGCCGCCTCGTAGTACTCATCGGTAAAGAGAGCGGCGATCCCGGCAATCCAGGGGTTGGAGGGTTCGGAGACGATCAGGTCGTAGAACTGGCGCGTGGTGAGCAGATAATTGCGGGCGTCGTCCAGCACGACGTGGACGCGCGGATCGCGAAGGACTCCGCGGTTCAGCTTTTCCAGGAGCGGCGCGGCTTCGATGATCCCCGGCTCGATTTCGACGCAATCGATGCGCTCGACTTCCGGGTAGCGTGCCAGCGCGGCCACGGTCATGCCGCTGCCAAATCCGACCACGAGAACGCGGCGGGGGGCGGGGTGGAAGATGGCGCCCAGGTGCCCGCTGAAAAGCTGTGTCTGTGTGTCGCGGTTCGAGGCATCGACTTTGCCGTTGGTGCGCAGCGACAGATAGTCCTCCGCCGCAGCTACGGAAACGGCAGCGTTGAGGCCGTCCTTCGCAAATGGGATGTCGAAGCTTTCCGCCCATTCGGCAATGGTCATACGCGTTTTGGCGGGGTCGTAGTAAAGAAAAGGGGCAAACGTGGCGATGGCCGGATTGTGGAACCGGCCGGAAACCATGGCGAAAACAATTCCGCAAACCACGGCGATGGCAGCCGCTCCCGGCAGGATTCTGCGGTTCGGTAGACGCAACAACAAGAGACAGGCGAGTCCAATGTTGAGCAGTGCGGCTAACCCCACCAATCGATAGGCCCCCATCCAGGGAATCAGAAAGAATCCGCTGAGCAGCGCTCCGGCGATCGCGCCGACCGTATTCGCGGCATAGGCCTTGCCTACGGAAGCGCCTGCTGTTGCGTCCTCGCCCTGCCGCCGGGCAATCACCACGGTGGCGAGGGGGAAATTGAAGCCGAAGACGGTGGCGGCGGGAAGCATGGCAGCGGCGCTGGTGGCGAATTGGGCGAGCGCCAGCGCGGCAAAGCTGTTCTGGCGCAAGCCGAGCGGGCCCACGAGCCACGCAGGCAGCCAGTGGTAGTGCCAGTTGAGGACGTGCACGACTACCGCCGGCAGCTGTTCATACACGACCAGGAAACCCAGGGCAGCAACGGCGGTCAGCATCTGTGTGAACGCAAATCCTCCGATGCCCGGCGAACCGCCGCGAGCCACCCACCACTCGAAGAGCAGGCTTCCCAGGACGATTCCGGCCAGAAACGTGGCCAACATGAGCGTGAACGCGTAGGTCGAGCTTCCGAAAAAGGTGACCAGCAGGCGCGTCCATGCGACTTCGTACGCAATGGCCGTGGCGCCGACGGCGCCGAAGATCAGGAGGAGCAGCGGGGAAGGCGCAGCAGCCACGGGCAAGGGCTTCGGAGAAACGGGCTCGGGGACCGAGCCGATGAATTCGGACGCGAGGATGACGGCAATCAGTCCCGCAATCGCATTGACGGCTACAGCGGTCTCGACTGTGGCGCGCAGACCAACCGTCGCGAGCAGGCAGAATCCGCCGATCAGGGTTCCCGCAACGGCGCCAGCCGTATTGATCCAATATAGCCGGCTCAAGCGGCGTCCGAGCTCGTCGGACTGGCGGGTGAGGCCCTGGACCAGGACCGGGAGCGTGCCTCCCATCAGAAAGGTGGGGAGAAACAAGACGATGGCCGCGCCAAAAAAACGCAAGAGCAGCAGCGCGGATGCCGATCCGCCGGCCAGCGGGTAGGATGCAACGTACAGTTTCCGCACCGCAGCCAGACCGGCGAGCGAGATCGCGCCCGTCACCCCCACGCCCAGTTCCATCCAGCCGTATGTGCGGACGGGGTTGGACTGCTTTCCGCTCCTGCGCCCCCACCAGGCGCTGCCGAAGGCCAATCCGCCCATGAAAACCGCGATAACTGTGGAAATGGCGTAGACCGTGTTGCCGAAGATAAGGCCAAGCGCCTTTCCCCAGGCCAGTTGATAAATGAGTCCCGCCGCACCGGAGAGGAAAAAGCAAACGAGCAGCACCGTGAATCGAAGGCGAGAAATGGGAACAAGAGGCATTGGGGCCGAATCGTATGAGCGGGTCGAGGGGAAGTCAAACGATGCCGCCTACGCTCGCGGTTGACACCGAAACGGCGCCGCCGCTATCGTTGCAGCCCACATGAAAATTCTGGTGATCGGAAGCGGAGGGCGAGAGCACGCGCTCGCGTGGCGCCTGCGGAGCGGCAGCGGAGTGGAGCGCATCTGGTGCGCTCCGGGCAATGGCGGCA
>DATKNR010000169.1:0-18255 GCA_035541255.1 Patescibacteria group bacterium | reverse complement strand
CATTGCCGGAGAAGTTCGCGGCTTCGATCCCCTCAACTGGGTCGAGAAAAAAGAAATCAAGAAAATGGGCCGCTTCATCCAGTTCGCCATCGCCGGCGCGGACTTCGCCATGAAGATGTCCGGCCTCCAGGTCACTCCCGAGAATTCCGAGAACGTGGGCGTGTATATCGGCTCGGGCATCGGGGGATTCGACGTCATCGAGCGCGAGCACACCAAGCTCATGCAGGGCGGTCCGGGCAAGATTTCCCCATTCTTCATTCCCGCCACCATCGTCAACCTCGCTGCCGGCCACGTCTCCATCCGTTACGGCGCAAAGGGTCCAAACTCCGCCACGGCCACGGCCTGCTCCGCCTCCGCTCACGCCATTGGCGACGCCTTCAAAATCATCCAGCGCGGCGATGCCGACGCCATGATCTGCGGCGGCGCGGAAGCCGCGATCACTCCGCTCAGCGTCGGCGGGTTCGCCTCCGCGCGCGCCCTTTCCACGCGCAATGAGGAGCCCGCGCGCGCCAGCCGTCCCTTCGACGCGCAGCGCGACGGCTTCGTCATCGGAGAAGGCGCCGGCATCCTCGTCCTCGAAGAGCTGGAGTTCGCCCGCCGCCGCGGCGCTCCCGTCCTCGCGGAAATCGTCGGCTACGGCATGACCGGCGACGCCTTCCACATCACCCAGCCCGCCGAGGGCGGCGACGGCGCCTACCGCGTCATGAAGCGCACCGTGGCCGATGCCAAAATCTCGCCGGACGCCGTCGGCTACGTCAATGCCCACGGCACATCCACCCCCATCGGCGACGCCATCGAGACCTGCGCCATGAAGCGTCTGTTCGGCGACCGCGCCAAATCCGTCGCCGTCAGCTCCACGAAATCCATGACCGGCCACCTTCTCGGCGGCGCTGGCGGCCTCGAAGCCGGCATTTCCATACTCGCACTGCGCGACCAGATCCTTCCCCCCACCATCAACCTGGAAAATCCCGATCCCGAATGCGACCTGGACTACGTGCCGCTCCAGGCGCGAAAAGCCGCCGTCGAGTATGCGCTCTCGAATTCCTTCGGCTTCGGCGGCACCAACGCCTCCCTGCTTTTCAAGCGCTGGTCCGCCTAGCGCCGGCTTCTACTTGTCCTGACGAAGGAACGGCTTCTTGCCGGCGTTCTTTCTCCTCCGCACGAGACTTTCTTCCCCACGCATCGTAAAATAGCTGTCCCTTTGGTGCGTTTTTCTTCCAGGAGGACCGAGTGAACATCGTTGTCTGTGTGAAGCAGGTGCCCGCAAAGGACGCCCCGCTGGCCATTCCCGAGGGCGCCGCATGGATCCGCGAGACCGACATCGGCTTCGAGCTGAACGAGCCCGACGGCTACGCGCTGGAAGAGGGTCTGCGCCTCAAGGAGAAGCACGGCGGCGAAGTCGTGGCCCTCTCGCTCGGCCCCGAGCGCTCCAAGCAGGCCATCAAGGAAGCACTCGCCAAGGGCGCCGAGCGCGGCGTGCACGTCTCCGACGATAAATTCTACGAGCTCGATCCCCTCGGCTCCGCGCAGTGCCTCGCCGCTGCCATTAAGCGCGAAAAATTCGACCTCGTCCTCACCGGCCTCCAGTCGGACGACCACGGATTCGGCCAGACCGGCGTCCTTCTCGCCGAGCTCCTCGGCCTGCCCCACGCCACCATCATCATGCAGATTGACGCTGCCGACAGCCGCCTCAAGCTGAAGCGCGAACTCGAAGCCGGCTGGTTCCAATGGGTCGAGCTGCCTCTGCCCGCCGTGCTCTCCATTCAGAGCGGCATCAACAAGCCGCGCTACGCCACCCTGAAAGGCATCATGGCCGCCAAGAAAAAAGAAATCGCCACGCTCACGCGCGCCGATCTGGGCGTCACCGTCGCGCCTACGCAGCGCATCGAGCGCATCTACGTCCCGAAAAAAACCAAAAAGACCGAGCTGCTCACCGGCTCGGCCAAGGAAGCCGCCGCCAAGCTGGTCGAAAAACTCAAGCACGAAGCCCGGGTGCTCTAATGAAAATCCTCGTCATCACCGAACAACGCGATGGGCAGTGGAACCGCGCAAGCTTCGAAACCGTGGCCGCCGCGCAGCAGGCCGCCCGCGATTCCGGCGCCACCATCACTGCCGCCGTCATCGGCAAAAGCGTCGCCGCTTTGGCCAACCAACTCGCCGGTTACAAAGTCGCCGAGGTTCTCGCCGTCGAGCACGATCTCCTCGAAAAATACACGCCGGACGGCTACACGCTCGCGCTCAAGCAGGTCATCGCAGACGCGAAGCCTGACTTCGTCTTCTTTCCACACACCTATCAGGTGCGCGATTTTGCGCCGAAGCTTGCGGCATCTCTCGGCCGTGGCATGATTGCCGACTGCGTGGCCATGCGCCACGAGAACGGACGGCTCGTCTTCGTCCGCCAGATGTTCCAGGGTAAGACGGCTGCCGACGTCATCTTTCAGGGCGACGCACCGTGGTTCGCCAGCTTTCAGGCCGGCTGCTTCCGTGGCGACCAGGCCGAAACCGGCGGCACCGCGGCTCCCCGCGCCGTGGCCGTGGATCTGAAGCCCGAGCAGATTCGCACCACGCCGTTGGAACTGTTCCGCGAGGCCAAGCAGGCCGTCGACCTCACTCAGGCGCCCATCATCGTCGCCATCGGCCGCGGCATCAAGGAGCCCACCAACCTCCCGCTCGTGGAAAAACTCGCCGCAGCAATCGGCGGCGAAATCGCCGCCTCGCGCCCCATCTGCGACGAAGGCTGGCTCCCCATGGAGCGCCAGATCGGCAGCTCCGGCCAGACCGTCGCGCCAAAACTGTATCTGGCCATCGGCATCAGCGGCGCCATCCAGCACGTCGTGGGCATGAAGGGCTCGCGCACCATCGTCGCCATCAACAAGGACTCGAACGCACCCATCTTCGAAGTCGCCGACTACGGCATCGTTGGCGACCTCTTCGAGATCGTTCCCGCCCTCACCGACGAACTCGCCAAATCGAAATGAGTGCGGCCGGCGCGCGCCGCCCTGCTTTGTAGCTCAGGTCCCGCCCCCGCGCCGTTTCCAGGGGCTGACCTCAGGCCCGTCCCCCCGGCCCTCTGCGCGTTTGCCTCTGCTAAACTATGCCTGTGGCGCCACAACGCGAAACTCTGGAAGCCGACGTCCTGATCGTCGGCGGGGGCCCCGCAGGCCTCGCCTGCGCCCTCCATCTCGCCAATCTCATCAAGAAGCACAACGAATCCGGCGCCAAGCCCGAGCTTTCCGCCGAGAACGTCTACCTGCTCGAAAAGGGCCGCGAAATCGGCGCCAATCAGCTCTCCGGCGCCGTCATGGACCCGCGCGGCCTCGCCGAACTCGTCCCCGATTTCGAGAAATCCGCGCCCCTCGATACGCCCGTCACAGACGACGCCGCCTGGTTTTTCACCTCGAAATCCGCGTGGAAGTTTCCCATCACGCCCCCGCCGCTTCGCAATCATGGCAATTTCGTCATCTCGCTCAGCAAGCTCACCAAATGGCTCGGCGGCCTGGTGGAAAAGACCGGCGTCAATCTGTTCACCGGCTTCGCAGGATCGAATCTCATCTTCGAAGGCGATGGCGTCGCCGGCGTCATCACGGACGACAAGGGCCTCGACAAGAACGGCAAGCCGAAGTCGAACTACACGCCGGGCTATGAGCTCCGCGCCAGGGTCACCGTGCTCGCGGAAGGCCCTCGCGGCTCGCTCACCAAGCAGCTCGTCTCTCACGCCAAGCTCGACGGCCTGAATCCTCAGGTCTACAGCATCGGCGTGAAAGAACTCTGGGAAGTTCCCGACGGCCGCATCCAGCCCGGATTCGTCGCGCACACGATGGGATGGCCCGTTCCCGCCAGCATGTATGGCGGCGGCTGGCTCTACGGCATGCAGGGGAACCGCGTGTCCGTCGGCCTCGTCGTCGGTCTTGAATACGCCGATCCCTTCTTCGATCCCCACGAAGCCTTTCAGAAATACAAGACTCACCCGTTCATCCGCCGTGTTCTCGATGGCGGCAAATTGGTGCGCTACGGCGCCAAGACGATTCCCGCGGGCGGCTGGTATTCCATGCCCCGCCCCTACGTGGACGGCGCGCTCATCATCGGCGACTCCGGAAGCTTTCTCGACGCGCAAAAGCTCAAGGGCATCCACATGGCCATCAAGACCGGGATGCTCGCCGCGGAAACCATTCTCGACGCCCTGAAATCCGGTGACGCCTCCGCGAAAACGCTGTCCGCCTTCAAAGACCGCGTGGACGCAAGCTGGGCGAAGAAGCAGCTCTGGTCTGTGCGCAATTTCCATCAGGGATTCGCGCATGGCCTGCTGCCCGGACTCTTCCACGCCGCCTTCCAGCAAATCTCCGGCGGCCGCGGCCTCGTCGACCCCATGCGCACGCACGCCGGCCACGAAGCCTACGCGATGCTCAACGGCCGCCGTCCGCCCGCCGAACGCTTCAAGGGCGATGGCAAACTTACCTTCGACCGCCTCACCGACGTCTATCATTCCGGCACGCGCCACGACGACGACGAGCCCTGCCACCTGCTCGTCTCCGACACGAACATCTGCACAGGCCGTTGCACGCAGGAATTCGGCAACCCCTGCCAGTTTTTCTGTCCCGCGGCGGTTTACGAAATGGTGGAAGAACGCGGCGAACGGAAGCTGAAGATCAACGCCGCCAACTGCGTGCACTGCAAGACCTGCGACATCGCTGACCCCTACCAGATCATCACTTGGGTTCCGCCCGAGGGCGGCGGCGGGCCCAACTACGAAGGCATGTAGCGCTTTCTGGCCGGGGCGGATCTCTGTGTCCGCACGGTGCAGCGCCGGCCCGGTCTGCCGCAGGCAGCCTTCAGGCCGGCACTTTTCCCCTCACGCCGACTCCGTCTGCTGTTTCGGTTTTCCCCCGAACAGCTTCCGGAAAAAATTCGCCACGCGCGTGCCGAATGACGGCTTTTTTGCCGGCTGCGCGGAGGAATCCGCATTGGCGGCGGTTTTTTCCTTTGCGGCCTTCTCCTTCGCGGCCTGTTCCTTCGCCGGAGCCTCCACCTCGCCGCGCCATACGATCACCGGCTCCACGTACACTTCCCGGAATAGCATGGCCATTTGCGGGCTGGGCGGCGGAAGGCTGGCCCCTTTCGCCGGCGCCGCGGCTTTTTCATCTCCCGCGCGGTACGTCATCGGCATGGTGACTTTCCAGATGGGCTGCTCGCCGGGCGCCGAGGGAGCGGGCGGCGGCGTGTTCTTCTCGGCGGTCTGAGGAGGAGCATTGCCCGCCGCGGTCTGGTTCCCCCCGATTGGTATTTGCGCGGCCGCGTTTGCCGGCAGTGGCGGTCCAGCATGACGCGCCTCGAGCGCGTCGCACGCGCATCCCTTGCCCGTCTCCGTCAGGCTCGCCAGTTGGCCATCCCGCAGCGTCGCTTCCATCCCCTGTGGCACCACGATGTTTTCGCCGCCAAACTGCGGTTCCAGCCGCAGCGCCCCGCGCGCCGCGTGGACGCACATCTTGCCGCTTTCCTCCAGGCCCACGCTCACGTCGTCGGCAATCCCCGCTGCGGCCACGGGGCTCGCCGCAATCTGCGGCGAATAAATGCGCAGGTTGGCCGGGTCCGTCACTCGCGCCCGCACGCGGCCGTAATCCAGCGCGAGCGTCAGGCTCGTCCCCGCCCTCACCAGCGAGAATCGCGCCGGCCCGCAGATCCCGATCTCGCCGCCCTCGGCCGCCAGTTGGATTCGCGCGCTGCCGGAGCGTACCGTCACCTGGCTTCCGCTGCCCAGCGACGTGTATGTGTGCCCGTTCTCGTTGACCACGTGCACTTCGCCGCGCACGGAAATGTCGTCGCCTTCAATCCGCCCCACCGGCGCGTCCGTGACCTGTGCGGCGGCCGCGGGCGCCAGCCAGGCAACAGCCGCAAGCGCGGCAAGCCAGAAAGCCCTGCGCAGGGGAACAGCCCAGGAAGGCGGTCCAGCGGCACGGATAGCAAGCGTCAGCATCGGGATGAGCGGGTTGTTCCCCTATACTATATGCAATGCCGCACGCTCAGAAGGCCAAATCGGCGCTTCCCGCCGAGCCCGGGTATTCAGCCCCCGGTGCTGCTCCGGATGACCCGCCGGATTCCGAGCGCTACATCGCCTCCACGAACGTTCATTTCGATACCGGCATGCGCCGGCTGTCTCCCTGGCGGCGTATGCAGGTCCCGGTGATCGCGGGCACGGTCTATTCCATCGTGCGCGCCATCGGGCCCACCCTGCGTTACGAAATCCTGGGTTGGCAGCACGCCGAACGCGTCTATGCCAGCGGTCGGCGCGTCATCTGGCCTTTCTGGCACCAATGCATCATTCCCGTGCTGTGGTGGGCACGCCATCGCGGCGTCGTCGTGCTCAACAGCACCAATTTCGACGGCCAGTGGACGCGCCGCGTCATCGAACGCCTCGGATTCGGCACGGCGCAGGGCAGTTCCACTCGCGGCGGCCTGCGCGGCCTGGCCGTCATGGCGAAACGGCTGGCCGAAGGAGTGGATGCGGGATTCACCATCGACGGCCCGCGCGGCCCGCGTTACGTGGCCAAGCCCGGCCCGGCCATGCTGGCCCGCAAGTCCGGCTGCCCCATTATCCCTTTCCACGTGGATGCGGAATCCGCCTGGACGCTGCGCAATACCTGGGACCTCTTCCAGTTTCCGCGGCCCTATTCCCGCTGCGTGATGATGTTTCATCCCCCGATTTACGTGGTCGAAAACGCCGGGCGCGAGGAGCTTGAAGCCAAGCACGCCGAAATGCAGCGCGCCCTCGAACGCGTGCGCGATGCCGCACAGGGCTGGTGGAAACTCGCGCCCGCGGATCGCGAGCGCGCTCGTGCCGAGTGGAACGCCTGAGCTCCCGCCGGCAGCCCAATCACCGGCCACGCTGAACACTTTCCTTTTTCCCGGTGTGGCCATCCCGCGCTTGTTGCGGGGTAAGAGACCAGTGATACCTGCCGCCTACGCCTCTCCCAGCGTGACCCGCACCTGCATTTTCTGCTGCCCGCGGTAGATCTCCACTTCAATCGTGTCCCCCGGCCGTTTCCGGTTCAGCGCCAGATTCAGGTCGAGCTGCGTCGCCATCGGTTTCCCGTCCACAGCCACGATCAGGTCGCCGCCCGTCATATACCGCCGCAGCCCGTCCGTCACCGCGGAACTCCCGCCGCGCAGTCCCGCCCGCGCCGCCGGACCGCCCGGCACTGCGCGTTCGATCAGCAATCCCTGTTTCACGGGAAACTTCAGGTAGTTCGCCAGGTCCTCGAACAGCGGCGTCACCTCCACCCCCAGCGCCGCCCGCCGTACCTTCCCTTCCGTGATCAGATCGTGCGCGATTCGTTTCGCCAGGTTGATGGGAATCGCGAATCCCACCCCGGCCGCCGTCCCCGTCGGCGAATAAATCGCGCTGTTGATTCCGATTACCTGCCCCCGCGAATCGAGCAGCGGTCCGCCGGAATTTCCGCGGTTGATGGACGCGTCGGTCTGGATGGCGTCCTCGATAAATGTGTTCTGCCCGGTCTGAACGGTGCGGCCGAGCGCGCTCACCACGCCCGTGGTCAGCGTGCTTTGGAAGCCGAACGGATTCCCGATCGCCAGCACTTTCTGCCCCACCTGCAGCGTGCTCGAATCCCCCAGCGGTACCACCGGCAGCTGCGCGTTCTTCGGATCGATTTTGAGCAGCGCCACGTCGTTGCGCTGGTCGGCTCCCACCAGCTTTGCGGCATAGCGCGATTGCGCGTGCTGATCTCCCAGCAGCACTTCGATCTTTTCCGCGTCGGCCACCACGTGATAGTTCGTCAGGATGTAGCCCTTCGGATCGATTACAAATCCCGAGCCCGCGCCTTCCACCGGCACGGCGTTGAAAAAGAAGTCGTACTCCACCGTTCGTGTGATGATATTCGCCACGGCCGGCGAGGCCTGCTTGTAGATCCGGATGTTCACCTGCTCGTCGCTGGTGAGCGGCGTGCTCGAAAGCCCCCCGTTTTCCTCGAACTCCGGCCGCGCCTTTGCCACCGACGGGCCCGGCTGGCCCCAATGCGCCCCGGCCCAGAACGCCAGCCCGCCCAGCACCACTCCCGCCAGCAGTATCCGCGCGCCTTTTGCCGCTCCGCTCATTCTTCCCTTTCCTGTCTGGCGCCCTTCCGCGCCTCCAGCATGCGCAGGCGCCCCGCCAGCTCGTCCGTCTGCCGCAGCGTTTCCTCGACCGTTCCGGAACAATCCACCACTTCGTCCGCCAGGCGCAATTTTTCTTCCAGCGGCAATTGTGCCGCGATTCGCTGCCGCGCCTCTTCTTCGCTCAGCCCGCGCGCCCGCAGCCGCTCCACTTGCTGCTCCGGCCGGCAGGAGCACACGATCAGCCGGTCGAGCTTCTTGTAGTATCCGGCCTCTATCAGCAGCGCCGCTTCGATTATGGCGATTCCGTCCGGTTCTTCCTCTTCCATCCGCTTCAATTCTTCCTCGCGCGCGGCAATCACGCGCGGATGCACGATCGCATTCAGCCGTTCGCGCCGCTCCGCATCGCGGAACACGATCTCGCCCAGTTTCTTGCGGTCCACCGTACCGTCGGCCGCCAGCACGCCCCGGCCGAATTCGCGCACCACGTCCTCATACGCCGGCTGCCCGGGAGCCATCAGTTCGTGCGCCAGCAGATCCGCGTTGAGCACGGTCAGTCCCAGCTCGCGCAGGCGCGCGGCCACCGTGCTTTTCCCGCTTGCGATTCCACCGGTCAGTCCCACTCGCAGCATTCCGTCGTCTCAGGACCGCACGGCTCCCGCGGCCGCCGGTGTACCCGCGCCACGCCCGCGCCGCAGCCGGGCAGCCTTTACGGTGTTCGCCATCAGCATGGTGACGGTCAGCAGTCCTACGCCGCCAGGTACCGGCGTGATCGCTCCGGCCACCTCCGCGGCCCCGGGATGGACGTCGCCCACCAGCGCCGAACCCTTCTTCCGGAACGCTTCGAGCCGCTCCGGATGCTGCGCGAACAGCCGCTCCGCCTCTTTCGCGTCCGTGATGTGATTCGTGCCCACGTCGATCACCGTGGCCCCGGGACGGATCCAGTCCGGCTGCACAATCCAGGGGCGTCCCATCGCGGCGACCACGATTTCGGCCTGGCGCACAATTTCCGCAAGCCCTCGCGTCTTCGAGTGGCAAATCGTCACCGTGGCGTTCGCGTGCATCAGCAGCAGCGCCGTCGGTTTTCCCACAATGTCGCTCCTGCCCATCACCACCGCGTTGGCTCCCTCCGCGCGGATCCCGCTCCGCCTCAGGATTTCCATGCAGCCGGCCGGCGTGCATGCCACCAGTCCCGGCCGCGCGGTCACTAGGCGTCCCAGGCTCACGGGATGGAAGCCGTCCACGTCTTTCTCCGGCGACACCATTTCCAGCACGCGTTTCGTGTCCACCTGCGCCGGCAGCGGCACCTGCACGAGGATTCCGTCAATGTCGTTGCGGCTGTTCAGTTCCGCCACCAGTCCGAGCAGTTCCTGAGTGCTCGTGCTGGCCGGCGGTGTGAACTGCGCGCTCGCGATTCCCAGTTGCTCGCACGCCGCAATCTTGTTGCGGACGTAAATTTTGGATGCGGGATCTTCGCCCACCAGCACTGCCGCCAGCCCCGGCGTTATCCCCGCCGCTCGCAGCGCCTCGATTTCCAGCCGCAGCTCGGCGTAAATCTGGTCGCGAAACTCGGCGCCTTTCAGGATTCGTGCGGTCAATCGCGGCCCCCGGCTGGCGTGTGTTTCATTCCGATTTGAATCATAGCACGGGGGTTGTGGAGGCAAGTCCGCGTGCCGCGTCCCGTCCTGCTCGCCTCGCCGGGAACATCGCCCCGCGCCGCGGTCTCTTCTCGCCTAATGGGAAACGACGGGCAGCGTCAGATGCGACGGAAACTCCGGCGACGAATACACCCTCTGCGTGGCCTTCACAAAATCCTCCACCTTCGCCTGGTAAATGCTCGGCACGAATTTCTGCGGATTCCGGTCGATGATCGGAAACCACGTGGACTGGATCTGCACCATGATGCGATGCCCTTTCAGAAACACGTGGTCGCGATCCCGCAGCGGAACGGGCCATTTGATCGGCCGGTTCGGCTCCAGAGCCGTCGGATGCTCGAAGCTGGTCAGGTAGCGCCCGCGGCGCACTTCCATCGCGATGGGCCACTCGTAGCCGTTCAGCGAGTGCGCGTATTGGCCCGGTGCTGGCCCTTCCCCGGCTTCCCAGCCATCCTTCTGCGCCTCCTGGGGAAACACGTCGATCAGCTTGACGATGAAATCCGAGTCTGTGCCGCTGGTCGATGCGAACAGCGTCGCGCTCACGGGGCCCGTGATCACTAGATCCGCATCGAGCGGCGCGCTCACAAACGTCAGCACGTCCGGACGGTTGTCCACGAATCTCTGGTCCGCCACCTCCCACGTGCGCCAATCGCCCCCCGGATACGTGGGAGAAATCGGCCGGGCGCGGTACGGCACAGGATTGGCGGGATCGGAAACGTATTCGCGGTACGAGGGAACACCCTTCTCCCCGGTCGGCGCCGTAAACGAGAGCGAGCCGTCGCTGCGAAGGTAGAGGTTCGTCGCCCGCGCCTCGGGCGGCGGCCACGCCGCGTAGCTGTGCCATGTGTTCGAGCCGCTCTGGAACGTGGTCGCGCGCCACGCAGGTTTTTCGCCCTTGCCGTGCAGATAGTAGCGGAAAAACGGTGCCTCGATGTTTTCGCGGAATTCGCTCGCCGTATCGTGTCCGCCGAACTGGATGATTCCAATGGACTCCGCTTTCGGCGCCTGCCACTGGCCGTGGTACCACGGGCCCGCCACCATGTAGTTTGTGTGATCGGGATCGTGCTCTGCGGCGTGGCGGAATATCTGCCACGGCCCCCAGGGGTCTTCCTGGTCGAAAAATCCCGCGACATTCAGATTGGGCACCGTCGAGGCGTGCAGCTGCCTCACCCACGCCTCCTTCTTCCAGAACTCATCGTAGTCCGGATGCTCCACGGTGGAATTCCAGTACGGGATGGAGCCGTGCAGGTATTTCGCGTTGATGTTCGAGATCGGGCCGAGATTCAGATACCACTCGTAGGTGTCGTAAGTCTCGAACGCAAAGTGCGTGTTCTTCGATTTATCCGCCTGCTCCATCACTGCGTACTCGAAGTCGTAGCTTTCGCGCAGCGCGCCGTAGCGGTGATCGTCGTCGTTCATCCACTGGTCCACCGGCGAAGCCTGCTCGCTGATCGCCTTGAGCGCGGGATGGGGATGCAGTAGCGTGAGCGCGGTCGTCAGCCCGTCGTAGGAGACTCCCTTCATTCCCACCTGGCCCGAATTATTGGGCACGTTTTTCACCAGCCATTCGATCGAGTCGTAGGCGTCTGTGGTCTCGTTCGTGGACTTCGGATCCTCCAGATTCACCTGCGAGGTCAGCTCGAACACTCCTTCCGACTTGAACCGGCCGCGTAGGTTCTGAATCACGTATATGTAGCCGTCCTTCACATACGGCGTCATGTTGGGCGGAACGTAAGGCGGCACGCGATCCGGCACGCCATACGGCGTGCGGCGAAACAGGATCGGCAGCGGCCCCCGCTGATCCGCCGGCGCCAGGATCACCGTCTGTAGATGGACGCCGTCGTGCATCGGGATCATCACTTCCTTCAGCGTGAACGGCGGCGCGGCTGCGGGTTCCTGCGGCCCCGACGCGAAGGCGGAGATGACTCCGGTCAGCAGGACGGCGAGAAGAAGGCGGCGCATGGCGGCTCCAGGGTGAACTCCGGCGTGCTCCACTGGCGCGCGCCGGCGCGCGCAGTATAGCAGCGCCCCGGAGTTTTGCCTAAGAGCGGTAAGACTAGTTCACCGAGCTGTCCTCGGATTCGTCGGAGGGGTCCTGCCTCAGGCAGGATACGCGCTGGATGGTTATCCCCAGGATGCGGCGATTGACGCGGGGGCCGCGGATGGCTCCCTTCACCGTCCGCGAGTAGCTGCCGTAGTGCACGCCGGAGAGACGGAAGTGAAGCGGCACTTCCTCCCGATACGGAGCGCCGCTCTTGTCCACTCCTTCTGCGGCCAGCCGTGCGTCTATTTCCAGGCCAACGCGATCGGCCTTGTCCTTCTTCGCTTTCGCGTCCGGCGCCACCGTCGTGGATACCGTGTAGTAGGTCGTTTGGGAATCCTCCGTCTGCACCTGGATGCTCGCTGTCGCGTCGCTGCAACCATCTGGCAGCGCCCCGGCAGGGAACAGAAGAAGGGCCCCAATGATTGCAATCAGGAAACCAGTCCGCATTTCCCGCTCCATTGCAAACATACACCGGAAAATTTACGGATTCTATGCTAGTTGCCGCCGCTCTTTTGCTCCGTGAACTTGCGGACGTCTGCGGGCGTGCCCTTCAGTAAGTCGCGCAGCAGCGCCACCTCCGTGGCGATCCCCACTTTCAGGCTCGGATCTTCCACCGGCGCATAGTACGGTGAATGGTTCGACGGCAGCGGCGCTCCACCGGCTTTCGCCTCTTTCCATTTTTCCGGGTCCGCCGCGCCCAGCGAGTAGAAGAACGAAGGAACGCCCGCCTCGATGAACGCGGAATAGTCTTCCGACGCCATCCACGATCCCATCACCTTCGCATTCCCCTTCCCCACCACGGATTCCAGCACGGGCAGCAGGTGCTGCGCCAGCACCGGATCGTTGTACACCGCGTCCGTGCTTTCGTAATCTTCCACCTGCGGCATTTTCTCCGCGCCGGCTGCCTGCGCTTCTCCCTCGGCAATCCGCTGGATCGCCTTCAGCAGGTGCTCGCGCACTTCCTTCTTGTACGAGCGCACCGTGAGCAGCAGTACGGCATGGTCCGGAATGATGTTGTTCTTCGTCCCCGCCTGGAACGAACCCACCGTGATCACTGCCGGATCGCCGGGATGAATCTCGCGCGCGACGATCGTCTGCAGCCGCATCACGATGCTCGCCCCGATCACGATGGGATCAATCGTGCTTTCCGGCGCGGCCCCGTGCCCGCCCCTCCCGTACACCGTGATCCGGATCGCGTCCGAATTGCTCAGCGCGTACTCCGGCGTAATGCCCACCTGGCCCGCGGGCAGCGCGTTGGAGCTGTGCAGCGCGACTCCCACGTCGGGTTTCGGAAATCGCGTGAACAGCCCGTCCGCCACCATCCCTCTTGCGCCGCCTACCGTTTCCTCCGCCGGCTGCCCGATGAGCATCAGCGTGCCGTTCCAGGTGTCCCGTGTCCGCGCCATGATCGCGGCCGTGCCCCACAGCGACGACATGTGCATGTCGTGCCCGCACGCGTGCATCACCGGCACTTCCACCCCGGCGTCATTCTTCGTGCGCACTTTGCTCGCGTATGGCAGCCCGGTTTTTTCTTCCACCGGAAGCGCATCCAGCTCCGTCCTCAGCATCACCGTTGGCCCCGGCCCGTTTTTCAGGATGGCCACCACTCCGGTGCCCCCCACGTGCTCCGTCACGTCGTAGCCCAGGGCCCGCAGTTTTTCCGCCATTTCCGCGGCCGTCCGCGTCTCGTGGGCGGAAAGCTCCGGATGCTCGTGGATATCCTCGTACAGCGCCTTCGCCTGCGGGTACACCGAGTCCACCTGCTTCTCGAGCGCCGCATTCTGCGCCATCGCTGCGTTCGCCGCGAGCATCGCGGCGGAAAACACCGCCACCACTGCCAGTTTTTTCATCGCTGATTCCCTGTTCCTTCGAGTCGCCGGCTCCGGTCCATCGTTCCTGCGGCGGCCTACGAGCGTATCATGCGCGCCGTGCGGGCGTGCGGCCACCGCTGCGGCGCCGGCTCGAAGCCTCGCACCGGATGCCTGCACACCCGCGCCTGCCTGCATGCGGAACGAAACGAACAGTTACGCCCTCAGTCCAGGATGAAGGTGACTTCCATCGTCGCGCGGTATTCCGCGATTTTGCCTTTCTCCACCTTCCCCTTCAGCGAAACCACCTCGAAGCCGGTGATTCCGTGAAGCGTCTTCGAGGCGCGTTGCATGCCCTCCTGGACCGCTTCCAGAAATCCCTTCGACGATCCTGCCGTGATTTTCGTCACGCGTGCTACGGCCATGGAATCCTCCTTCGCATTGGTTGGTAATGTGGATGTTTCAGCGCCCCGCCGCGCGCCCTACTTCGCGCTGTACGACGAGTCGATGAACTGGTCCACGTCTTTGTGCAGCTTCTTCCGTTCCGCCGTGTCGATGTACATCATGTGCCCTGCCTGGTAGTAGGCGAAGCTGATGTTCTTCCGCACCGGAGGCTCCAGGCCCATGTGCGACACGGTTTCCTCGATGCCGTTGAACGGCGTCGCCAGGTCGTAATACCCGCACAGCACCAGCACCTTCAGGTGCGTCTGCTGCGTCATCGCCGCGCGCAGCACTTCCGCCACCTGGGTGTTCCCTGTCTGGTCCCACGGCCGGACGTTCGCGCTCACTCGGTAGTACATCTCGGAATCCCACTTCAATTCACGCCTCACGTGGTCCTGGAACGTGGCCACGAACGCCCCCTCGTACGACGCCTCGCTCGAATCGTACTCCGGCCTCTCCCCCGCCGCGTCCGCGTCGATCCCTTCGAACCGCGAATCCAGCCGCCCCACGGTCCGCCGCTTGTCCCGCTCCAGCTCCTTGAACCAGCGGAACGAACTGACGCGCAGGTTGCACTCCTCGATGAATTTCGGCTTCAGCCCCGTGAATCGCGCATAGTCCGCCACCACTTTCTGATACTCGTCCGGCGAAAGCCGGTCGCCCTTCTCCAGCGCCTGCGCGTACTCACCGTGCGCAAACTCGCGCGCCTTTTCCGCCACCTGCTCGATGGTCATCGCCTGCAGGTCCGCGGCCAGCAGATGGTGATACCACGCCGACGTCGTGTATGTCGGCAAAAAGAAAATGAACCGGTCGTCCCCTCCCCAGTTCGAAAACGCCACCGTGGAAAGCAGCACGATCCCGTTCAGATACATCTGGTGCCGTTCCTGCAGCACCCCGGAAAGCTCCGCCGACCGCGTCGTTCCGTAGCTTTCTCCGATCAGGAATTTCGGCGAGGACCAGCGTTCGTTCCTCGTGATGTACTGGTACATGAAATCCGCGAACCAGTTCGCGTCCTCGATGATTCCGTGGAATTGCGCGTTCGCCTCTCCCGGCGCCGGACGGCTGTAGCCCGTGGAGATCGCGTCGATGAACACCAGGTCAGTCGAGTCGAACACGGAGTCCTCGTTGTCCACCACTCGGTATGGCGCCGGCATCCCCTGGCCGTCATCCGTCAGCACCACCCGCCGCGGTCCCAGCCCCATGTGCGTGAACAGCGACGCCGATCCCGGCCCGCCGTTATACACGAACGACACCGGGCGCTTCCCCGGGTCCGTCACGCCGTCCTTTGTGTACGCCACGTAGAACATCGTCGCCTTCGGCGTCCCGTCGTCCGCCTTGATCACATACGTCGCCGCGGTCGCCGTGTAGTTGATGTTTTGTCCGTTCACGTGCCACACGTGATGCGTCACCGACGATTTCTCTTCCGGCGGCGGCAGTTTCTTCTGCTGGCCTTCGCCGCGCTCTCCGCGTTCCGCCGTCGCCGGAGGCTCCAGTTGTGGCCGTCCCGGCGCGCGCATTTGTGGCGGCTGCTGGGCCTGCGGCACGGTTTCCTGCGAGGCCCCTCCGCCGGGCCGCTGCGCGTTCGCCTCCGTCACCAGGCACACGGAAAGACAGGCCGCCGCGGCACATCCCAGCACATATCTGCGATTCATCGTGGATTCTCCCCCTGGGGCGCGGCGCAAAGAGGATCAACGTCGCCCCCGCTATAGTTGCGGGCACGGAGTCTATCGCATCACGACAGGCGAAGAAAGTTCCATCGGCTTCGCCGCGTCCCGCCGGCGCTAGTGCGCGTGCCCCTGATAGTGCTGCCTCAGCAGGTCTTTCCCGTAGTCGTTTCCGTTCGGCGTCCGCACCACGCAGTGGATGTGCTGCCGGTTGGGCAGTTCCGGATGCGGCACGTCCTTCAGGAACGCGGGCCGCTGGTGATCGAACTCAATCAGAATCACCGGGCTGTGGATCCGGTAGTAGAACACGCTTTCCGGCCCGCCGCCCCCGATCCAGGCGAACCACGTCTTCTCCATGTGGCGCGCCACTTCGTCCATCTTCACGCGCGCGTGCCCTTCGTCCATGTTGTTCACGTAAAGATGAATCAGGTCCGTCAGCCGCCGCTTCTGCGGCGTGTCCATTTCGCCCGCGGAGACCCCCGCGTAATCCAGCACGATATTGTCTTTGAACGCCTCGGCCAGATTGTTGTTCCCTGTCTTCGAAAAATTCAGCACCGCCTTCTGCCGCTGCGCATCCGGCAGCGAGCCGAGCATCGCCAGGCCGTCACTCTGCTCCTGCTGGAGAATTTCGAGTCCCTTGTATTTCCCCGATGGTGCCCGCACCGGCTCCGACCCAAAAAAGTGCGGCGTCATCACCACCTGGTCCCCTAGAACGAAGTAGTTGATGATGTTGTGGTGCCCGCTCAGTTGCCAGCCCCACGGCTCCATGGCAGATGGCCGCCCCATGATCGTGAAGTAGTACAGCTCCTCTCCCAGGAAGTTGTGATCCCCGGTCAGCTCCGCCAGCGTCTCGTTCAGCCGCATGATGTTCCGCGTCAGTTCGAACCCTCTGCCGCTCAGCGATGCCCGCAGCAAGCCCCACGCCGCGTCCCGCTGCTCATTCGTCATCTCCTGCAGGCTCATTCCCTGCTTCGCATAGAAATGCTGGTTCATCCACTTTCGCCATTGCGGGTCGTCCACCGGATACATCGTTCGCGCCAGTTGCACGCCGTTCAGCGTGGAAATGAACTTCTCGGCCGCGATCCGCACCGGTTCGGTGGAAACCTCTGTGCGTGAAATCTGGAACAAGCCGGGCAGCACCGTTCCGTTCGTCGTAATCCCCTTGAACGGCTCCGCCAGCCCCTTCGCTTCCGCTTCCTCCGAAATCTGCCGGTAGCGCTCCGCCATTTCCGCCGGCGACTGTTCCTGCCCGTAGGCCCACGGCACGAAGACCGCCGCGGATATCAGCGTGGAGAGAAACGCCCGTCGCGAGGGGCCCTGCTCATGAGGGTGCGGATGGTGGTGATGAGGATGGTGGTGCTCATTATGGTGCAATTTCTGACCCATGGCAGCCTCCGGCCGGGCGCGGTCGCGCCGAACCCTACCACGCGCCTCCGCCGGCTTGCAATCGCATTGACTGAATCGACCCAGGGAACTTTCCCGTCTCAATCGGCGTATCATCGGGTGACGCGAGCCTGGGATGATTCGTCTCGAACATCTGACCAAAGAGTACGACATGCCCGGCGGCAAAGCCGGCAAGCTGGTCGCCGCCAGCTCGCTCGACCTCCGCGTGGCCCAGGGCGAAATCTTCGGCCTCATCGGCCCCAACGGCGCGGGAAAGACCACCACGCTCAAAATGATCTGCGGCCTGCTCGCTCCCACCGCCGGCCGCGTCACCGTCCACGGCGTCGATGTCGAGCGCCAGCCCGAGGAAGCCCAGCGCCATCTCGGCTACCTCGCCGATTTCTTTTCCGTCTACGACGACCTCACCGTCTGGGAATACATGGATTACTTTGCCCACGCCTACAAAATGGATCCGGCCGTGATTCCGTCCCGCGTGAATGAAGTCATCCGTCAGGTCGGCCTCGAGGCCAAGCGCGACTCCTTCATCTCCGGCCTCTCCCGCGGAATGAAGCAGCGCCTGGGCATCGCCCGCGCCATTGTGCACAATCCGCCGCTGCTCGTTCTGGACGAGCCCACTTCCGGCCTCGACCCCAAGGCGCGCCACGAATTGAAACAGCTCCTCGTGGAAATGAACCGCGCCGGCACCACTCTCTTCATCACCACGCACATCCTCTCCGACGTGGAAGAGATGTGCACCTCGGTGGCGATTCTGGAAAAAGGTGTGCTGCTCCGTTGCGGCCCGCTCGCTTCCGTCATGCAGGAAGCTCGCGGCGGACGCCGCATCCGCGTGCGCCTGGCCGCTGCCGGATTCGCGTTGCGCGACTGGCTCACCGCCCAGCCCGGCGTCGCCGGCGTGCACGCTTCCCCCACGGAAGCCCAGTTCGTCCTCACAGGAGACGATTCCCGCACCGCCCAGCTCGTTGCCGCTCTCGTCGCTGCCGGCGCCCCCGTCTGCGCCGTGGAAGACGTTTCCGAAAGCCTCGAGCAGCTCTACTCGCGCCTCTCCAGCGGAGAAACGATGTGACCCCGCTCTGGCGAAATCCCGAATTCATCCGCAACTGCCGCGCGCAGCTCCGCCCGCGCCGCCTCCTCCTCGTCGC
>DATKNR010000168.1:0-10189 GCA_035541255.1 Patescibacteria group bacterium | reverse complement strand
GAGCCGATTCCCGGCCCGGACTCCCGGAGCACATGATCGAATCCTCCTCTTCGTTCCGCGGCCGGCGCTCCCCTCGCAGCCGCGTCGCTCTCCCGCGTATTCTTCTCGCGGCTGCCGTGTGCGCCGCTCTCGCCGCGCCGTCGCATGTTCGCGCTCAGGTCATTCAGGGCGGACGCATCCACACCGACGTGAATTTGGTCAGCCTGTGGATCAGCGTGCAGGACGCTTCGGGCCGCCCCCTCACCGGCCTCTCACGCGACGCCTTCAGCGTGTTCGACGAGGGCACCCGGCAACAGGTGGCCGTCTTTGAAGCCGAAACTCAGCAGCCGCTCGACATGGCTCTCATGATCGACACCAGCCTCAGCGAGACCCGCGAGTTGCAATTTGAAGCGGGAGCAGCCATGCGATTCATCCGCCATGTCGTCCGCCCGCAGGACTCACTCGCTGTTTACACGTTCTCCGAAAACGTCGACCGTCTTACGCCCTACACTTCGAGCATCCCCGTGCTCGACGCCGGATTGAAACGCCTGGCCGCCGGCTCGGGCACGTCTCTCTACGACGCCATCTTTCTCGCCTCCGGAGAGCTCTCCCACAAGCCTCCGGGGCGCCGTCGCGTCATCGTTCTGGTAACGGACACCGGCGAGACCACCAGCCGCTCGACATTTGAAGATGCCCGCCACGCCGCGCTCGCTGCGGAAACCCTGCTCTACACCGTCGTCGTGAGGCCCGTGCACTCTGACGCTCTGCGCGATCTTGCAGGCGAGCACGCCGTCTCCACCATCACCGATTCCACCGGTGGCGCCATGTTCGTCGCGGACGATTACCATCAACTCGACAGCCTGTTCGAAGCTATCGACCTCGAACTCCGGACGCAGTACTTGATCGCCTTCTATCCGCAGCCCCCTCCCCCCAAGCGCGCCATACGCCATCTCGAAGTCCGCGTCGCTGCTTCGGCTTCAAACGGCCCGCTGCGCATCCACAACCGCAGGCTCTACCTGACCGAGGGAGCCGGGCAATGAGCCGCTATCTGGAAGTAGCCATTGCCGCGGCACAGGACGGCGGGCGCCTGTTGATGGAGGAATTCTCGCGTCCCGTGCAGATCTCCTACAAAGGCGACGTCGACCTCGTCACCCAGGCCGACCGGCGCTCGGAAGCGCTCGTTGTCGAGCGTCTCCGGCGTGAATTCCCGTCCCACGCCATCGTGGCGGAAGAGGGCGGCGGCCAAGACTCGGATTCCCCGTTCCGCTGGTACGTGGATCCTCTCGACGGCACTACGAATTTCGCGCACCACTTCCCTGCTTTCGCCGTCTCCATCGGCCTGGAAGAAAACGGCGAACTCATCGCCGCCGTGGTTTTCAATCCAGCGAGCGGCGAAATGTTTTCCGCCGAGCGCGGCCATGGCGCCCATCTGAACGGCCAACCCATCCGCGTCTCCAGCGCGGAGCGCCTGGCCGTCAGCCTCCTCGGCACTGGATTTCCCACGCACAAACGCACTGAAAATCCGAACATCCATTATTACTGGCAGTTCACTCTCGCCTCCCACGGCGTGCGCCGCGTAGGCGCTGCCGCACTCGATCTGTGCAGCGTGGCCTGCGGCCGCCTCGACGGTTTCTGGGAATTCGGGCTGAAATCCTGGGATACCGCTGCGGGCACTTTGCTGATTCGCGAGGCCGGCGGCCGCGTCACTGATTTTGAGGGAAAACCGTTCGTCCCCGGCCAGCGCGTCTGCCTTGCCTCAAACGGCCGCATTCACGAGGAAATGCGCGCGCTCGCCGCCAAAATCGCTTCAGGCGCTTTCAATCACTCGCCGCTCCCCAATCCCGCCCTGTAGGGTCGCGACCCGGATCCGGTTTAATTCCCGGCCCCCGTTGGCGTCGCTGCGGTTGCCGCCTCCGGCGGTTTGATCAGCAGCACCGTTCGCGGAAACGCGAAGCTCCCTGCCGCGTCGTCTACCACGTTGATCTGGCACGTGTACAGCCCGGGCCGAAACGTCTCCAGCGGCAGCTCAATCTGGAAAATCACCGCTTTGCGCGACGCGTCGGTCAGGGCCGTGGCTTCCAGCGGCTCCGTCTCGTAGACTTTCTTCTCTCCCTGCAAGAACTCCAGGCTCGTCAGCACGCGCATCTGCGCCGGCTCACTCTGCTTTTTTGCCGGCGCATTGGCTGCCTCTCCGGCGGCGGTCGCCGGTACTGGCTCCTTTCGTTTGGCGGGATCGTACACCTCGTATTGCAGGTACAGGTGCTGGTCCGTGCGGAAAACATGCATGACGTTCTGCACCAGCTCCATGCCGTCCTGCCGTAGCGGATTGGGCCCCGCCTTTTTCCCTGTTGCGGGAATGCGCTGGTTCCCCAGAACGATCGAGCTCATTTTCAGCGGCGCCCGGTTCAGGTCCGGCACGGTCATTTCCGTCTCGAACGAGCCCAGCCGGCCCGTCTGGTTTTCCCGCACCACGAATTTCATGTGGTAGCTCCCTCGCGGCAGAATGAATCCCGTGTTGTACTGCACGTTCTTCCGACGCACATGCTGGGAAGCGTCCAGGTTCAGCTGCACTGTGTCCCGCACGTTCCCGAACGGGAACCCTCTCTCGTCGCGTACCACTCCGATGATGTCCACCGACGCTTTGTCTTTGTCCTGCTCTTTCGTGAACGGAATCTGCGACCCGGGAATCACCAGCGAAACGGGAATGAAGAATCGTGACGAATCCAGCCGGAAATATGCCGCGCCGATGTATACCGGCACGTCGGTCTCCGGCAGTTCCGAGGCCAGCTCATCCTCCATCTGCCGCTCGCGGTCCTCCTGGCGGAAGTGCTGGAAATCCCGGGGCGCGTAGTATCCCTGCCGGAATTCCAGTTTCACGTCCTGCCGCTTCACGCGCACCTGGATCCGCCGGTATCTCCCGTCCTGCACCGAGTTCGTGCTGTAGAATCCCAGGACGTAGTACGCTGACGTGTCTTTCTGCACCCGTGTGAACACCTGGCCGAAATCGTTGGAGTCGAGAAACGCCTTTCCGCCCGTGTCCGCCGCCAGCGTCGAAAGTGTTTCCTGCGACGAGGCATTCGACTCGAACTGGTTGATCGACGCCTGCCCGTTGTATGCCGACACGCCGTGCAGGCTCGCGCTCTGCGCCTCGCCTCCCGGGGGCAGCGCCAGCAATCCCCGGATGTCCACCGGATAGATCGAGCAATTCGTCTTCGCCGCCATCGCCGTCGCTCCGCGAAGCGCCGCCTGGTTCTCGATCCCCGACCGGCTGATCCCGTTGCTGAAATAGATGATCGATTTCTTCTGCTGGATCCCGCCCAGCGTCTGCATCAGCGACTCCAGCGCCTCCAGCTTCCGGTCCGTGTTGAATACGTTGTAGTCCGTGTCGTCCGGCGTGAACGATCCTCCCGTCTCCGCCGCGCCTTCCGCGCTGCCCGTGTCGCCTGCGTCGAAGCCCTGGCCCTGCCCGGAGGAGTAAGCGTCCAGCGCGCGCAGGATTCGCTCCTTGCTCGCCGTAAGATCCAGGTCCACGCGCAGCGACGATGCCAGCGACACCAGCGCCACCAGATCCGCCGGCGCCATCTGTTTTTCCGCAAATTTCTTCGCTGTCGCTACAGACCGGTCGATCTGCTCCGGGTCCATCGCGGTGAAATCGAAAAAAAGGATGATGATGCGCCGGTTCCGCATTTCCTCCGGCGTCTGTGGATCCGGCAGCGGAGCGGGCGCGCCCGCCACTCCCGTCACTCCCGCGGAGCTTTGCGCCTCGAGCGCGATCGCATCGGTGTCTTCAAACCCGAAGTCCGCGATTGTCTGCGGCTTCCCGTCCTCCAGGAGTTGGAAGTCATCCTTCGTCATCCCGCGCACCAGATTGCCTTGCTTGTCGCGCACCACCACGTTCACCAGCACAAGGTTGGTGGTCACCTTGAAACGGAAGCCGCTGTTCCGCTGCCTCGACGGCCGCGGCTGGGCCGCCTTTTGAGCCGGCGTCGGTGCGTCCTGCGAGCCCATGGCCGGCGCAACTGCCATCCCCGCAAGCATCGCGAGTGACAGCAGCTCAGCCCTGGATTTTCGCAGGCCCGTTCGCATCTTGCGCCCTCCTCAGAAGCGGAACCGCGCCAGAAACGTCACACGTCGCATCGTCCCCGTGCTGATCACCTGTCCAAACGTCGGCGAGTTCAAGTTCGTGTCCACGCCGGCGAAGTTCACGTGGTTGAACACGTTGTTCGCCGTCACCCGGATTTCCAGCATGCGCAACTCGCGGAACTGGATCGTCTTGCTCACCGACATGTCCAGCAGGACCGTGCCCGGCCCCGGAACGATGTTGCGGCCCGCGTCGCCGAACTCGCCCGCCGGCGGTGTCACAAATGCCGACGTGTTGAACCATTCCTGAATATCCTGATTCGCGGGCGTGAGGGGCTGCCCGGGAACGAGATTGGGACGCAGCGTCCCGCTCGTCCCGCTGTTTACCTCGGTGAAGCTGCCGACGATCCTCGGGCTCAGCGGAGTTCCCGTGGCAAACGTCCAGTCGCCGCTCCACAGCCAGCCGCCCAGCACGTGCGACCAGCCTCCCGTCTGCAGATACTTTTTCCCGTCCCCGAACGGGAGTTCGTAAATCCACGACCCCGTAAATCTGTGCCGCTGGTCGAAGCTGGAAAGGCCGCGCTCCGCCTCGATGTCCGCCGCGTTTTGTGCCACCGTCACTCCCCCGCCGCCGATCGACGACGCATCGTCGATCGATTTCGAGTACACGTACACCCCGCTCACCGCGATGCCGCCCTGCATCCGTTTTCGCACTCGGATCGAAAGTCCGTGGTAGATCGAGTTCGCTGCTGAAGTCTCGAAATCAAAGGGCTGCACTGCTGGGTTCACCACCCCCGTTGCCGTCCGGTTTGGGGCCTCCACAACGTCCAGGTGCGTTCCCTTCGACCCGTTGTAGCCGATGTTCATGATTACGCCGTGGCCCAGTTCGCTTTGCACGTCGAGATTCCACAGTTGCACGTACCCCAGCCGGTAGTTCGGGTCCACCGCGTAGTTGTTTGTCACGCTGGCCGTCGGACACGTGCTGAATCCGTCCATCAACGTAATTCCCGGACACGCTGCCACCGTGTTCGTCGCCGTCGTGGCGAATGGCGGCTGGAACGCCAATTCCTCGATCAGCGTCGCGTATTGTGCCAGGTTGTAATTGATCCCGTATCCGCTGCGCACCACCACCTGCTTGAAGGGTTTCCACGCCAGGCCGATTCGGGGAGCGAAGTTGTTTCGGTCCGGTTTGACCAGCGACCCGGGATAAAACGTGAAGGTGCACTCGCCCAGCGTGCCCGGAAATACAGGCTCGACACAGGAGAGATTTCGCGTCAGGTCGAGGTTCACGATCTGGTTGTCCGCCGCCGTGAACGGGCCCTGATATTCGTAGCGCACCCCGATGTTCACGCTGAAATTTGCCGCCGCCTTCCATTCGTCCTGCGCGTACAAGTCGAATGAGTTCGACCGGAAGTCATACGAAGTGGTGCCCGACTGAATCGAAGTCAGCTGCGGCAATCCCAGCAGAAAGTCCGCAAAATCGTTTCCCGTGCCGTATCCCGTAAAGGTGAAGCTCCCCCGCGCATTCTGGTCCGAGCGCAAGCTTTGCAGGATTCGCCGGTAATCTCCTCCGAATCGCAGACTGTGTTTTCCGTGACTCCAGCCCATTGTTTCGGAGATTGTGTACGTCTGGTTCAGCGCCCTCCGCGCCGAGGGGTCGGAGACGCTCTGAAGAGTGGAAAAGCTGAGCCGCGGTAATCCCCAATCGAACGGATCCGTCGATACTCCCGTGATCCCCGCCATGCCTTCGATGTCGGTCACAAATGCGTACAGGTTGGAGGCCGACGTGTGCAGGTGGTTGTAGTTGAACCGCAGCAGGCTGAAAAGCCTGCCCTTGTTGTACGAATATCCGACCCCGGCGTTCAGTCCCTGCGTCCCGCTCGTGCCATTGAGCGAGGGGAACGCGCCGATCGTCTGGTTGTCCGAGCGGCTATAGTTCAGCACGAAGTTGATGTTCTGTCCCTGGCGTCGCCGCCCGCCTCCGCCGCCTCCCCCTCTTCCTCCAAACATCGGTCCTCCGCCGGCGCCGAAATTGTGGATCAACCGCACGTTGATCGAATCCGTGTCGTTCGCGCCTGAGGTTACATAGTGAAAATTCAACGGGGAGTTGGGAACGCTCACGTTCGGCAAGGGAATGTATGGATCCATCGCCGGACCCAGCAGCGTCGCCGCCGCCTGACTGAAGCAGGCGACGGGAATCGCCGTCGTCGGAAAGGTGGGATACGTGCACCCCGGAGGCGCCGGCGGCAGGATGGGCGGTGCTGTCAGCGGCTCCTGAAAGATTCCATTCCTCTCGTCGAGCGTGGGCACAATCGAGTACGAATCGTAGGGAGTGCTGGACCGCGAACCGTTGTAATTCACGAAGAAAAATGTCTTCGTGCCTCCGTGATAGATCTTCGGGATGTTCAGCGGGCCGCCCAGCAGCGCTCCGAAATGCGCCTGATTGTAAGAGGCTTTTTCCGCGGCTGAGCCGTTGATGGAGAATGGCGAAGCATCGAACACGGCGTTATCGTCGGAAAAATAGAGAGACCCGTGCGGCTGGTTCAGGTTGAATCCACGGCCTCCCATCCCGCGCAGAATGATGCCTGGCCCTCCTCCCGGCCCTCCCGGTCCGCCCCCGAACTGGCCTCCTCCGGGCCCTCCGCCGCCCGCGGCCGCGCGTTCCCGGAACTCGTTGATCCGTTCCTGCATTTGCTCGTCCGTTCCCACTCCAAAATTCTGCGATTGGCCCAGGCCGCCGCCGCTCACCACAGATTCCGTGGCTGCGTCAGCGCCTGCGCCGGAAAACGGCAGACCGCCCAGGTCCGCCCCCGCGCCGCCACCCGCTCCTCCGAATCCATTGCCGGGGCCCGATTCTCCGGCCCCTGCTCCTGCGGCGCCCAGATCGCTCAGTTCTCCGCCCCCCAGGTTCTGGAACCCCCGGCCGGACGCTACCCGCCCATTCGCCCCGCGGGCCGCCTGCTGTTGCTGCTGCTCCTCCACTCGTGAGGCCAGCGATAGATCCAGGTCCACTTTTGCCGTTGGATTCTGTGGGTTCAGCAGCACTTCCTGCGTTTGCGTCGCGAAGGCCAGAAATTCTGCTCGCACCACGTAACGCCCGCGGTCGGCCAGCGTAAACGAAAATGTGCCGTCAAGACCCGTCGTGCCGGTGAATTTTTTCCCTGTCAGGGTGTTCGCCGCAGTTACCGTCACTCCGGGCAGCGCGGATTTGCCCGTGTGTACCACTCCGGTGATCGTGTAGGGAGCAGGCTTGGTGGCCGCGCTCGTCTCCTGCCTCGCCGCCGCGGAAGATGCGGGCGCTCTCGGCGCCGCCTGCGAAGGCGCGGTCCTGATGGAATTCCGCCCTCTGCTCGCGCCGGCAGCCGGAACAAGCGCAAGCCATGCGGCCGCGGCAATTGCGGGCGCTTCCAGGCGCACTAGCGCGGACCCTGCGGGGACTTCGAGTCCGGCTTCTTTTCGCCTTGCGGCGGCGGTGCGCCGCCTCCTGGGCTGCCCGAACTGAGGAACTGCTTCATCCGTTCGAACTGCGCGGGATCCATCACGTTCACCATGCGGGGCACGAACACGCCGTCCTTCGTTTCTCCTCGAATGGCCACACCGTCGCCCGGGTGGATGTCGGCCAGCGTGATGCTCTCGCGGTGCTTCATCAGGGACGTATTTTCATCCGCCTCGATGCTCTCCGTCGTTCCGTCCAGCCGCTCAATCGTGATCTTGGTTCCTTCGATCGACTTCACCGTGCCGGCCAGAACGTTCCGTCCGGACCCTTGCATCATCGGCGGTGGCCCTCTGCGTGTTGCGATTAGCTCTGCATCCCACGTGGAGTCACCGGTCTTTGTGCCTCGCACAAACACCGCTGTTCCCGCCTTAAAATCCTCCAGTTTGGCCGTCTCCTGCTCCATGCGGAATTGCGTCTTGTCGCTGATCCGCACCGTTACCGTGCTCCCGTCCGCCGCTTCGAGCTTCATTTCCGTCGGAGAAATGCTTTGGATGCGCCCGAAAACGGCATTCCCGCGGAAGTGTCCTCTCTGCCGCGGGCCCTCTGCCGGAGGGCTTTGCTCCTGTCCGCCGCTGGGACTTTGCGCCCGCGCCGCGTTCGGGCTGGCCAGCAGCGTTAGCAGTACCATCAATACAAATCGCAAGAGCAATGGAGCCTTCATCGTCATTCCCCTTCCCGCTCCGCCAGTTTCTTCACCCGGAAGTGCTCATGCTAGCACCGCGAACCGGAAGCAGATACGCACTGCGCTTTCTTACAATTCCGCTCACGGGGCACCGAGGTTCCCGGAATTCCCGGCACTGACTCGGGCTGTCGGCCTTGCCCCTGGATGTTCCCCGACGTATTCTGACCCTGTCGGTGGTGCGGGAGCACAAGACCAAAAATGGCGGCTGAACATCAGGACGCGGATACTTCCCTCGTTTCCGAGCGGGTAAGCCGGCGCATCGACGTTGCTACGCCTCCTTCGCATGCGGCGCACCTCGCCCGCGAACTCGAGTGCGGCAACATTCTGTTCTTTCCCCGCATGCCATTCCACCTGAACGCGGAAGACCGCGCTTTTCTTCTCGACCAGAAGCAAACTCAGGCTGGGTACCACAAGAACATCGCCTATCGCCCCGCTCAAAATCGTCTGACGGGAACGGGGCAGATGCCGGCTCACGATGCCGCCAGACTCAAAGCGATCCTCGCGGCATACTCGAACTGGGCCACCGCATTCCTCGCAGAAATCCTCCCGGAATATTCCGCCCGCTGGGTCCGCGATTTTGCCAGCTACCGCCCCATCGAGGAAAAAGGGCGCGCGGCCCGGCTCACCGCGCGAAACGATCTCGCCCACGTCGATGCCTTTCCCACCCGGCCCACCCATGGCGACCGCATCCTCCGCGTGTTCGTGAACATCAACCCAGCGCACGACCGCGTCTGGATCACCTCGGAAACGTTCGAAGGCCTTGCCGAACGCTTCGCTCGCCAGGTCGGCATTCCCAAGGCCCCTAGCGGCAGCCAGGTCTTTGGCAAAATGGCCCGCGCTCTCGGCATTCGCCAGTGGTCTCGTTCCCCCTATGATGCCTTCATGCTCCGCTTCCACGATTTCCTGAAGCAGAACGCCGAGTTCCAGCGCGATTGCACCAAGCATCAGTGGGAATTTCCTCCCGGCTCCTGCTGGATCTGCTACACCGACATGGTCAGCCACGCCGTCCTCTCCGGCCGCTTCGCCCTCGAGCAGACCTTTCTGATTTCCCGCCACGCCATGGCCCTTCCGGAAAAATCGCCCATCCGGATTCTCGAGCGCATCTGCGGCCATCCCCTCGCAAACTGATGGAATCGACCGCGGCGCTGCTCGGGAATCGAACAGGCCTGTGAACCCGGCGCCCACTGCCGCCACGCTCCGATGAGTCCAGGCGTTCTGCCCGCTGCGTTTCTTTTTGCCATGGGAGTCCTGGGTGGCGCCATGAATGCCGTTGCCGGTGGCGGCACGTTTTTTGTCTTTCCAGCTCTCATGTTCATCGGTGTACCGGCAATCCCCGCGCGCGCCACCAACACGGTTGCGCTCTGGCCCGGGCTGGCGGCCGGCGTCCGGGCGTTCTGGCCGCGTTTGAAGGTCACGCCTCGTCTGCTGATTCCTCTCCTCGGGGTAAGCCTGGTGGGCAGCGTGGGAGGCGCCGTCCTCGTGGTTCGCACGCCGGCCTCTACCTTCCTCCGGCTCGTGCCCTGGCTCATGCTTGCCGCAACGATTCTCTTCGTCCTCGGCCCGCGGCTCAGCAAGACGTCATCCGCCGATGGGCATTTGGACCCGTCGACCGGAAGAATCGCGCTGGCTACGTTTTTCGCACTGGTTTCGGCCGTCTATGGCGGCTACTTCGCCGGCGGGATCGGAATCCTCGTTCTGGCCATCCTCGCCTCGCTGGGCATGACCGATATCCACGAAATGAATGCGATCAAGATTCTCCTCACTACGCTCATCAATGGGGTTGCAGTCATCACCTTCATTGCCACTCGCACGGTGGACTGGCCCCAGGCTTTCATCGTTCTCGCCGGAGCGATTCCGGGCGGCTATTTTGCCGCGCATTACTCTCAGCGCATGCCCTCCTCCTGGGTCCGAGGCTTTGTGATCGCCGTCGGCGCCTCCATGACCGCCTACTT
>DATKNR010000167.1:0-6132 GCA_035541255.1 Patescibacteria group bacterium | reverse complement strand
GCCGAAATACTGCTGAATGAAGGCGGCGCGCTCCTTGTCCACGGTCTCGACCAGATCTTCGGCTTCCGCCGCGGATTTTCCCAGAGTCATGATGCGGGCGATTTTCACGTCGCGGGGCGCATAAACGAAAACATGGAAGGCATCGGTGCGCTGGCGGAGCAGGTAGGCCGCGCCGCGGCCGACAATCACGCAGCGACCCTCGTCCGCAACGCTCCGAATCACGCGGCCGAGAAGATCCACCATGCGCTCGGCGTCGAACACAACATCATCCTCGACAGTAATGCTGCGCTCGTTGCTGCCGCGCGCGAACACCTTGGCCAGGCGGTAGAGCAGGGGGTCGCGGCGCTCGTCGTGGCGTTCGGCAGCGGCGGGGCTGACGCGGGCGAGCTTGGCTATTTCCTCGGTCAGGGCATGGTCCCAGAGCTTCCAGCCGAGACGGCCGGCGAGTTCCGAAGCGATGACGGCGCCGCCACTGCCATATTCCCGCTCGAGGGTGAGGATGCGCAGTTGCATGGGTCTATGCGCGTGAATCAATGCACGGGCGCGTCGCCGCTGCCGCGTCCCTTCTTCAGAAAGAGGGCGAGCGGCACCATGATCAGAGCGGAGATGGCCAGTATTTTGAAATTGTCAATATAGGAGAGCATGGTGGACTGGCGCTGGACCATGACTTCTATCATTTTATGGGCTTGGGCAGTAGCGAGCTGGGGAGAGGAGCCGCGTGCCTCGAAGGCACGCGACATGGAACGAATCCTGGCCTGAACAGTCGGGGAACCGGGATTGAGGTTCGCGACCAGGCGGGACTGGTGGAACTGGGAGCGGCGGTCGAGCATGGTAGTGACGAAGGAGATGCCGACGCTGCCGCCGACGTTGCGGGCCAGGTTGATGAGGCCGGAAGCAGCGTTGTTTTTTTCCCGGGGCAGGAACGAGTAGGCGGCGGTGTTGATGGGGACGAAAAGAAATGCGAGTCCGCCGGCCTGGACCATGCGCGCGACGGCCAGTGTGCGAAAGTCGACGCCCAGGTCGAAATTGGTCATGCGGAACAAGGCAAAGGAGGTCCAGGCCCAGCCGAACAGGAGCAGAAACCTGGGCTCGTAACGAATGAGCAGAAAGCCGACGAGCGGCATGAGCGCCATGATGAGAAAGCCGCCGGGCATGAGACTGAGTCCCGCCGTCTCAGCGGTATAACCCAGCAAGTTCTGCGCGTAAAGAGGAAGAAGGAGGGTGGTGCCGAGCAGGGCGAAGCCGACGATGAACATCATGGTGTTGCTGACGGCGAAAGAGCGATCGCGGAAGAGCTTGAGGTCAATGATGGGCTCGGGGTGAAACCATTCCCAGAAAATTGCAGCAATGATGCCGGCGGCGGCGATGATGCTGAGCGTGAGGATGAAGTTGGACTCGAGCCAGTCGTCGCGCTGCCCCTTGTCTAAAACGACCTGTAGGGCTCCGAGGCCGATGGCGAGCAGGCCGAGGCCGATATAGTCCACGCGGAAGCTCTTGCCCGAGGCGCGGCGCATGTGGGGCGGGTCGTGGACGAGGCGCGAGGTGAGCGCGATGGAGAGCAGGCCGACGGGGACGTTGACGTAGAAAATCCAGCGCCAGCTGAAATTGTCGGTAATCCATCCGCCGAGAGTGGGACCGATGGCGGGAGCGAGAACGACAGCCATGCCGTACATGGCGAAAGCCAGGCCGCGCTTGGCGGGAGGAAAGGTGTCTGCGAGGATGGCCTGCTCGCTGGGCTGGAGGCCGCCGCCGCCGAGGCCCTGGAGGATGCGAAACAGAATGAGGGCGCCGAGGCTGGGAGCGAGGCCGCAAAGGAAGGAACTGGCGGTGAAGATGATTACGCAGAGCATGTAAAAGCGCTTGCGGCCAATGAGGGTGGAAAACCAGCCGCTCATGGGAAGAATGATGGCGTTGGAAACGAGGTAGGAGGTGAGGATCCAGGTGCTCTCGTCCTGGTCCACGGAAAGGCCGCCAGCAATGTGGGGAAGAGCGACGTTGGCGATGCTGGTGTCCAGCACCTCCATGAAGGTGGCGAGAGTGACGGTGATGGCGATGAGCCAAGGATTAACGGCCGGGCGAGAAACGGCAGAATCCGCCGAGAATCCGCCCGCCGCAGCGTCAGCCGAACTCAACGCACCGTCACTCGAGGATCCACGGACATGCCGATACGGAGCTGGTGGTCCTTATTCTCGCCCGGATCGAGGACGATTTTCACCGGAATCCGCTGGACGACTTTGACGTAATTGCCGGTGGCGTTTTCGGGCGGAAGGAGACTGAACCGGGCGCCGCTGGCTCCGGCGATGCTGTCCACGTGGCCGCGGTAGCTGCGTCCGTTGGCGTCCACGGTAAAGACGGCGGGCTGTCCGACCTTCATGTAATGGAGCTGGGTCTCCTTGAAGTTCGCGGTGACGTAAATTTCGTCGCGAGGAACCACGGAGAGCAATTGCTGACCGGGCTGGACGTACTGGCCGACTTCGACGTTCTTGTTCACGATGCCATCCGAAGGAGCGAGGATTTTACAATAACTGAGGTTGAGCTTGGCCTGATCGAGCTCGGCGCGTTTCTGTTCGACCAAAGCAGCGCCGGAATGGGCACGTGTCTCCGTGATGGCTACCTGGCGAGGACCGGTGCGCGCGGAAGTGAGGCCGGCCTCGGCCTGCTTCAAGCGTTCGCGGGCCTGGCTGGCCTGCTGCTCGGCAGCGGTGAGAGCGGCACGCGCTCCGGCGATCGACGCGGAGCTGGCGTGGGCCGCGGCGAGAGCCTGGTCATATTGCTGCTCGGAAACTTCCTGCTTTTGAACGAGCTGGGCGTAACGCTTCAAGTCGTCCTGCAACTTTACATCATTGGCTTCGGTCTGGGCGAGATTGGCGCGCATCACGTCCACCTGCTTATCCGCGGCCTGAATGCCGGCCTTTGCGCTCTGCACATCCGCTTCAGACGAACGAATGAGGCTGGCGGTGGTGATGGAAGTGACGGGGACATTGATGGCCTGGCCGTTGGCGTTGGCTTGAGCATCGGCAAGCTCCGCCTCGGCCTTTTGCACGGCAACCTTGAAGTCCGTGGGATCAATCTCGACGAGCACGTCGCCCGCGTGGACGTACTGATTGTCGTCCACGTTGACCTTGATGACGTAGCCGGCGATGCGCGAGCTGATGGGATGAATGTGACCGTCAATCTGGGCGTCGTCAGTGGACTCATACTGGCGGAAGTAGAGCCACATTCCGGTGCCGGCGACAATGAGCACGAAAATGACGAGGAACGCCACGAGCCGTGCGCGTGACTTGGGCGCGGGAGGGGGCGCGGAGGGAAGGCGGCGGCCCGGCATATGGGCCTCGCCAGCGGGCGGCTGCGAACGGTCGTCGGGGGCGCTGGTGACGGGAGCGTCGTGTCTATCGGAATCCATCGGTCATTTCCCCTTGAGATATTCTGCCACGCCGACTTCGGCGTTGCCGACGGCGCGGGCGAGCTCGATTTTGGAAATGTCGTAGGCGTACAAACTGGAAATCAGGGACTCGTTTGCCGCGGCGACGGCGTCCTGCGCCTGGACGACTTCGACGTTGTTGGTGACACCGGCGCGGAAACGGTCGCGAGACTGATCGAGCGTCTGATTCGCCAGAGTGAGGTTGATGCGTGCAACGGCGACGCGATCCTTGGCCGCCTGGAGGTCCAGGAAAGCGGCGCGGACATCGTAGTCGACCTGGCCGCGAAGATTGTCGAGCGTGGCGCGAGCCTGGTCGAAGGCAGCCTGTGCCACGAGCACGTCTCCGTGAACGCGGTTGCCCTGGAAGACGGGGACGGTAAGACGAACACTGGCGTCGAAGACACCGTGAGAGTTGCCCGGGTTGACGCCGGAAGCGCCGTAATCTCCGCTGAAGCCCAGGGAGGGAAGGTATTCGGCGCCGGCGGCGCGGCGAGCCAACTCTGCGGCGCGGAGCGAAGCGCGGGCGCTGAGATAGTCGGGGCGTGTGGAATAGGCGCGGTCGAGGGCCTGATCGAGCGTCCATTCCTCCATGGGTTCGTAGAGCGCCTTGTCGCTCAGAGTGACTTGCTGGCCGGGAGGAAGCCCGATGATGCGTCCGAGCAGGAGTTTTTCCTTTTCAAAATCATTGCGCGCGACGATGAGCTGCTGGCGGCGGGTTTCCAGTTCCACCTGAGCGCGGAGCACATCAATGGCGGGGGCAAGGCCGGCCTTGAGCTGGTCGCTGGCGAGGTCGTAGAGCGCCTGTGCGGTGGCCTGCTGCGCCACGGCGCTCTCCACTCGCGATGCGCCAGCCACGGTCTGCAGGTAGCTGTTGCCGACGGCGAGCACGACCAGGTCGCGCGCCTCGGCATAACTGAGTTTGGCCGCCTGCAGATTGGCGCCCGCGGAACGCGCCCGATTGATCTGGCTCCAATCAAAAAATGTCTGGTTCAGAGTGACGCGGAGATCGGTATAGCCGAACGGCCCGATGACGTCGGGGATTCCCGGCAGCTTAATACCGAGAGTAGCTTTGTCGAATTGGGAAGCGGTCTCGGAGAGATGTATTTCCGAGTTGGGAAGGAGAGGAGCGAGTTCGCGCCACCGTTCGCCGCGGGCGCCGCCAATCTGATATCCGGAGAGAACGGCGCCGAGATTCTGCTTCAGCCCGCGCTCGATGGCTTCCTTGAGTGAGAGCACGAGCGGCTCGCTGGTGGCCTTGCCCACCGGCACGCTGCCATTAAAGACGGCAGGCGTTTGCGGAGAATACTCGATGGAGGGAGAAGCCGCTCCGGGCACCTGGGCAGGATAGGCAGCCTGCGCGCGCGCCGAAATGCTCAAACCGCAAGCCACGCCGACGGCAATCAAGCATTGCACCCAGCTCTTCATAAAAATCCCTGTGAGTAAGAGTTCCAGCCGGCGCCCCGGCCGGACGTACCACTGCCCCGCCTCGGCAACTTCAACCCCTTTTGGATGCAGAGGATCGCCGATGGTGGCAAAAACCTGGGCTCGCCCAGAGGTTTCTCCCGGCGGCGGCGTCCGATTGGGCCGGGTGCTGGCATAATACCCGGCCATGGGGAAACTCCGTAGCATTTTGCGGTGGCTTCGGAAACGTGAAGCTGCGATTACGCGGCAAGTGGGCCGGCTGGTTGAAATCGAATCGTCCAGTTACGACCCTGCGGGCGTGAACCGGCTGGCGGATGAACTGTCGAAAGAATGGAAGAAACGCGGAGCGCGCGTGGAGCGGATCCGGACGGCGCGCGCGGCGGGACGCGGAGACCTGCTGCGATGCGAAGTGCGGCCGAGGAAGGGCGCGGAGAAAGAGCAAATCCTTGTTCTAGGGCACACGGACACGGTCTATGAGCGGGGGACGCTGGCGCGGGCGCCGTTCCGCGTCCGCGGGGGCCGCGCGTATGGCCCCGGAACACTGGACATGAAAGCGGGACTGGCCATTGCGCTCGCGGCGATGGACGCACTAGGGGCAGCGGGGCTGGAGCCGCGGCGCCGAGTGGTGTTCCTGTGGACTCCGGACGAGGAGGTGGGAAGTGAAGTATCGCGGGCGAAGATCGAACGGGAGGCGCGGCGCAGCGCCGCGGTGCTGGTGCTGGAGCCGGGAACCGGCCCGCGCGGAAAGCTGAAGACGGCGCGGAAAGGCGTGGGCGAATTCACTCTGGAAGTGACGGGACGCGCGGCACACGCGGGAGTAAATCCGGAGTCGGGCGTGAACGCGGTGCATGAACTGGCGATGCAAATCGCGCGGGTCGCGAGATTCGGGGACGCACGGCGGGGAATCACCGTGAATGCGGACGTGATTGAGGGAGGAACGCGGACGAATGTGATTGCCGAACATGCACGGGCGCGCGTGGACGTGCGCGTGGCGCGCGCGGCGGACATTCCGCGTGTGACGGCGCGGTTTCGCGCGCTGCGACCGATTCTGCCCGGCGCGCGGCTTCGCGTGAGCGGGGGAATCGATCGTCCGCCGATGGAACGTCGAGTGGCGGAACGGCTGTTCGCGCAGGCGCAACGGCGGGCACGCGAACTGGGGATGCAAATTGAAGAGTCGTCCACGGGGGGCGGTTCCGACGGAAATTTCACGGCGGCGCTGGGCGTGCCGACGCTCGACGGACTGGGAGCGGCGGGGGCAGGAGCGCACACGCCGGGCGAATACATCCGCA
>DATKNR010000166.1:0-4826 GCA_035541255.1 Patescibacteria group bacterium | reverse complement strand
GTCACGAACATGTACATTCCCACCGACCGCGCATACGCCCGCGGCGGCATCATGTCGTGAATGATCGCCGTCACCGGCCCGTGGTACCACGACATGAAAAATCCCGCGATGGAGAAGGCCGCGAGAATCGTGTCGCGGTTGTCCGAACCCAGGCCCCACAGCAGGAACGGGCAGGCGCACAGGAATCCCAGCGCCACCGTCACCACTCGGCCGTACGCCATCCGCCGTTGCAGTAAATCCGCAATCGTTCCGCCCGTCAGTGCTCCCGCCACCAGCGCCACCAGCCCCAGCGTCGCCAGCAGCACCCCCGCCTGGCGCAGGCTGAAGTCCTTGTACCTCACCATGTAATCCGGACCCCAGGTGATGAACGACACCGTGGAGAACGTCACCAGCACGCCGCTGCCCGTCATCGCCAGATACGCCGGCACGCGCACCAGATGCGACACCGGCACCACTTCCTCCTTCGGCCCTCGCGGCGGATCGTCCAGCCGCAGCACCGCTGCCGCGAGCAGAATTCCCGGAACGCCGATAATCGTGAACGCCCATCTCCATCCGCTCGTGTCGCCCAGCACTCCTCCGAGCGCCTGGCCTGCCGCTCCCCCCACCAACATGGCCGCGGCAAACACCGCCAGTGCCCGCCCGCGCATCCGCGGCGCAAATTCGCCGGAAATCATGGACTGCGCCGCGGGCGCGTAAGCCGCCTCGCCGATTCCCACCAGTGCGCGCGCCGCCAGCAGCGACACATACGTCGCCGCCAGGCCGGTGAGAAACGTGGCCCCGCTCCAGATCGCCACTCCCACCGCGATCACCTTCCGCCGGTTCGCGCGGTCCGCCAGCAGCGAAAATGGAATCGTCGCCAGCGCCAGCACCACTTGCAGCACCGTCTGCAGCGCCCCCAGTTGCGTGTCCGTCAGCGAGAATTCGTCGCGCAACACGGGGAACAGCGGTACGATCACAAGCCGGTCCGCAAAGTTGATGAAATTGATCAGCCCCAGCACAATCAGCAGGCGGACGGGATGCGTCCCCCACGGCGCTCCCGCCGCGGGCCGCTCCGCCGTGTCGTGCACTTTCGGTGTAGTCTCGGTTCCCATTTGCTTCGGTTGGGCGTTGCATGCGGAGGAAGGCGTTCCGTGAAACACGCACCCGCGCCCGGGCCCGACCATCCCGGACACGCACTAGTATAAGGAGTTGGCGGCGCGAAATATGCCGGAAGAAGCCAGCCAGAGGCGATTCGAATCACTGCTGTTTTACGGCGCGGTGCTTCTCATTTTCTATCTCGCTTATCGTGTGTTCGAACCCTTTCTCCAGCCCCTCGGATGGGCTGTCGTGCTCGTGGTCTGCACCTATCCTCTCCACGAGCGCCTGCTTCGCCGCATGGGTCCGCTGAAAGCCGCGGCGCTCAGCACACTCTGTGTCACGCTTCTGCTCATTGGACCTGCCATGGCCCTGGTGAGCGGCCTGGTCAGCCAGGCTGCCACGGCCGTTCGCTACCTCGAAGGCGCGGGCGACTGGTCTTCGCACATCCCTCCTTCCGTCCAGCAGGCGCTCGCCTGGCTGCAGGGCCACGGATTTTCCGGCCTCCACACCGACCCGCTGCAACTGGCGCGCGATGCCGCCGTGTGGGTAGAAAATCTCCTGGAACACCGCGCGGCAGACGCAGTACGCAACGCCGCCAGCATCTCCCTGAAACTTCTCATCACCCTCTTTGCCCTCTTCTTCCTGTTCCGCGATGGCCCCGCGCTCGTCGAGCGCACCCGTCGCATGCTCCCCTTCAACGACGAGGAGCGCAGCCGCATCCAGGAGCAGACGCGCGACCTGATTTTCGCCAGCATCACCGCCAGCCTCGTGATCGGCGCAATTCAGGGCCTGCTCGGCGCCCTCGCCTTTGCCATCGTGGACCTTCCCTCGCCGGTATTCTGGGGCGCGGTGATGGGCATGCTCTCTTTGCTTCCCGTCATCGGCGCCTGGCTGGTGTGGGGACCCGCTGTTCTCTGGCTCCTGGTTCAGGGGTCCTATGGAAGAGCCGTCGTGCTGGTCTGTATCTGCGCCGGCGTGGCGGGAGTGATGGAGCATTTTATCCGCCCGTTCCTGCTCACCGGTAAGTCGCAGATGAATGCCCTGCTGATTCTCGTGAGCGTTCTCGGCGGCATCAGCGTGTTTGGTTTTCTGGGCTTCATTCTCGGGCCCATCGTCGTGGCCGTGGCCATCACCATCCTGGACGTGCACACCGCGCCCCGTGCCGCCCTGGATGCGGCGCACGGCCCCTGAGCGGCGCGTTTCCTGACGCAGTCCGCGTTTCGTCCCTGGGAGAAAGGCGGCAGGGCAATGGCTGAAAGACGAGCTGATGACGGGGGGCCGTGGCTCCTCGAAGACGAAGAGAGTCGTCCCCCTCGGCCCCGCCGTCCGTTCCGCCTCATCGCGCTCGCCGCCATCGCGCTGGTTGCGTTCTTGGTCGTCGTCTCCGACTGGATCCAGAAGGATTTGTGGATGGGCCAGCTCGGCTACTCCCGCGTCTTCTGGACCCTGCTGGATCTTCGCTTCCAGCTCTACGCGGCCTCGTTTCTCGTCGTTTTCGTTTATCTCTGGTTCAATCTCAGCTACGCGCTGAAAAACGGCACCGCCCACGGCGTCATCAGCCTGCGCCCCGACTCTCCCATCACCATCACGCTCGGCAACCAGCTCACTCCCACTCTGATGAGGTGGTTCCTCGCCGCCATTTCTCTTCTCGTTCCCCTGTTTTTTGCGGCCACTCTGTACACGCAGTGGGACGCCTATCTTCGGTTCCGTTTTGGCGGCTCGTTTGGCCTCGCTGATCCGCTCTACGGCGTTGACCTGGGCTTTTATCTCTTCCGCCTGCCGTTTTACGAACTCGTGCAGGAAAGCCTTACCACCCTCGCGCTCATCTCGCTGGTCGGCGTGCTGCTTCTCTACGGCTTCTTCGGTCTTCTGCGCACCGCCACTCGCGGACGGATGGCAGGCCCCAACGAGAAGGCGATCCCTCATCTTTCCTTCATGTCGTTTGTTCTCGCGGCCAGCTGGGGATGGGGCTTCTACCTCGACCGTTTCGACCTCGTTTACTCCACACTGGGCGTCGTCTACGGCGCGGGTTATACCGCGGACCACGTGACCCGTCTCGCCTACTGGATCATGATCCTCGCCTCCGGCGCGCTGGCAGCCCTGCTGCTGGCGAGCGTCTTCCGGCCGAGCTTCCGCTCCGTCGTCTACGGCTTCGGTGCTTACGTGCTCCTCTATTTCTTCGGCGTCTCGCTGGCTCCCGCGCTTTTCCAGAAATTCGTGGTGCAACCCAGCGAACTCTCCATGGAAACTCCCTACCTGAAGAACAATATCGAATTCACCCGAAAAGCCTTCGGACTCGACGCCATCCAGGAAACTTCCTATCCCGCTCTCTCTGACCTCACCGCGCAGATGATTGCCCGCAATCAGGACACCATCCAGAACATCCGTCTGTGGGATTCCCGCCCGCTCCTCCAGATGTACAAGCAGGCCCAGGAAATCCGCCTCTACTACCAGTTCTACCAGGCGGACGTGGACCGCTATCACCTTACCGACGGTTATCACCAGATCATGCTCTCGGCCCGCGAAATCTCCGCGGACCTTCCCGCCCAGGCGCAAACCTGGGTGAACCAGCGGCTGCAGTTCACGCACGGTTTCGGCCTGGTGATGAGCTTCGTCTCCAAAACCGTTGGCGGCGGCTTTCCCGACTACCTGATTTCCGACATCCCGCCCGTTTCCAATTACGGCCTCAACATCACGCAGCCCGCCATCTACTACGGCGAGTCCATGCCGGGCTATCGCATTGTCGACACGCGCGCGAAGGAGTTCGACTATCCCAAGGGCAATCAGAACGTGTACACGAGTTACGCAGGTACCGGCGGAATTCCCATCGACAGCCTCTGGCGGCGTCTGCTGTTCGCCTGGACCCAGGGCGACGTGAACATTCTGCTGACCTCCTATCTCCAGCCCGGCAGCCGCATTCAACTCTGGCGGCGCGTGCAGGACCGCGTCTCGCAGATCGCTCCCTTCCTCCAGCTCGACCACGATCCTTATCCCGTCGTGAGCGAAGGCAAGCTCTACTGGATTCAGGACGCCTACACCCTTTCCGATCACTTCCCGTATTCCAGTCCCTATATGGCGGGCGATCAGGCGGGACTCAACTACATCCGCAATTCCGTCAAGGCCGTCGTGGACATGTACAACGGCACGGTCCGCTTCTACGTGATGGACCCGAAGGATCCCGTGCTCGCTGCGTATCGCCGCGCGTTTCCCGGCGTCTTCCTCGATCTCAGCCAGCTTTCGCCCGACCTCAAATCCCATCTCCGCTATCCGGAGGATTTGTTCTCCATTCAGGCCGATCAGTACCGCACGTTCCACATGACCGTTCCTCAGGTCTTCTACAACCGCGAAGACCTGTGGGTGCTGCCGCGCGAGGAATACGCGGGCACGGTCGGTCCCATGCCTCCGTACTACATCCTCATGAAGCTTCCCGGCAGCGACCGGCTGGAATATCTGCTCATGACCGCGTTCACTCCCGACAAGCGCGACAACATGATCGCCTGGATGGCCGCGAAGTGCGATTTCCCCGATTACGGCCAGATGCTCTTCTACCAGCTTCCGAAGGACAAACTCATCTACGGCCCCATGCAGGTGGAAGCCATGATTGACCAGAATCCGGTCATCTCACAGCAGCTCACGCTGTGGAATCAGAAAGGCTCGCGCGTGATTCGCGGCAATCTGATCGCCGCGCCCATCGAAAATGCCTTCCTCTATGTTGTGCCCGTCTACCTCACCGCGGAGGGAACGGACTT
>DATKNR010000165.1:0-7469 GCA_035541255.1 Patescibacteria group bacterium | reverse complement strand
AGCGGCGTGAAGAGGTCCGTGTCGTAGTTCGAGAATTTTGTGGGGTCGCTGAGGTTCAGAATCGTCGCCGCGATGCGTTCGAGGCCCATGCCCGTATCCACGCACGGCTTCGGCAGCGGATTCAGCGTGCCCTTCGCATCGCGATTGAACTGCATGAACACCAGGTTCCAGATTTCGACGTAACGGCCGCAATCGCACGGAAACTTGCAGTCCGTGTGGCCTTCCTCGGAAGCAGCCGCGCCCATGTCGTAATGCAGTTCGCTACACGGCCCGCAGGGGCCGGTATCGCCCATGGCCCAGAAATTTTCCTTCAGCCCCGGAATCTCGAAAATTCGGTCTTGAGGAGCGCCCACATCAGCCCAGTGGACTTTGGACTCCTGGTCACTTCCCAGCATCTGGCCGGGGCTGACCTCCGCACCGCCAAAGACGGTGAAATAGAGGCGTTCCTTCGGAATTCCAAACCACTGCGGGGAGGTGATCAAGTCCATTGCGAATTCAATTGCTTCTTTTTTGAAATACTCCCCGAACGAAAAATTGCCGAGCATCTCGAAAAAGGTGTGGTGGCGGTTCGTGAAGCCGACGTTTTCCAGGTCGTTGTGCTTTCCGCCGGCGCGAACGCACTTCTGCGAAGTGGTGGCGCGCTTGTAGGGGCGCTGTTCGAGCCCCAGAAACACGTTCTTGAACTGGTTCATGCCCGCGTTGGTGAAGAGCAGCGTGGGGTCGCCCAGCGGAACGAGCGAGGAGCTGCGCACGCGCGTGTGTCCCTTGCTCTCGAAGTAGCGCAGGAACAGCTCGCGGCATTCGTTTCCGCTCAACGCGGGTCTTCCGTGTCCGGCCATGGCATTGATTATGGCAGAGGCCTCCTTCGAGCGGCAATGGAGTGCTCCCTTCCAGTGGACCGGCAAGCGGGGCTGTGCCTGGGGTGTTCACTGGACAGAAACGGAAGACAAGGACTATTCAACCGGGGAATCTGTAGAGATGCATAATCTAACCCGGCTGCAAAACCAGAGGGGGGAGCGATGACGTGCAGACGCGGCTTCCTCGAAGTCAGTCTCCTTGTAGGCCTTGCGGTGCTGGTTTGTCCGCTCCAGGTGTGGCCGGCTAATGCAGCAGAGTCCACCGCCCCCAGTTTCGAACAGTTGCTGGGGTGGCTCCCCGCCGACACGGAAGAGATAACTGTGGGAACCGGATCTTTCGTGATTCCCAAGGTCAAACCGGGGGGAGATGACGAAGACGAGAAGAACAAGCCAATCTCGCAAGAGGACTTGCGGCTGCTCGGCCACACGCTTGCGCTGGGGTCTTTCGGCTTCGGGGACTCGCTGCTGATGAAGCATTTGAAGGGGCAGACGGTGCTCCTGTCGCTGGAGGGCTCCCGGCATTTCCGTCCCCCGAGCGGGCTTGGACAAATGCTCAGCGAAGACTGCGCAATTGCCGTGTTTGCAGGCAACCAAACCAACAACTATCGCGCGTTTTCCCGGGACCCGAAGGCGGCGCCGTTCCGCTCGATGACGATCGAAGGCGTTACTGTGATGAGCTTCCAGGAGAAGCTTGAGGAAGACATTTGGACCTTCTACGCTGCAATGCCGCAACCAAACATCATCACGGTGGCTACGAACGAGGACTATCTCCGCGAGGTACTGCGCAGAATGCACGGAGCTGCGGGACCGCGGGCATTGCCGGACACCCTGCCGGAATGGAAGTACGTTGACCGGCAATCCCCGGCATGGGCGTTGCGTCATTACGATCGCAGCCAGGCCGCGATGGATCCGAGTTCGCCTTATGGTGGAGAGAAATCCGCAAACCATCCTGATGACGATGCAATTGGAATCGTGTTTCAGCTGGTCCCATCGGGCGACATGAGGGTTGTCATTCGGTATCTATCCAGTCCCAAGGGCGCGCGCATGTTGATCCCGAATATTTTCGCGGCCGGTGATGAGCCGGAGACGACGAAGGCGATGCAGATTCGCACCCGAGAGATCGTGCCCGGCGTCGTGGAAGGCTCCTACCGTCTGGCGAGCTCGGATGCGCTTAGTGACTTCCTCTTCGGGCTCCTGGGTGCGTTTGGGCACGCGGTTTACCTTTAGATTCTTCCAACAATTCCAGTCCGGCATGACCTCGAATCCGTGTAGCGTCTCTGCTTACTCGCCCGTTTCTGGTGTGGCGGCGTCCGGGTCGAGCGTCGCGCCGCGGGCGAGGGAGTTGATGGCGGCGCGTACCTGGTCGGGAGAGAAGCCGGCGCGGAGCAGGCTGCGATAGAGCGAAGCGAGGCGGCGCTGGTCGAGCGGGCCGCGAATGCCGCGGAGCTTGCGCTCCAGCCGCTGGCGGAGCAGCGCCGTCTCGTCCTGTGTGGCGAAGGCTTCGTCCAGCGCTGCGTCTATGTGCCGGTCGGGCACGCCACGGCGGCGCAACTCCTGCGCGATGCGGAAGCGCCCCTGGCGACGGATGGCGGCATGCGCGCGCGCGAATTCGCGTGCGTATCGCGCGTCGTCGAGCAGGTTCTGCTGCTTCAGGCGGTCCAGTTCGGCGCGGACCAGGGCTTCATCCGTGCAGCGGCGCTCGAGCGCGCGCCGCATTTCGTGGATGGAATGGGCGCGGCGCATCAGGGCGCGCACGGCGGCGGCGTGCAGTTCGTCGGCGTTGTCGAGCTGGCGTGGGCGGCGCATGAGGAGAGTTTCTCGCAAAGGCGCGACGAGGCAAAGCGCGCAAAGAAGATTGCAGAACAGATGGAAGCCTGGCGCAAAGCCGCGCTGCGGCGCCCGCCGGCAAGCAGGCCTGCCCTTGCTCTACCGGTTCCCGCCGCTTCCCCCGAAGCGCTCGAATTCGGTGATGGCGCGTTCCATTTCCTCGCGCGCGGCGTCTGCGGTGGAGCGGATGCCCTGCATGCGGAGCTTCAGCTCGTCGGGGTTGGAAGCGCGCATCATGGCTTCCTCATAGGTGATCAGGTTTTTCGTGTGCAGTTCGTAGAGCGACTGATCGAAGGTCTGCATTCCATACTGGCTGGTGCCGGCGGCGATGGCGTCGCGGATGAGCCGCGTCTTGTCGGGGTTCACGATGCAGTCGCGGATGTAAGAGGTCGCGATCATGATTTCCACGGCGGGAGCGCGGCCCAGCCCGTCCGATTTGCGCACCAGGCGCTGGCTGATCACCGCCTTCAGAGTGGAGGCGAGCTGCAAACGGATCTGCTTCTGCTCCGGCGGCGGGAAGACGGCGATGATGCGCTGGATCGTTTCCGTCGCGTCCAGGGTGTGCAGGGTGGAAAGCACCAGGTGACCGGTCTCGGCGGCGAGCAGAGCGGTGCCGATCGTTTCCAGGTCGCGCATTTCGCCGACGAGAATCACGTCGGGGTCCTGGCGGAGCGCGGCGCGCAGGGCCGTGGAAAAGCTCGCGGTATCCACTTCCACTTCGCGCTGGTTCACAAAACCTTTTTTGTCGCGGTGCAGGAATTCGATAGGGTCTTCGATGGTGATGATGTGGTCCGCGCGCTGCGAATTGATGCGGTCAATCATCGCCGCGAGCGTTGTCGATTTGCCCGAGCCCGTGGTGCCCGTCACGAGGATGAGTCCGCGTTGCTCCTCGCAAACCTTTTCGCACACTTTCGGGAGCATCAACTCGTCCACCGTCTTCACTTTGGTGGGGATGACGCGGATGACCATGCCCACGTTGCCGCGCTGCTGGAACACGTTTACGCGGAAGCGGCCCAGGCCGGCCACACCGTAGGCCATGTCCAGCTCGGCCGTTTCCTTGAATTTCTGCTTCTGCCGGTTGGTCATCATGCTGAACGCCATGGACAGCATTTCCTCCGGCGTGATGCGGGAGAAATCCGTCATGGCCTGCAGCATTCCGTCGACGCGGATGTACGGGTGGTTGCCGACCTTCAGGTGCAGGTCGGACGCTTTGTTTTCGATGGAATGGCGCAGCAGATCTTCAATTGCAAGTGCCATGCGCAACCTCGGGCCAAAATTACTGGGGCCGAAAGTAGCATGCGCCCGGGGGCATAGCAAGCACGGGGGGCAGGAAGCGTGAGGAAGTGGTCAGCCGCGGGCCGGCTTCCGCGTCAGGAACCGGATTTGCGCGCCAGCAGCAGGCTGTAGAGGCTTCCCGCCACGATTCCTCCCGCCAGTGGGCCTACCCAATACACCGTCTGATTCGCCCAGTAGTTTCCCACCAGGCCCGGCCCGAAGGCCCGCGCCGGATTCATCGCCGCTCCCGTGAGCGCGCCGCCAACAAGCGTGTTGGCAGTCACCATGAACCCGATGGCCAGCGGCGCCAGCTTCCCGCTGGCGGTCTCCTTGTCCGCGGCGGTGCCGAAATATACGAGCACCAGGAAAAAGGTAAGCGCCGCTTCAATCATCATGCCGATTACCGGAGAAACATCACTGGCCAGCGCCGGCACGCCCAGATGCGCGCTGCGCCATACATCGGAAAGAAAAAACAGAGAGATCAGATAGGAGCCCGTGGTCGCTCCCGTCAACTGGCCAATCCAATAGAGCATCGATTCCAGCGTTCCCAGCCGCCGCGTCACCCAGAACGCGGCGGTCACGGCCGGATTGAAGTGCCCGCCGGAGATCGGCCCCAGAGTGGCAAAGACCGCGGCGATTGTCAGGCCGGACGCCAGCGCCAGCGCCAGAGCTCCCGGACCGCGCGCGCCTGCCTGCTGCGCCGCGCACAGGCTTCCTACGGAAACAAAAAGCAGAGCAAACGTACCCAGGAACTCCGCCAGCGTTTTTTGCGCGATGTTGTACATCCGGGGCCCGGCGCCCTATGGCCGGAGCAGACGAGACCACGCAGATTGAAAATCGTCAATCAAGAGATCGCGGCCGGGCTTCGCGCCTGCCGCACCTGGATTCCGTCAGCGGGTCACCGGCGCAGGAACCGCGGCCGGCACCTGCGTCAGCCAGCCATGGCGGTCCGCTTTGCGCCCTTCCACGATGGCGAAGAATTCGTCCTGCATCCGTTTCGTGATGGGGCCGCGAGTCCCTTTTCCGATCGTGATGTGATCGATCGAGCGCACTGGCGTGACTTCCGACGCCGTGCCGCACAGGAACACCTCGTCGGCCACGTAGAGCGCTTCTCGCGGGATCAATTGCTCCGTCACGGGAATCCCCAGGTCTGCCGCGAGCGTAAACAGCGTGCTGCGCGTGATGCCCGGCAGCACGGAGTTGGCCAGCGGCGGAGTAATCAGCGTCCCGTTCGCGTAAATGAAAATATTTTCGCCCGAACCTTCGCTGACATGCCCGTTTACGTCGAGCGCGATTCCTTCCGTATAGCCGTTCACCACCGCTTCCATGCGCACGAGCTGCGAGTTCAGATAGTTCCCGATGGCTTTGGCCATGGCCGGCAGCGTGTTCGGCGCCATGCGCGTCCAGGTGCTGATGCACACATCCACGCCCTGCTCCAGCGCTTCCACGCCCAGATATTTGCCCCAGTCCCAGCACGCCATGTACACCTCGATGGGGCAGTTGAACGGATTCACGTTGATGTCGCCGTACCCGCGAAGCACGAGCGGACGGATGTAACATGCGTCCATACCGTTCCGCCGGATCAGCTCCACCGCCGCGGAACAAAAACTCTCCAATGCGTACGGCGGGTCCATGCGATAAATCTTCGCCGAGTTCAGCAGCCGCTGCATGTGGTCCTGCAGGCGGAACACGGCGGGGCCTTTCGGCGTCGAGTAGCAGCGGATGCCCTCGAATACGGCCGACGCATAGTTCACCACGTGGGAGAGCACATGGATTTGCGCGTCATCCCAGGGAATGAATTCGCCGTTGTGCCAGATTTTTTCGGTTTTTTTCAGAGCCATGGGGAGCCTCGTTTTACGGAATCTGTATGGTCTGCGCGCGCCGGTCCTGCGTGTGTTCCGGTCTGGGAGAACAAACTGGGAAGCTGGTGCGCAACTTCTCGAAGCACGGCACTGGAGCGGTTCGAATCAATTCGTCCGGCCTGTTCGCGATTATAGCAACCCGCTTCGGCGGGTCAATCCCAGTCACGGGCCATCCTGGCACCACGCGGCGGACAAAATGGCCGGGGGAACCGCGACCGTTTCGTCAGGGTTTGGGGACGGATTCGGGAGGAGCCGTCTTCTGCGCGGGGCGTTCCGAAAATGTGGTCTGAAAGATCGAGCGCGCCTCCGAGAGCCGCCCGCCCTGTTTTGTTTCCCAGGCGCCGAGCAGCAGGAAGGGAACCAGCGCCGCCGCTACCCACAACTTTGCCTGCCGCGGCATTTTTTCCTCCGGCTCCCACCGGAAAATCTGCTGGCACACGAAAAATGCGAGCAACGCGGAGCCGCCCAGCGAGGCCAGTTCCGCCCCCAGGTGGGGCAGGGAAGCGAACTCGAGCAGCGCGCGCTCCAGTCCCGTCACCAGATAGGTCGCGGGAAGATACAGCGCCACCTTCTGAAGCCAGACCGGAAGCGCCGGCAGAGGGATGGCCACTCCGGAAAGCAGCAGGAAGGCCAGCCACAGCAGCTGGTTGATCACCTGCGTCTCCATCATGGAGTTGGCCACGCTGGCCACCACCAGCCCCAGCGTCGCAAACGTCACCGCACCCAGCGCCGAGAGCACGAACACGCTTAGCAGGTTGCCCCAGCTGTCCATGTGCAGCACCCAGTGTGCCGCGGCGATCTCCGCCGCGATTCCCGGCACCATCAGGATCACGTTGGAGATGATTCCGGAGATCAGCATGGTGCCCGCGCCCAGGGGCGCCAGCCGGAACCGCCGCAGGATTCCTTGCTCGCGGAAAATCACAAGTTGCTGGCTCAATCCCCAGAAACTGCCCATCACGCTCATCGCCAGCACGGACGCAAGCACGTAGGCGACCGCGGGACCGCCCCTCTTTGCGAACACCGCCGCGAACAGGAAGAGGAAAATCAGCGGGATGATGATTCCGAACACCAGAAACGCGCGGTTGCGCGTAGCCAGCCGGAGTCGAAACGCCGTCATTGTCCAGGCATGTCTCATATTTGACCGCGTTCGTTTATTCCTTTGCGCTCATTCCCTCAGCCGCCGGCCCGTCATTTCAATGAACACGTCTTCCAGTGACGGCGTGGCGATTTCCAGGCTCTGCAGCTCGTTCCCGTGCGCTTCCAGATGTTTCACCAGCGCCACAATCGTCTGCGGCGGCCGCGTGGAATGCAGCACCGTCCTTCCGTCGAGCGTGCGGCTATCCGCCACGCCTTCCAGCGCGCGAAGCTCCGTTGGCTCGATCGGTTTGGCCAGCGCTACCTCGATGCGCGCGGTTCCCGCCGAACGCTGCTTCAGTTCCCTCGGCGTGCCCAGAGCGATCACTTTCCCGTGGTCCACAATGGCCACCCGGTCGCACAGCCGCTCCGCCTCTTCGATGTAGTGCGTGGTCAGCAGGATGGTTTTCTTCTCGCTGCGCAGCTCCTCGATGATGTCGTAAATCTCCCGCCGCACCTGCGGATCCAGCCCCGCCGTCGGCTCGTCCAGAAAAACGACGCGCGGCCGGTGCAC
>DATKNR010000164.1:0-16390 GCA_035541255.1 Patescibacteria group bacterium | reverse complement strand
TAGCGCGCCGTGGGCCACGCGAAGATGAATCGCGGATCGTACGCTTTGCCGCACATGGCGTAATGGCCGGCGCCAAAACTGCCCCCGCAAATCACCGCGATTTTCGGCACCACGCTGTTCGCCACCGCATTCACCATCTTCGCGCCCGCGCGGATGATGCCGCTCCACTCCGCCTCTTTGCCCACCATGAATCCATTTACGTCGTGGAAAAACACCAGCGGCACAAGGTTCTGGTTGCAGTCCAGGATGAACCGCGCGGCCTTTTCCGCCGACTCCGTGTAAATCACGCTCCCGAATTCCATACGCTGTTCGCCGGTGTGTGGCGCGCGCGTTTGCACGTGTTTGCGCTGGTTCGCGACAATCCCTACCGCAAATCCCCCGATCCGCCCGTAGCCGCACAACAGCGTCTGTCCATATTCCGCGCGATATTCCTCCAGTTGCCCGCCATCCAGGATGCGCGCAAGAATCTCCCGCGTGTCGTAGGTCTTCGCCGGGTCGGAGGAGAAAATTCCGTAAATCTCGTCTGCGGCGTGCGCGGGCGGCGCCGGGGCAATGCGGTTAAACGGCGCGGCCGCGCGCTGTCCTATCTTGTCGGCCAGCGCGCGAATCCGCGCGATGCAGGCCTCGTCGTCCGGCTCCCGGAAGTCCACCGTTCCGCTGATTTGCGAGTGCATCTTCGCTCCGCCCAGGTCTTCCGCCGATACTTTCTGTCCGATTGCGGCCTGCACCAGCGCCGGCCCCGCCAGGAACAGTCCGCTTCCTTCCGTCATCAGGATGTGGTCGCACATCACCGGCAGGTACGCTCCGCCCGCCACGCACATGCCCATGATTGCGGTCATCTGCGGAATCCCCATGGCGCTCATCACCGCGTTGTTGCGGAATACCCGGCCGAAATCGTCCGTATCCGGGAAGACGTCTTCCTGCAGCGGCAGGAATACGCCCGCCGAATCCACCAGGTAAATCGTCGGGATGTGGTTATCGATGGCGATGTTCTGCGCGCGGATCACTTTTTTCGCGGTCATCGGGAAAAATGCGCCGGCCTTTACCGTCGCGTCGTTCGCTATGATCATCACCAGCCGCCCGGCCACTCGCGCCAGGCCCGTGATGGTTCCCGCGGCCGGCGCCCCGCCCCACTCCTCGTACATTTCGTGGGCGGCGTAAATCCCCAGTTCGAAAAACGTGCTCCCGGGATCCACCAGACGCTCAATCCGTTCCCGCGCCGTCAGCCGCTTCTTTTTGTGCTGCGACTCGATGGCCGCCGCGCCCCCGCCCTGCCGGATTTGATCCTCTTCATTCTTGATTTCCGTCAGCAGATCCACCATGCGCCGCATGTTGCGTTCGAATTCCGGCGAGTCGTGCTTTGCCTCTGTTCCCTTTACTGGATTCGCCACTCGATTCACCTCGCGGCCTCTATCCTACCCTGTGTTAGAGTCTTTTCCCTCTCTCGGGGAATGAATCCTTGCTCTTTTCCGATTTAGCACTCGCCCGTCGCCTCGAAGCGATGGAGGCTTATTGCTGCGTGGATACGGCCCGCGGCGTTGCGCGGCTCCATCCGGAAATCGCCACGGCCAGCGAGCAAATTGCCGGCGGCTGGGCTGTGTTCACCGGTGTCGGGTCGCCGATTTCCGAAGCGCGTGCGCTGGGCATGGACGGCCCGGTAACGGCCGCAGACATGGACCGGTTGGAATCCTTCTACCACTCTCGCGGCGATGCGATCCGCATCGAGGTCTGCCCGCTTGCTGACGTAGCGCTTCACCAGCTTCTCGCCGCGCGCCGCTATCGCCTGCTCGAATTTTCGAACATGCTCTCGCAGCCACTGGCGAAGGGGCAGAGAAGGGAACCTTCCTCGGACGACGCGCTTATCACCACCCGCGTCGCCGCGGCGTCCGAAGGTCCGCTGTGGGCCGAAACCGTCGCTCGATGCTTCGCCGGGCAGATGCCCATCACTCAGGAGCTGATTGATGTGATTAGTTGCTGGACGCAATCCCGCATTGGCGCCTGCTACTTTGCGTTTGTAGACGGCGAAATCGCCGGCGGCGGCAGCGTGGCCGTCCAGGACGGCTTGGCGCTTTTGGGCGGCGCGGGCACGGTGGAACGTTTCCGCGGACGCGGCGTCCAGCAGGCGCTCATTGCCGCGCGGCTCGAGCATGGCGCGCGCGCCGGCTGCGATCTGGCTATGACCGTGACGCTGCCGGGTTCCGGCTCGCAGCGCAACTGCGAGCGCGCGGGTTTTCGCGTAGCCTACACGCGCACCAAGTTTGTCTTGGATTAGTTCAGGCGGATGCGGGACTTGCTGGTCCGGCGCGCTTCTGAATGAAGTCCACGATTTCCTGAGTGGAGGTTCCGGGAAGAAAGACGGCCGCAATGCCGGCCTGCTTGAGTCCGGGGATGTCGGTTTCCGGAATTATTCCGCCAATCACCACGGGAACGTCTTCCATCTTTTTCTCGCGCAGCAGTTCGAGCAACCGGGGGCAGAGCGTGTTGTGCGCGCCCGAGAGGATGGAGAGCCCGATCACGTCCACGTCTTCCTGCGCTGCGGCGGCCGCGATCATTTCCGGAGTTTGGCGCAGGCCCGTGTAGATCACCTCCATCCCGGCATCGCGCAGGGCGCGCGCAATCACTTTGGCGCCCCGGTCGTGCCCGTCCAGCCCCGGTTTCGCAATCAGCACCCGTATTTTTTTCTCTGTCATATCTCCCCGGATTTTATGTAATTGCCGTTTCTTCGTACGTCCCAAACACGGTCCGCATCGCGTCGCAAATCTCTCCCAGCGTTGCATACGCCTTTACCGCGTCGTAAATGAACGGCATCAGGTTTTCCGTCCCCTCCGCCGCCTTCCGCAGCGCTCCCAGCCGCCGGTTCACCTCTTCCGAAGACCGCTCCCCGCGCAGCTTTTTGAGCGCCACCGCCTGTGCTTCCGCCACGCTTTCGTCAATCTGCAGCACTTCGAGCGGCTGTTCTTCGGCCACAAAGTCGTTCACGCCCACGACGATTTTTTCCTTGCGGTCCACCGCCATCTGGTAGCGGTAGGACGCCTCCGCGATTTCCCGCTGCGGATAGGAGTTCTCGATCGCGTGCACCATTCCGCCCAGCGCGTCAATCCGGTGAATGTACTCCCACGCCCCGGATTCGACCTCGTTGGTCAGCGATTCGACGAAGTACGATCCCCCGAGCGGATCCACTGTGTTCGTCACGCCGCTTTCATGCGCCAGAATTTGCTGGGTGCGCAGCGCCAGCGTGGCCGCAAATTCCGTCGGCAGTGCCCAGGCCTCGTCCAGCGAGTTCGTGTGCAGGGATTGCGTGCCGCCGAGCACGGCCGCCAGCGCCTGCAGCGCCGTGCGCACCACGTTGTTGTAGGGTTGCTGAGCGGTCAGCGAGCAGCCGGCCGTCTGCGTATGGAACCGCAGCGCCCACGACCGCGGGCTCCGCGCGCCGTAGCGTTCCTGCATCGTCTTCACCCAGATCCGCCGCGCCGCGCGGAATTTCGCGATTTCTTCGAAGAAATCGCTGTGGGAGTTGAAGAAGAACGATAGCTGCGGTGCGAACTCGTCGATCGGCAGTCCCCGCCTCAGCCCCCAGTCCACGTACTCGATCCCGTCGCGTAGCGTGAACGCCAGCTCCTGGATCGCCGTCGATCCCGCCTCGCGGATGTGATACCCGCTCACCGATATCGTGTTGAATTTCGGCGTGTGCTTCATTCCGAACTCGAACGTGTCGATCACCAGCCGCATCGATGGCTCGGGCGGGTAGATGTACTCCTTCTGCGCGATGTATTCCTTCAGGATGTCGTTCTGAATTGTGCCCGATATCTTTTTCCAGTCGGCGCCCTGCTTCTCCGCCACGGCCAGGTACATGGCCCATATCACCGCCGCCGGCGAGTTAATCGTCATCGACGTGGTCACTTGGCCCAGCGGGATCTGATCGAACAGCGCCTCCATATCCGCCAGCGAGCTGATCGCCACTCCGCATTTCCCCACTTCGCCTTCCGAGAGCGGGTGATCGCTGTCGTAGCCCATCAGCGTGGGCAAGTCGAAGGCGGTGGACAGGCCGGTCTGCCCCTGCGTCAGCAGGTAGCGGAACCTCTTATTCGTGTCCGTGGCGCTGCCGAATCCTGCGAATTGCCGCATCGTCCACAGCCGCCCGCGGTGCATCGTGGCGTGAATTCCGCGCGTATAGGGTGGTTCCCCGGGCTGGCCCAGGTCGCGTTCCTCGTCCCAGTCGGTCAGATCAGCGGGAGTATAGAGCCGGCGGATGGGATAGCCCGAGATGGTGGTGAATTCCGCAAGCCGTTCGGGCGATTTCGCCAGCGTAGGCTGCAGCGTTTTTTCTTCCCATTCCTGCTCGCGGCGTGTTGGCCGGCGCTTCGGCGTTCCTTCGACGGCCACTGTCGGCTTTGACGTTTCGCTCATGGCATCTCCGGGCGCGTCCCCACCGGTTCTGGAAGGCGTCACTCAGCCGATTCTAAGACACAGGGCACACAGGGGCAACAGAACGGCGCGAAACTGCTCGCCGCATGCCACTCCGCTGTCGGGAGCGGATTCTCTCGGCCCGGATCAGTAGTCGCCGGTTCGTGTGCCGCCGTTCAATTCGGAGCTCGGCGTGCCCGGAATCAGCGGGATGCGAACCGGTTCGGAGTGCTTGGCGTCCGCCACGTCAATGTGTTCCACGCCGAGCGTTCGCCCGAGTGCCCGGTCGTAGTTCACTTTGGCCTCGGCCAGGTTCGCCAGGGCGCGCACTTCCGTGCTCTGGGCCGTGGCCAGGTCGCGTTCCGTCAGAATCACATTGTAGGTTGTGGAGGCGCCCAGCAGGAATTTTTTCTGTTCCGCGTCCCGCGTTTCCACGGCCAGGATGCGCGCCCGGATGGCTGCCGTCACTGCCGCTTTGTCCTGTTCGAGCAGGATCTGCGCGTTGCGCACGTCCACCGCCACCGTGTTCTTCAGCCGCAACAGCGTCGCCGCGCTTTGCTTTTCCTGCAGCAGGGCCGTGATGTTGGCGGCCTGTGCGGCGCGGTTGCGGATGGGTACGTTCAGGTTCAGGCTCACGCCATAGGTCGGGAAGTTGCTCTGGAACACTTGCGCCAGCGCGTCATGCAGTCCGCCGGGAATGGTGTGCGGAGTTCCCGTAGCTACCGAGGAGGCGTAGACGGGCTGCATTCCGGGGGGACACAGTGTCGTATTCGACCCCGTGCCCGGTACGCAGATCGGGGTCCCGATCTGTCCTGGTCCGTTCGGCGCGGTCACGATAGGCAAGCCGGTCGAATCGAAAGAATTAAGCTCCGGGATAACCAGTTGGTTTCCGCCCAGCCCCTGGGATCCATACTGCGCATTGAGCGTCAGGTAGGGCAGCAGTTGGTTCCGCGTCGCCCGCACCACGATCTTGCTGGAGTCCAGGTTCACCACGGCCTGTTTCACGTCCGGGCGCGCGTTCGTTGCCTCGGCAACGGCGGATTCCAGCGTGACCTCCGGAACCTCCAGGTTCTCATTCGGCTTGTCGGTGGGTACCACGGACAGTCCGGTCAGGCGCGAGTCCATCACATTGCGGAAAATCAGCTGCTTCAGTACGGTCTCCTGCTGCAGCGCCAGTGTTTGTGCGTTGATCAGCGCGCCCTTCGCGGAAGCCACCTCCGACTCCGCCCGCGTGATTTCCAGTGGCGCCAGCGTCCCGATTTCCACCTGGCGCTTGTTGTCGTTGTAGAGCTTCTCGTCCGCCGCCAGGGTTTTTTCTTTCACGCCCACGTCCTGCTGCGCGAACACCAGCTCGTAGTACTGGTCCATCACCGCGACGACGGTGGTGATGAGCTGCTGCTCGAACTGCAGGTCGGCCACTTTCCGGTTGTTTCTCGCCACTCGCAGAGTGCGCAGGTTGGCTGCGTACCCGAACCCGTTGAGCAGTTGCTGCGAAAAGCCCACGCTCAGTGCCGAAGTGATGGACGGGTTGAACAGGTTTCCCGCGGAATTCTGCGACAGCCGCGTCGTGTCCAGCGTCACGCTGAACGAAGAACCTGTCGGGAACGCCTGGCCGTAGCCAAAGTTCCCGACGGTGGTCTGGGTATTGAGTGCTGAAATAGCCGTTGAACCGGTGCCCGAAAGGAACGGGTTGTTCACCGGCGTCGAAACGCGCTGCCAGGCGAGCGTAGAGAACAGACTCGGGTCGTAGGTGACGAACGCTCCGCCCGGCGTCAGAAAGCCGGGGCCGGATTTCGCGTTGAGCACGGCCGCGTCAGCTTGGTAGGTGATGAACCGCTGCACGGTTATGTCCAGATTATTCTGCAACGCCAGTTGCACGGCGTCCTGCAGGCTCAGCACCAGTTTCCCGCCTTGGATCATCTGGTCCAGCGAGGGCGCGTTTTCCTCCACCTGTTCCGGCAGTCGCATCTGCGTGTATGGCTTGAAGATGTTGGGGAACGCGGGTTGTCCTTTCGTGTAGTTCTCATCGTAGAGGTGCATCCGGTAATTTTCCCCCGGTGCAGCAGGCAGCGACGCCTGCGCTTGGCCGCCCGGCGACGCCGGGGGCTTCTGCGTCTCCTGCGCGGGCGCAGGTTCCTGCGCCGCTGCCGCCAGCGGACTGAAAATCATGGCCATCGAAACAAACATTGCCGTCCAGCGATTCGATTTCATCGATCCTCTCTCCTGCTTCCGGGTGAACCGCCCCCCTGCCGGACGGGCGTATCCCCCTGCATGTTTCCCCATCTCTTGGAACTTAAAACGCACGCCACCACCTTGATGTTTCAACTATTTCCGGGTTTCCACCCGGAAAGCCGACATCCGGGGGATCCACGAACTGAGGGACTTCTGGCCGGCTCGGCCGAGTCATCCGCGTTTTGCCGGCATTCTGCAAGTACGTCTTTCGCAGTCTAGCAGCGCGGCATCCCGGTTGTCAGCACTCTTTGCGCGTGGGCAGGTCGTCGTCCCCGCAGCTGCCGCGGAGATTCGTGCGATACTGCGGGGTTCCCATGCGCAACATTCGCCTCACCATCTCCTACGACGGCACGGAATTCCACGGCTGGCAGATTCAGCCCAACCGTCCCACCATCCAGGGAGTCCTCGTTGAAGTCGCCTCGCGGCTCACCGGCGATCGCGTGTTCCTGTTCGGGGCAGGGCGCACCGACGCTGGCGTTCACGCCCTCGGCCAGACTGCCACCTTCAAAACGAATTCGGCGCTGGCCCCGGAAGACTTTCTTCGCGCTTTCAACGCGCTGCTCCCGCCGGCCATCCGCGTCCTTCATTGCGAGGAGGAAAGTCCCGACTTCCACCCTCGGTGGCAGGCCCTGGAAAAGACTTACCAATACCGTATCTATCGCGGCCGGATTGTCCCGCCCTTCGACCAGCGCTACGTGCTCCACTATCCGTTTCCGCTGGACGAAGTAGCCATGGCCCGCGCAGCGCCGCTCTTTGAAGGAGAGCACGACTTTACGGCCTTTGCCGGCGCGGAAGGCGACGAGGAGGAGGGCCGGCAGCGCACTCCCGTGCGGGAAATCCTCAGCGCCCGCATCGCGCGCGTCGCCCGCCGGAATATATGGTCCGAGGCCTTCTCCCTCTCCCCTGGCGCGCAACTGGATGCCTCCCGGCAGGAAACCGCTGGCGAGGAACTGCTCTTCACCGTCCGCGGCAAATCCTTTCTCCGTTTCATGGTGCGCAAGATGGTAGGAACTCTGCTGGAGATCGGCCGCGGCCGCCTCGCGCCTGAAGATATCCTCGTTCAGTTCGAGAAAAAGGACCGCTCCGCCGTTGGCCCCACCGCTCCTCCTCAGGGTCTCTTTCTGGTCCGCGTGGAATACCCGGACCGCTGGTCGGTCAGGGCCGGCGAGTAGTTCTTCCGGCCCTTCTCCCGCCCTCTGCCCTCTGTGACTCCGCGTCCTCTGTGTTAAATTCTTTCCCGGACCCCCGGAGGATTTCGATGCCCGACGCGCCACCACAGACCGAGCCCGCAGCCGGTCCGCCGAAGATCAAGGTTCGCAAGCCGCAACAGCGCGCCTGCGACGAGAAAGACGAGAAGGGCAACGTGTGCTGCGGCCACTTGAAGCGCTGGTATGAATACCCGCCGGAGGTGGAAGCCATCGTGGGCAAGAACGCTGAAATCTACCGCTGCGAAAATTGCAAGACGCTCTATCGCCCGAACCCAGGCGAAATGCCGCGCAGCTACACTCAGCGCTACTGACTGCGCCCGGGCCGGGCCGCGCATTGAACTTCAACGAGTACATCTACGATTGGAACGGCACCACTGGACCGGAAATTCCGCCGGGGCGCAAAGTGGCTCTCGCGGACGAGACGCTGCGCGACGGCCTTCAGAATCCTTCCGTCATCGATCCCTCGATTGAAGACAAACTGAAAATCCTCCACCTGATGGAAGCGCTCGGCATCGAGGCCGTGGACGTCGGGCTCCCCGGTGCGGGCCCGCGGGCGTTTGCGGACACGCTCCGGCTGACGCAGGAAATCGTTTCGGCGCGCATGCACATCCGTCCTTACGCGGCGGCGCGCACTCATGAACACGACATTCGCCCGGTGGCGGAGATCTCCCAGAAGGCTGGCATCGCCGTCGAGGCCGCCATGTTCCTCGGTTCCAGCCCGATTCGCCGTCTCGCCGAAGACTGGACCGTGGACCACCTTGTGTCCCTGACCGAAAAGGCCGTGGATTTCGCCGTCCGCGAGAAGCTTCCCGCCATGTACGTCACCGAAGACACGATTCGCACCGACCCCGAAACGGTGAAGAAGCTCTACGGGACGGCGATCGCCCACGGAGCTTCCGCCATTGTGCTCTGCGACACCGTGGGGCATGCCACGCCCCGCGGCGCCTTTAATCTTGTCCAGTTCGCCGTGCGCGAAGTCGTCGAACCTTCCGGGCGCAAGGTCCGCGTCGACTGGCACGGCCACAACGATCGCGGCCTCGCCGTTGCCAATTCCATCGGTGCGATTCTGGGTGGCGCGGACCAGGTGCACGGCGCTGCCAATTCACTCGGGGAGCGCGTGGGCAATACCGCCATCGAGCTCATGCTCGTCAATCTTCGCCTGATGGGTGTGATTGACCGCGACCTTTCCCGCCTGCACGAATACTGCGACACCGTCGCGCGCGCCACGGGCACCACCATCCCTCCGAACTATCCCGTTGTCGGCCGCGACGCCTTTCGCACCGCTACTGGCGTTCACGCCGCGGCGATCGTCAAGGCCTACCGGAAGCACGACGCCATGCTCGCCGACTCCGTCTACAGCGGTGTGCCCGCTCATCTGTTCGGGATGGATCAGGTGATTGAGATTGGGCCCATGAGCGGCCGCTCCAACGTTTCCTTCTGGCTCGAGAAGCACGGCTTGGCCGCTTCCGACGCTGTCGTGGACCGCATCCTCTCCGCCGCAAAACAATCCGACCGGGTTCTGACAAACGAAGAGATTCTTGCGTTGGCCCGGGAGTAGCCCGGCGCTCTTCGCCGCATTTCTCCGCATCCTCCGCTAATGCATCTTCGTCCCTCCTACGGTATCCTCGAAAGGATGCCGCTCACTCTCCGTTCCCCGCGCGCCGCCGCTCCCGACGCCGAAATCGTCCCGCTTTCCGCGCTGCTTCAGAACAAACGCGTGGCCCAATCGCTGGCCACCATTGACCGCCTCGGTTCCTGGACCACGGAACAGCAGATTTTCCTCACCGAGATTCCCGCGCCAACGTTTCAGGAAACGGCCCGCGGCGAGGCGATCCGGAAATTGTTCGCCGCGGTCGGCCTCCGCACGCGCACCGATTCCGCCGGCAATGTGATTGGGGAACGCCCCGGAGTTTCAAGGAAGGAGGCGGTGCTCCTTTCCGCCCATCTCGATACCGTGTTTCCCGCGGGCACGCATGTGAAGGTTCAACGCGACGGCCGCCGCCTGGTCGCTCCCGGTATCTCCGACAATGGTGCCGGGCTTGCCGCGCTGCTCTGCCTGGCTCGCGCCATGCACGAGGCAAAACTGCGCACGCATTGTTCCCTCCTGTTTGCCGCCAACCCGGCCGAAGAAGGAGAAGGCAACCTGCGCGGAATGCGCAAGCTCGTGGAAACGTTCCGCGGGCGCCTGCGTGCGGTCATCGCCGTGGACGGCGCCGCCACCGATCACGTCACGGCAAAGGCGCTCGCCTCGCGCCGCCTCGAAGTTTCCCTCTCCGGCGCCGGTGGCCACAGTTGGGCCGATTTCGGTATGCCCAACCCGGTCCATGCCCTCGCCCGCGGTATCAACCGGTTTCTCGCCGTGCGCGTGCCCGACGCGCCCCGGACCACCTACAACGTCGGCGTGATTCAAACGGGCACCTCGGTGAATACCATCAGCAGCCAGGCCATCGCCAAACTCGACATCCGTTCGGAATCCGACGGCGAACTGAGCCGTGTGGAAGCCGTGTTCCGGAAAGCGATTGAGTCCGGTGTGGGCGAGGAGATGGCCGCGGCCGCCGAGGCGGGACATTCCTCCGATCCGCGCATTGAAATTGCCTATCGTTCGCTCGGCGACCGTCCCGGCGGCGAGCTCCCCGATGATTCGCCCCTGCTCGATGCGGTCCGCCAGGCTGATCGCTATCTCGACAATTCCTCGCGGATCGAGCGCTCTTCCACGGACGCAAACATTCCCCTTTCACTCGGAATCCCCGCGGTGTCACTCGGCGGCGGAGGCCGCGCGGGTGGCGCGCACTCACTGTGCGAGTGGTACGACCCGACCGGCCGCGAACTGGGCGTGAAGCGGATTCTGCTGACCGCGTTGGCCGTCTCGGGTGTGGAACCCTGACCCGCTACTTCAGCACCTCTATGGCGGACACTTCGCCCCGGTTCCGGTCTCCTGAAATTTGTTGGTACGTGACCCGTACCGTTCGCCCCTTCAGATCCCGGCACGGGGAAAAATCCGTCGGCGGGTCCCATTCATATGTCAGGAAGTCGACCTTCGCGTAGTTGCGCGCCCTCAGCCGCATGCGTCCCGACTCACCTTCCAGGCCCAAATAGAGCGTCAATCCGTCGCATTGCGACTCCTGGACCACTCCCTCGAACTTCTCCGCGGGTCCTGACGGGGTGTCGCCCGGCGATGTCGCATCGCCGGCCTTTGTTTCGTTGGAGGCCCGATTCTGATCGGGAGTGCCGAGCTCGGGCTGGCCGGAACCATGGGCCCCGTGCTGCCAGTTCACCGCCCGTTGCGCGGAGTCAATGAGCTGCTGCGCGTCGAATCGTTCGGAGTCGTTCTGCGCCAGCGCTTTCGCCCGGTCGCCCGCATCCAGCGCTTCCTCAACGCGGTCCAGCTTCAAGAGGATGGATCCGGCAGTCACGAGGAATTCCGGCTCTCCCGGTTGCTGGGACGTTGCGCGCACAGCGTGCTGCAATGCCTCATTAAGGTTTTCATTCTGGGCGAACATCACGCTGGCCAGTTGTGCCTGAGCCGGAGCGAACTCCGGATTTAGCGCCACGGCCCTGCGCAACAGGGTCTCGGCCTGTTTCAAACTCGCCGAGGATTCGCCGGATTTCTGCACCATCGCCTGCGCCGAAAAGAAAAACGCCAGCGGGCTGCGTGAATCGAGTTCCACGGCACGGTCGAACTCTTTGCTGGCCGTCGAAAAATCCCCGTTATTCAGCGCCACCACCCCCAGACTTTCGTGGGGCAGAGCGAGGCTGGGATCGAGTTTCACCGCTTCTTCCAGCAGCGGACGCGCCTCGTTCGGCCGGCGGCTGTACGCGAGAAAGTCTCCGCGCACCGCAAGCGATTCCGCGGGCGATAGAATGCGGGACGAAAACGTCGCGTCCTCCATCTGTGCGGGAAATTTCATGGAATATTCCATGAACCTTCCGGCCCGCAAGCAGTCCTCCAGTGCCTTCGTGAGCGCGGCCGGATCACCAAACGCCTGGTGGGCCGCTTCCACCGGCATTGCATGTTCGCCTGCCAGTTTATGGATGTACGAGTTCAGTTCGGATCCACGCTTGCCCTCCAGGATCAAATAGTGAACCAGCGCCCAGGATTGCGCGTAGAAGATGGACGCCTTGTTTGCCTCGTTGTAGTAGGGCGAGTCGTGGCCCACTGCGAAAAGATTGTCCATCGGAATCCAGCGCTCCGTCTGCAAGAGACGGATATAGAGCCAACTGGGCGTCCCGAAGAGCACCTCGTGCTCCCGGATTTGCATGTGCCCGAAGAATTCCGCCAGCCCCTCATTCAGCCACACCGGAAGCTGTCCATAGTTCAGATGCAGCAGGAAGTGGGTGTACTCGTGATATAGCACCTGGTAGCTGGTCTCGGACTCCGCGTCCAGACGCACGACCACGTAATTCCGCTCCTGCCCGGCCTGGAAAACTCCCCCAGGATGGACCGTTCCTTTCGCTTCGTAGAATTCCGGGAGCAGCGCGCGGAAGTCAGTCTCTCCCTTCACCCCCAGGATGCGGATCGGCTCGGCGGCGTTTGCCTTCGCCTTCGGCAGGTACTTCATGAACACGGCGCGCACCTGTTCGAACTGGATAGCCACGCGTCGCCCGTCCTTCTCCGAGCTGTTGGTGGTCACGATGAAGTTCGGGCTCTTTACTTCCGTCCAGGTTTCCGCTTTGGGAGCAGCCGCCGCGCCGGCCGCAACGAGGAGCGCCGCAACCAGAGTCGCGGCACGGTATCGCGTGACACATTTCATTTCGGATATCACCAATCCTGTATATGCCAGCCATGAAACTTGCGCAAGCGGGGCACTGGCTGCGGCCAGCCACGCCGGTCCGCAGCGGGACGCGCGCCTGCGCGGCTCGATGCTGCGCGCGTGGATTCGGTTGTCGCTTTCCACCGTTCTGCGCTAGCTTCTAGTGTCACCGATGCCCGATCGCCTCAAGGCGGAGTTCTCCCTCGCGTTCGCCACGCTGATGTGGGGCGGCACGTTCGCCGCCTCCAAGGCGGGACTCAGCTACATTTCTCCCATGGCCTACGTCGCCGGACGCTCGTTGCTGGGCGGCGCGGTTCTGCTGTTCCTCTTCCGCTCGGTTCTGCCGCGAATCAGGTTGGCGGAGCTGAAGTCGGGAATCCTCATCGGCCTCTTCCTGTTCGGCGGCTACGCCTTTCTCACCGCGGGGATGAACTACACCACAGCGTCGAAAGCCGCGTTCATCAACAGCTTCGAGGCCGTGCTTCCCGCCGTGCTGCTGGCGCTCGTGTGGCGGAAGCCCGCTCCGCCGCTGCTGTGGGCCGGCGCGGCTATCGCGCTCGCGGGGCTCTACCTGCTCAGCGTTCCCGCGGGAGGACTCGCTCGGCTGAATCGCGGCGATATGCTCGTCTTCACTGGCGCCGTGATGTTCTCGCTCCACACGATCACGATGGGCTTCCTCTCGCCGAAGCACGAGGTGGGCGCGCTCGCGCTTCTCCAGGTGGGCACGACGGCGGCGCTGGCCTGGCTCTCGCTTCCTCTATTCTCGCTCTCCGGAGTGGAGCGCGCGTGGTTCGAGTTCAGTCCCGTGCTCGTGCTCGCGCTGCTGCTCAGCGGAGTCTTTTCCCTCGCCATCGGACTCACCATTCAAACGTGGGCGCAGCGTCACACTCCCGCTTCGCACGCAGCGCTCTACTTCAGCCTGGTTCCTGTGTTTACCGTGCTGGCTTCTTTTCTTTTTCTCGGCGAACGGCTGGGGGGAAGGGAAGCGGCCGGCGGAGCGTGCATTTTCGCGGGCGTTTTGACCGCGAGCCTTTCGCATTCCAGCAGCAGCGAGCCGCAGCCGCCGACCGCGGACGCCGCCGAATACGGCCTGGGCGGCGGACTCTGAGGCGCGCTAGTGTTTCCCGACCGGCGCTTCGTCGAGATGCGCGTCGGGCGCGAGCGGAGCGGCCGGATGCATGCGCGCCTCGTATGCCGCGATTTCTTTTTCGTGCAGCAGCGAGAGGCCGATATCGTCCAGCCCCTTCAGCAGCACGTCGCGGCGGAACGGGTCCAGCGTGAACGCGATTTCCAGGCCGGCGCCGTCGCGAATCATGTTCTGTTCGAGGTCCAGCGTCAGCTGATATCCCGGCTGCTTTTCCGTGCGCTGAAAAAGATCGTCCACCTGCGCTTCGCTCAGCGTGACGGGCAGAATGCCGTTCTTGAAGCAGTTGTTGTAGAAAATATCGGCGAAGCTCGGGGCGATGATGGCGCGAATGCCGTAGTCGAGCAGAGCCCAGGGCGCGTGCTCGCGGCTCGAGCCGCAGCCGAAGTTGGTGCGCGCCAGGAGCACGCTCGCGCCCTTGTACCGCGGGAGGTTCATCACGAACTGCGGATTCGGTTTTTCGCCTTCCAGGTAGCGCCAGTCGTAGAACAGCACGCGGCCGTATCCCTCGCGCGTGGTCCAGGTGAGGAACTGCTTCGGGACCATCTGGTCCGTGTCCACATTCACGCGGTCCAGCGGAACGACGAGCCCGGTATGTTTTCTGAACGGCTGCATTCTGTTTTCGCCTGTCTCTAAATCATTTTGCGCACATCCACAAAATGTCCCGCCAGCGCCGCGGCAGCCGCCATGATGGGGCTCACCAGATGCGTGCGTCCGCCTTTGCCCTGGCGGCCTTCGAAATTGCGGTTGGAGGTGCTGGCGCAGCGCTCGCCGCTGGGCAGCTTGTCGTCATTCATCCCGATGCACATGGAGCATCCGGCGTCGCGCCATTCGAAACCCGCATCACGGAAGATTTTGTCCAGTCCTTCCGCCTCGCCCTGCGCGCGCACGCGCCGCGAGCCGGGGACGACCAGAGCTTCCTTCAGCGACTTCGCCACGTGCTTCCCGGCCACCAGGCGAGCGGCCATACGCAGATCTTCAATCCTCGAATTCGTGCAGGAGCCGATGAACACGCGATCGAGCGGAATATCTTCCATGCGCGTGCCGGGCTCAAGGCCCATGTAGCGCAGCGCCATCTCCGCGGCCTTCTGCTCGTTCGGATCGTGGAAGGACGCCGGGTTGGGGACACTCCCCGTCACGCCCGTTACCATTCCCGGGTTTGTGCCCCAGGTGACCTGCGGGACGATCTCTTCCGCCTTGAAATCCACCGTGCGGTCGAAGCACGCTTCGGGATCGGTGGCCAATCCCATCCAGTAATCCGCCGCAACCTGAAAATCTTTTCCGCGCGGAGCAAAGGGACGCCCTTCGATGTACGCCACGGTGGTCTGGTCCGGCGCCACCATTCCGGCGCGTGCGCCGCCCTCGATGCTCATATTGCACAACGTCATGCGGCCTTCCATGGAGAGCGCGCGGATGGCCTCGCCGGCGTACTCGAACACGTAGCCCGTCCCGCCGGCCACGCCGAGGGTACCGATGATGTGCAGAATGATGTCTTTCGCCAGCACGCCGGGCTGCGTGCGCCCGTTGACGCGCAGCAGCATGGTCTTCGAGGGGAACTGCTGCAGGCACTGCGTGGCCAGCACGTGCTCGACTTCGCTGGTGCCGATGCCGAAGGCCAGCGCGCCGAAGGCTCCGTGGGTGGAGGTGTGACTGTCGCCGCAGACGATGGTTTGTCCCGGCTGGGTGATTCCGAGCTCCGGGCCGATCACGTGGACGATGCCCTGATTGCGGTCGTTCATATCGAACAGGCGCACTCCGGTTTCTTTGCAGTTGTGCGCCAGTGCGTCGAACTGTGCAGCCGCGTCGGGATTCAGGATGGGGAAATCGCGGTTCTTGGTGGGTACGGAATGGTCCATCACGGCGAAGGTCAGGTCCGGCCGGCGGACTTTTCGTCCGGCCTGCTTCAAGCCGGAAAAGGCCTGCGGCGAGGTCCCCTCGTGGATCAGGTGCCTGTCGATATAGAGGAGTGCGGGCTGCCCAGGGGCTTCAAATACGAGGTGTGCGTTCCAAATTTTCTGGTAGAGAGTGCGCGGTGTCATAGCCGATATCGAATTCTAGCAGAAGTAGGAATTGAGTGGGGACGTCTCAGGAGTGGGACAGGGTACCCCCCGTATTTTTGTAAGTGCAGAAACGAAATGAGTTAGCACGGGGGGTCGCGTAAGTGCAGAAACTGCGTGGCTTGAAGTGCTGTGGAATGTGCAGATGCGAGGCGGTTTTGTATGTGCAGAAAGGAAAGGGTTTAGAAAGGGCGGATTCTGCGGAGTCGCATATGTGCAGATTCTGCGGGAGTTAGCACGGAGTGGTGTGGCGGCGATCATCGCTAACGACCCGCGCGAAGTATAACCAAGTAGAGGTAGATTGTCAATAGGTAAATAACACGAAACATGAGAGCTTGGGAATTAGAGGGCTGGGGAATGCGACGCAGGGCGGCATGCCCCGACTATCCCTGACATGCCCGGAAGACGAAGACCGGCTCTATGGTCCAGTAGATCCTGCCGCTGGAGTGCTTGTGCATGTGGCGTTAAAGGCCTTACAAAATAGCTGACTCAGATTTATTCCCACTCCTAGCCGGTAGTAGTCGCGATTCGGTTGTCTCAGTGGTAGTACGAATACGCTCGGAGAGGGGACCGTCACGGGCGGATTTGGCGCCT
>DATKNR010000163.1:0-3566 GCA_035541255.1 Patescibacteria group bacterium | reverse complement strand
AAGCTGCAGCTCATCCTGGAGCGCGCGGCGGAGGTGTTTGCGCGAAAGGGATTTGAGGGCGCGTCGATGCGGGACCTGAGCCGGTCGACGGGCATGTCGCTGGCGGGGCTATATCACTATGTGCCGAGCAAGCAGCAACTGCTGCACCGCATCCAGATGGATGCGTTCTCGCGGATTTTGGAGCGGCTGGAGGAGCGGCTGAGCGGTGTGAGCGACCCCGAAGCGCGTGTTCGCGTGCTGATTGAAAACCACCTGGAATATTTTCTGGCGCATCCGGACGAAATGAAGGTGTTCACCCACGAGGCGGAGGCGCTGGAGGGAAGCTACCGCAGCGAAGTCGGCGCCATCAAGAGGCGGTACTACGATCTGGCCATGCAGCTCTTCCGCGAACTGCAGAGCGCGGGAAAGGTGCGCGAGCTGAATGCGCGAGCGGCTGTGCTGGCGCTGTTTGGGATGATGAACTGGATCTATACCTGGCACCGTCCGGGAACGGATCCGGGAGCGGGTGAGCTGGGGGAGATGTTTGCGGACATCTTTTTGCACGGAGCGCTGGCGGCGGGAGCCCGGGAAGCGGGCGGAAATGGCCGCGCGCAAAAAGCGGCGGCAGCCGCGGCTGCGGGGCGAATTTCGAAAGACACGACAAAAGAGAGGAAGGCGGGCAATGGCCACAATCGAGGCAATTGAGCAGAAGCAACTGGTGCAGTACCGCGTGGAAGACGGGCTGGCGATTTTGGAAATGACGGACCCGCCGGCGAATACGTACACGCACGAGATGATGAAGCAACTCGACGAGGCCATCCTGAAGGCACGGATGGACGAGAGCGTGTACGTGCTGATTCTGCGCGGAGCGGGCGAGAAATTCTTTTCCGCGGGGGCGAACATCGCCATGCTGCAGAAGGCGGATCCCCAATTCAAATACTACTTTTGCCTGCACGCCAACGAGACGCTTTCGCGCCTGGAGCAGACGCCGAAGCTGGTGATCGCGGCGCTCAACGGACACACCGTGGGCGGCGGGCTGGAGATAGCGATGTCGTGCGACATCCGGCTGGCGAAAAAGGAAGGCGGAAAGATCGGGCTGCCGGAAGTGAACCTGGGCGTGCTGCCGGGCACGGGCGGGACGCAGCGGCTGCTTCGCGTGGTGGGGCGGTCGCGTGCGCTGGAAATGATGGTCACGGGACGCACAATGGGCTTCGAAGAGGCGCAGGAAATGGGCCTGATTCACGATATTTACGAGCGGGACACGTTCTGGGAAGACGTGAAGTCCTACGCGCGGCAGTTTTGCCCGCCGAACAAGGCGGCGCGCGCGGTGGGGCGGATCAAACGGTCGGTGGTCAGCGGCGCGGAGATCGGCTTCCAGGAAGCGCTGGCGCTGGAACGGGAGTTGCAGCAACTGCTGTTCACCAGCGAGGACGCGAAGGAAGGACTGGCGGCGTACGTGGAAAAGCGGCAGCCGGTGTTCAAAGCAAAGTAGGTGAAGCAGCGGCGGGTGGCGAGCACATCTGAAGATAGAAGCGGGGCGGCTGAAGTACTGAGGGATGGAGAGGGCGATGAGGATATTGGCGGATTATCTGCGGGACGGATTGAAGCTCATCATCGTGGGATTCAATCCGGGCGAGGCCTCGGCGCGCGCGGGGCATTATTACGCGGGGCGCGGAAACACGTTCTGGCCGCTGATGTATGAGTCGGGACTCATCCCCGAGCCGCTGGAGCCGGAAGATGACCGGCGGCTGCTGGAGTTCGGGATCGGGCTGACGGACCTGGTGAAGCGGCCGTCGCGCGGAATCGAGGAAATCCGGCGGGAGGATTACACGGAAGGCCGGGTGATCCTGGGACAGAAGCTGGAGCAGCACGCGCCGCGGGTGATCGCGTTCAACGGGAAACTGGTGTATGAGAAATTTTCGGGACGGCCGGTAAAAATCGGGGCGCTGAAAGAAAAGCTGTACGGGGCGCAGGTGTACGTGCTGCCTTCGACCAGCGGGCAGAACACGACGGAGACGCATACGGAAAAGCTGCAACATTTCCGGCAGCTTGCGGCGCTGGTGAACGGGCATCCGACGCATGCGCCGGCGCGAAGCGCGGGAGCCGCGCGGGCAAAAGGGGTGGGCCGTGACTGAAGCGGCGACGGCGCAGGCACCGGTGCTTCTCGAATCGGTGCGCGAGGGAGTGCTGACGCTGCGCATGAACCGTCCGGACCGGCTGAATGCGCTGAACACGGAATTGGGAGACGCGCTCGCGGCCGGAGTCGAGCGCGGAGCCGCGAATCCGGCCGTGCGCGTGATGATTTTGACGGGAGAAGGACGCGCGTTCTGTTCCGGCGGCGACCTGGCGATGATCAAAGCCTACCGCGAGGCGGGGCGCGCCGCGGAGCTGGAGCCGCTGCTGGCGGCAGGTTCGAAGCTGATCCTGGCTCTTCGCACCACGGAAAAGCCGGTGATCGCGGCGGTCAACGGGCACGCCGCGGGAGCGGGAATGAACGTGGCGCTCGGATGCGACTTACGGATTGCGAGCGAAGAGGCGATGTTCGGGCAGAACTTCACGAAGGTGGGGCTGGTGCCGGATTTCGGCGGGACGTATCTGCTTCCGCGGCTGGTGGGCGAAGCGCGTGCGGCATGGATGTTCTACACGGGGCAGATGATCAGCGCGAAGGAAGCGCTGCGCATGGGCGCGGTGGACTATGTCGTCCCCGCGGCGGAAGTGATGCCAACGGCGGAAACGCTGGCGCGTCAGATCGCGGCCGGGCCACCGCTGGCGGTGGGGGCAGTCAAGCGGGTTCTGTTCGGCGCGCAGCGGGTGGAACTGGAACGCGCGCTGGAGATGGAGGCGCAACAGCAGGCCAAATGTTTTGCTTCGGAAGATTGTACGGAAGGGATTCGGGCGTTTTTTGAGAAGCGAGCGCCAAAATTTGCGGGGAAGTAACAGGACGGAAAGGAAGGATCATGCCGGCAACAAAGATTACAAATTTTGACGACTGGGTGGACCTGTTCCGGGAATGGCAGAAGGACATCAACGTCGCATACCCGGAAATCACCGGCTACAAATTCGAGGCGAAGTTCGGGCCCATGCGGTCGAACGAGATCGAATTCGGGCATTACAAGGGCCAGCCGAAGTGGCGGCGTGTGATTGACGTGCCGGACCAGCGTGTGCGCGACGCGCTGATGAACCTGATCATCTACCAGGGGGACACGGAATTCGCGTCGGTGGAGCAGCAGCGGCGGCTGTTCGAGACCGCGCCCTCCGAGCACGACCGGCAATCGCTGTGCCGGGTGGTGACGGAAGAGATGCGGCACGGGTGGCAGATGTGCCACCTTCTGATCCACCAGTTCGGGCACGGCGGGCGCATCGAGGCGCAGAAGATGCTGGAGCGGCGCGCGTTTGAGAGCAAACGGCTGCTGGGCGCGTTCAACCAGGACGTGCGCAACTGGCTAGATTTCTTCACTTACACGGATTTTGTGGACCGCGACGGGAAATTCCAGCTCACCATGCTCAGCTATTCGGCGTTCGAGCCTCTGGCGCAGTCCATGACGCCGATGTTGCGCGAGGAATCGTTCCACCTGGGCACTGGTCAG
>DATKNR010000162.1:0-2765 GCA_035541255.1 Patescibacteria group bacterium | reverse complement strand
GATGCCCGCAAGGAGCTGGCCCTCGCTGCGTACTACGTGATTTTCCCCCGCGAGAAAAACGGCAAGCCCGTGATTCCCGACACCGAATCGCAAGTCCGCTTCGAATGTCCCCTCGCGCCTGTCGCTATTCACGCCGATTTCGATCTCAACAAAATGACCGTCGACGGTTCTCCCGACCTCTAGCTCGCGCTCGTTTTCGAGCCGCATCGTGGCTCAGAAGGCCGCTGGGTGTGTCGTGATGCCCCACCCCGCTCGGCGCCGTTCCACTCGCCTCAACCGCCCTGTCCTTTGCCCGTTCGCTTCTGTATGCTGACTCTCTATGCCGCGCCCCAAACCTATCGTTCTCACAGTGCTCGACGGATGGGGCTATCGCGCCGAAACCCGCGGCAATGCCATCGCCCTTGCACGCAAGCCCGCCTACGACATGCTCCTCCAGAAGTTTCCCAATACCCTCATCCGCACCTCCGGGCCCGCTGTCGGCCTTCCCGAAGGACAGATGGGCAACAGCGAAGTCGGTCACCTCAATATCGGCGCCGGCCGCGTCGTCCACATGGACATTACCCGCATCGACCTGATGATTCAGTCCGGCGAGTTCTTCCGTCAGCCGTTGCTGCTCGAAGCCATGGCCCGCGGTCGCGAGCGCCGTCTTCACCTCCTGGGACTGCTCAGCGATGGCGGTGTGCATTCCCAGCTCCTGCATCTCCTCGCGCTCGTCCGCATGGCCGCCGAGCAGAAGGTCGAACACGTTTTCATTCATGCTTTCACCGACGGCCGCGATACTCCCCCCACCAGCGGCGCGGGCTACCTCCAGCAACTTGAGCAGAAGCTTCGCCACTTCGGTGTCGGACGCGTCGCCTCGGTCACTGGCCGCTACTACGCCATGGATCGCGACAATCGCTGGGAACGCGTCGAACGTGCCTATCGCGCCATCGTCCACGGCGAAGCCGCGCACCGCTCTGCCGACCCGTACGACGCCCTGCGCCAGAGCTATGAGCACGGCGTCACCGACGAGTTTGTCGAGCCCATCGTCGTTACGGAATCACCGGATGGCCCGCCCCGCGGCCTCATCCGCGACGACGATGCCGTCATCTTCTTCAATTTCCGCGCAGACCGCGCTCGCCAGCTCACCCGCGCCATCGCCGAGCCCGGCTTCGACCGTTTCTCCGATCCCAAGCGACCGCAGAATCTCCTCTACGTCGCCATGACCCAGTACGAAAAAACCTGGCCCTGGCTCCGGTACGTTCTCGCCCCTGAAAAACTCGAGCACATCCTCGCCCAGGTGTTTGCCGAACTCAATCTGCGCAATCTCCGTTGCGCCGAGACGGAGAAGTACGCGCACGTCACCTATTTCTTCAACGGCGGCGTGGAAAAGCCCTTCGGCGGCGAGGAGCGCATCCTAGTCCCTTCGCCCAAAGTCCCCACCTACGACCTCAAGCCGGAGATGAGCGCCGAAGGAATCACGGACACGGTCGTCAATGCCGTCGAGAAGGGAGACTTCGACGCCATCATCATGAATTACGCCAATGCCGACATGGTTGGTCATACGGGCAAGCTTGAGGCTGCTATCAAGGCCGTCGAAGCCGTAGACGCCGGTCTAGGCCGCATTTACCAGGCCCTCCGGCCCCGCGGCGGAGCCTGGATCATCACCGCCGATCACGGCAACGCTGAAACCATGATCGATCCCGTGACCGGCGGCCCACACACCTACCACACTACCAATCCGGTCCCGTTCATTCTCGTCACCGGCCAGGATCACCTCTCGCTCCGCCAGGGCGGCGCGCTACAAGACGTCGCACCGACCATCCTGGGCCTCCTCGGCGCCGACCGTCCCGGGGAAATGACCGGCCGCGACCTCGTGGTCCGGAAATAATCCGGAGGCCCGGTTTGACCCTTCCCGTCCCAGCGGAAACCAAGCTCCTCCTATGCGTCTGGCACCCGTTCACCCTCTGGCGTGCCCCGGATTCGCTCGTTGCGCGCGTCCGCGAACGCTTCCCGCGCTTGCGTGTGGTTCACCTGAAGGATTACACCGGCGTCACTGCCGAACTGCCGGACACGGACATTTTCGTCGGATGGTCGCTCCGCGCGCAGCAACTCGCCGCCGCGCCGAAGTTGAAATGGCTGCACTCTACCGCCGCAGGCGTCGCCCAGCTCATGTATCCCGAATTGCGCGCCAGCGGCATCCTCGTCACCAACGCCAGCGGCGTCCATTCGATTCCGATTGCCGAGCACGTTCTCGGTCTTCTTCTCGCTCTCGCGCGCCGTTTTCCTTCATCCTTCCGCCATCAGGCCGCGCGACATTGGGGACAGCAGGAGATTTGGGATGAGCCTGTACGCCCCCGCGAGCTCCGCGGCGCAACCCTGCTCGTCGTTGGACTCGGCGCCATCGGCCGCGAAGTGGCGCGCCTGGCTCGTGCCATCGGCATGCGCGTCGAGGCCGTCACCCGTTCCGGCTGTCCCGCTCCCGAACTGGCGGATCGCGTCGCTCCCGCTTCCGCGCTCGACGCGCTCCTGCCCGCCGCCGATTTCATCGTTCTCGCCGCCCCGGAAACTTTGGAAACGCGCCACCTGATCGGTGCCGCCCGCCTTGCCCTCATGAAGCCTTCCGCCTATCTCGTCAACGTGGCTCGCGGCTCCCTGATCGACGAATCCGCCCTTGTCGCCGCTCTCACCGCGCGCCGCATCGCCGGAGCCGCGCTCGACGTCGCAAACGAGGAGCCGCTCCCCGCGTCGAGTCCGCTCTGGTCTCTCGACAATTGCTTTGTGAC
>DATKNR010000161.1:0-8802 GCA_035541255.1 Patescibacteria group bacterium | reverse complement strand
ACGGCGCCGGAAAGATAGGGAAACAGCAGAACGTCGCGGATGAACTGCGGGGCCGCGTCGAATTTGGAGTCCTTCTGGCCGCCAGACATGAGGTCGGGGTCGAGCAGCTTTTCGAGATCGGGCATGGACCGGACGCTCACGCCGCGGTCGCGGTACTGCCAGTCCATCATGGCGGCAAAGGCGGAGCCCTCCAAGACGGCATGGCGCGCGAATTCGGCGTCGTCATTGGGCTTCGCGGAGTCGGCCCATTTTTCGATGGAGAAGTGTTCGTCCTGAAGCGCGTGGGTCATCTCATGGGCCATCACCTCACGCTGGTCCCCGGGCTCAATCCAGTCGGCGATGTAGAACTCGCGGGTGGACGGATCGTAGAGCCCGGCAATCTGTTCGGTGAGCAGGTCGAGTAGGAAGGGTTCCCAGTCGAGGTTTTCCGGAACGAGGCCGAGCTTCTTGCTTATCAGTTCGTCGGCCAGCCGCCCGTCCTTGTTCTTGTCCTTCTCAAAATCCTTCAGCACATAGTCGCGGATTTCCTGGCGCGAACGAATGCTTTTCTTCAGTTCGCCCTTCTGCTCCAGATGAAGGATTTCGCTCATCTGGGCCAGAACTTCGTCGGCCGCTTTCAGGAAGTCGGCATGCGACTGACCAGGAAGAGGCGGAACCGCAAGCGGCTGTGCGCCCGAGGTCCCATGGTCCTGGGCAGCGGCAACCGGCCATCCCATGGACACAACCGCGCCGGCCAAAGCGGCAGCAAGCAGGAGCAGAGAATTCCGCCATCTTCGTATTCGGTTCATCGTCTATCCGGGCCCATCCAATTTAGACGCATGGCGAAGGCGAAAGGAGGCATCGGCTAGCCCGTTTTAGGCATGCGAGTTCCGGGAATGGAACAGAATGTACGATTTGTTATAGTGTTCCCCCATAACCCATGCTCGAAACCGAGGTTCTCATGCAAGGCGGTACCCGGCTACGCGAAGCACGAGAACGGCTTGGACTGACCTATCGCGACGTGGAGCAATCCAGCCACGAACTTGCGGCCCGGCTTGCACGTCCGGAGTTTATCATCCACATCAGCCGGCTGGCAGACATTGAAAACCATGGAGTCGTTCCAAACCTGCACCGGCTCTTCTCGCTGTGCACCATCTATCATTTGAACTTTGCAGATGCGCTCACGTGGTACGGGGTGCCGGTGGGAGACCTGTACCGCGACGGAGCGCAGTTTCCGGGCGCGCGCACGCATCCGGCGGCGCCGCCGACGCACCTGAGAATTCCAATCCGGCTGGATCCGGGGTTCGATCCGCGATGGACGGACGACTTTACAAGACGGGTGGAAAGCTGGGGATACCTGGAACCGGGGATGATGAACGGAAAGAAGCGCTATTGCCTGGCATATGTAGGACTGGAGGACCACACGATGGACCCGCTGATCCGGCCAGGGAGCCTGGTGCTGGTAGACCCGCAGCGCGACGAGGTGAGGAATTCGGGATGGACGAATGAGTTCGACCGTCCGATTTATTTCGTAGACACGCGCCGCAGCTACAGTTGCGCGTGGTGCCTGCTGGAGGATGATCGCCTGATCCTGCAGTCCCACCCGCTCTCTTCCGCGCGGCCGCGCCTGCTGCGGTACCCGGAGGAGGCGGAGATTATTGGGCAGGTGGTAGGGCTGGCGATGCGGCTGGATCACGCCTAGCGTGTTCCTGGAGAACTAAATCCAGCATGGCGCCGACATTGGCCAAGAAGACTTCCTTCAAGTAACCCGGGGAATCGGAGGGAACCATGAGGCGGTAGAACTCCGTCTCCCGCCAACGGCCCAGCTTGGCCCAAAACTCGCCCTCCATCCCTTCAATGCAGGCGCAAAGGTCGCGCTCCTGCTGTTCCATCGGCAATTCCAGAATGCGCAGAAACAGCTGCTCGTGGCAGTAGCCGAGGGCCTGCTGCACTGCTTCCTGTGAATAGCGGGCGGCCAGTCCATCGTGGACGTAACAACCAGTGGCAAGATCGCGCAGGGATGAAAGGTACAAGAGTTTGCCAAACTCCGTGGGAATTGTGGCGAGTGTGAGGGCCGTGAAATCTTCAACGACCCGCCGCGTCTGCTGGTAATTCTCCAGGGATTCCACGTTTAGCTGTTCCGAATCTGGAACATTTTGCCGGACGAGAGGATGAAGCGCCTGTCCAGGCCCACGCTGAGCGGACAGGAGGTCCTCCATGAAAAGGACAATCGGGCTTCTCTCACTCTCAGTCGCAGTCGTACTGCTTCTCGGATGGATGTTAACAATACCAGCACTCCAAATCAATGCTATCCACGGAGTGCCTATAGTGGCAGATGGAACATCGCCGACGCCGCCCGCTCCATTCTCGCTGACGGATCGAAATACGGTGGCGGATGGAACGTCACCCACGCCGCCTGCCCCATTTTCACAGGGAGTGACGCTCGCTGATGGGACGTCGCCCACGCCGCCCGCTCCGTTCTCCCAGACCGATGAGATAACAGTGGCGGACGGAACATCGCCTACCCCTCCGGCTCCGTTTTCGCAGATGACGACCGAACTCGCGGCCTAGGGGAGCATCGAGGTGCGGAGCGAACCTCCGCGCCGCGCAGAGCGACAGCGCGATCGAAGACTGGCCCGCCTGGGGATCTCCGACAATTCCTCAGGCGGGCCCTACTCGTTTACCGATTCTTACTAGGCCGCCCCCGTTAGCGCAGCACGCCAATCCTTGTTAGTATCGAACCAAGAGTCATGGATGCGCCCCAGATAGGGCAGTTGGTCGGAGCGGCCCTGGCGCCTGCGCAATTGGCCGTGTGTGTGCTGGCGATCGTGAGGCGGCTATGGCGAATTTTGCCTTACTTCACAGCCTACCTGATGCTGCTGGTCCTGATCGAAGGTGCGCGCTGGGCGGTGATTCTTGGCGCCGGGATGAACTCGCCCGCGCATATGTGGACCTACTGGATGACACAACCGGTACTGCTCTTTGCACGCGGTGCCGCGCTAGCGGACGTATGCCGGGCGGCGCTGGGACTATACACGGGGGTGTGGAGATTCGCACGGACGTTGCTGATACTTTCCGCAGCTTTCATGGTGGCATTCGCGGTGATCCATATGGGGGAGACGGCGCGAGTTACCTCCTACCTGATTTTCCTGGAACGGGAACTGGAATTTGCGGTGCTGCTGTCGCTGCTGCTTCTGCTGGTGATGAGCCGCTATTACGGACTGACGCTGGAGCGGCCGCTGGACGGGATCGCACTGGGGCTCGGCTTTTACTCTTCCATTGTAATTATAAGTAGTAGTATACTGATTGGGTCATTGAATCTTCGGTGGTGGGCATTCAGCCTGGCACGCTCGCTGGCATTTGTGGTGACCCTGGGATTCTGGGCGTTTTCGCTGCGTGCGCCGCTACCGGAACGAGAACTGCCGGAGATGGGTACGGTGGAAAGCTACGAATCCGGCAGCCAGGTCGTACGGGACCGCATGCGCGAACTGAATCAGAGATTGATGGGCCTGATGAAGTGATGGACGGGGTGACACTGTATATCGTTTTCGCAGCCGTGCTCCTTGGCACGGCCGCGGCGCTGCTGCGCCATCCCCGGGAGGAGAAGGCGCGCCGGGGCCCACGTTCGGAACAGGCTGAGGAATTTTTCCCGATTCATTCGCGCTATTTTCCGCAGGTCCGGCGGATGCTCTCGCCGGAGGACGTGACGTACATGTCCGATCGAGCGTCTCCCGCACTTTTCCGGAGATGGAAGCAATCGCTTCAACATGCGGGGAGCCTGTACCTGGAAGGATTGCGCGAGGACTTCCATCGGCTGAACCGTCTTGCGCGAGTGCTGGCGCTGCGCTCGCCGAAGTTGCGTCCAAAGCAGGAATTGGAACTGGCGTGGTTAAACCTGCGATTTGAAATGCTCTATGGAATCGTGCGGTGCCGCCTGTGGCTGGGCCGCCCGGCGGAACAATACCTGGCGAAGATGGCGGGACTGATCGGGAGTCTGGGAAGGCAGTTGGAGCAAACATCGCTGGGCCTCACTGTGAGGCCCGGGGCGCTCACTCCGTAAGCGCAGAGGCGCCGCGGTGGGCCAGCGCCTGATGCACCGCGGTCACCAGTTCATCTACCCGGAAAGGTTTGTGCAACGCGGGGCAGCCACTGGCCGCCAGGAAGTGGGCCACGTCCTCACTCTGACCATCCGCGAACGTAAAGATGAGACGATCGCTCAGACTGGGGCGCCTGTGGCGCAGCCAGCCGTAGAGTTCCTGTCCTCCGAGCACGCCTGAGAGCTTGAAGTCGGCGATAACCACGTCTACATCCGCATTTTCGAGGAGCGCGGTCGCCTCCGGAACGTTCATGGCGACGAAGACGGTGTGGCCGCGCTCGCGCAGAATTTCCCGCTCGACTTCCAAGACCGCCTCCTCATCATCCACCAGGAGGATGGTGACACCCGAGGAGGCCGTGCGCGCCGGGACTCCCGGATGCGCCGGACTCTCCACGCGCTCGGCGGGTGCCAGGCCGAGAGTGACGGGGAGACTGACCAGAAAACTAGCGCCCCCTGTAGGCATGTTGCGCACTGCGATTTCGCCGCCATGTTCTTTCAGAATGCCGTAGCAGATGCTGAGCCCCAGACCTGTCCCTTCGCCAACGGGCTTGGTCGTATAGAAGGGGTCGAAGACACGCATCGGTTCGCGGACGCCGGGCCCGCTGTCGGTGAATTCAATCAGGACGCGTTCGCCTTCGCGCGCGGTGCGCACCCAGATATTGCGCGGCTCGGGGGCAGACTTCAGCTCGTCGAAGGCATTGTTCAATATGTTGAGGAAGACCTGCTGCAACTGGTGCCTGTCGCCATGAATCTCGATGAGGTCGGGATCCAGATTTCTGTGGATGGAAATGCGGCAGCGGCGCCAGTCGTAGTCGCGGAGCGCTAGGGTGTCTTCCAGCACTTCGTTCACCTGGAGGGAGCGGCGCTCCGGCTTCTGCTGGCGGGCGAAGCTGAGCAGGTTCTGGACTATTTTCTGCGTGCGTTGAGCCTGCTTGGCGATTTTCACGGCGAACTCGCCGGTCTGCGAGGAAGCCTCGGGTGAGGTCTCCAGGAGTTCGCTATAGCCGAGGATTGCGGTGAGGGGATTATTCAATTCATGGGCCACGCCGGAAATCAATTGTCCGAGCGCGACCATTTTTTCGGACTGTACGAGCTGTTCCTGTGTTCGGCGGAGCGTGTCGAGCGCCTGGCGGGTGGCTTCGTAGAGCGCGGTAGTTTCCACGCGTGCGGCGATCTGGTTGCCGACGGCAACGAGGAGACTGAGGTCGGCGCCGGCCAGCTCGCTGCGCGTGCGGCTGCCGACCAGAAGACCGCCAACCACTCTCTCTTTCCACCAGAGCACGATCACGCGCCAGACCTGCAGCCCTTCTTCCTCTGAGAGACCCTGGAAGCCACGGACACCGGCGAGGGCCTGAGGGGGGAGCACGGTGGCATGCGTGCGCTTGACCTGTTCGAAGAGCTCGACGGGCACGGCGCGGAGCTGGCTGGCCTCAAATCCCTGCGAGCGCATGCCCACCGCAGCCTTGCGTTCCATGCAGCCGGATTCCTCGTCGAGCAGGAAAACGGCGGCCAGATCGAGATCGAACAAATCGGTCATTTGGCGGAGGGCGCGCGTCAGCAAATCATCGAGCTCAAGCGGCTGGCTGAGCGCCTGACCGATGGAGTTCAGCAGCAGGAGCTCGCGGTTGCGGCGGCGGACTTCCAGCTCCGCGCGCTTGCGCTCGGTGACGTCGAGCACAAATCCTTGTACGGCGACCACGGCGCCCGCGGCGTCGCGCACGGCCACGCTGGATTCCATCACGTTGATGATTTCACCGTCCTTGCGCCGCATGGAAAACTCGAAGCCGCTGACGGAACCGTGGTCACGGAGGAGTTTCATGAGGCGCTCGCGATCCACGGGATTCACGTAGAGATCCCTGGCGATATCCGCGCACAGGAGCTCTTCTCGCGTGTCGTAGGCGAGAATTCGGCGAAAAGCTTCGTTGAAGTCCAGGAAGCGGCCGCCGGGCGTGGAGAGGAATGCGCCCTCCTGCATATTTTCGAAGAGGTCGCGCAGCTTTTCTTCGGCGCGGCGGCGGGCGGTAACGTCGCGCAGCACATGCAGCGTGGCCGGGCGTCCGTCGAGCCCCTCGAGCCCGGCGGACGTGGCGGCCAGGAAGCCGCCGAAGTTGGGATCGCGCTCTTGCGGCCGGCCGGCTACCTCCTCGCAGTAGGGGCAATGGTTCCAGTGAGCTGTGCCGGGGCGCAGCACATCGCGGAGCAGCTTGCCGGGAAGGTCGGTGGGCTCGAGGCCGAGTCGCCGCGCCGCGCTCGAGTTGGCCTGGAGGATGTGATAGCGGTCGTCGTGCAGCAGGACGGGGTCTTCCACCTCATCCAGCAGCGCCAGCCATTGCCGTTTGGAGAGCGCGTTCAGTTGCGACAGCCGAAGCCTCTGCTCGTGGACCCGCAGAAGCGCGGCTACCCCGGCCAGATACCGCCGGTCGGCTTCGGTGAATTCCCTTGGGTTCGGGGAGCCGGCAACAAGGATGGCTTGGAGCGGGCGCTTGCCCTGCGAATCCGGGTGCTCGCCGAGGATGGGCGCGCAAGCAAGTACCGCGAGGCGCTCCGGACGCAGCAGGCGGCGCAAGACGGGCCGCTCATCGCCCTGCAATGAAAGAAGGAGCGCATCTGAATCGGCCACCTGGGAAATCCAGACGTCGGAAAGATCAAATTCAGGCGGCTCGCGGCGAAACGAGTCGGAAAACCCAGCGACAGAGACCAGGCGGAGGCGCGCGCCACGCTCATCGCGCGTCACCCGGCCAATCCATCCCGCGGAAGCGCGCAGATGATCCAGGACGCGCTCCAGAATCACGCGGTGGAGTTCCTCGATGCTGACGGCGCCGCCGGCTGCGACAGAAATGTCCGAGAGGTTCCCCAGGGAACGATCGAACTGACGCGACCGCCGCCGAATCTCAGAGACCACGGCCACCAACATGGCAATGCCCACAGCGAGCCACAAAATGAGGTCCAGATGCGGCCGCAGCGGATTGTTCGCGGCGGCGGGCAGGTGGGAGGGATCGAGCAGGTAGATGCCGCGCACCAACAACGCGCCGCTGACGGCAGCGAGTGAGGTGAAGTGTGCGCGGATCGGTGACCGCCAGAGTAACCAACCGGAGGCCACCGAGTAGCCGGCGAGTAGCAGATACGCGCCGGCCCAAATGAGGATGGAATGGGGCCGAATGACAAATCCGAGCGCGACCACGCTGATGAGCGCCAACCCCAACGGCCAGAGGTAGCGCAGGCGACTCTCCCAGCCGATCCATTCCAGTATGGCGGCGAGCAGGAGGGCCGATCCGGCAATCGTAGCGATCAGCGCCAGCGCGCGGAGCACGGAAGGCCCCGGGCCGGCGGCCAGCCCGAAGGGGGCGGACAAAACCCAGCCGGCCATCCAAAGGCGGAAGGAGCGCGCGCGGAACTGGGGATAGAGCAAGGCGTACAACAGGCAAATGAGCAGCGACACCGCTGCGTATTGCCAGCCGAGTGTGAGGAAACCTGTGCCGGCCATCACCGTACTGTCGGATGGCGCACGTCCGGCGCTGCGTTCGGACGGCGCGAGAGGGTCCTACAGACGACAGTTGGGGACTATGTACCGTCAAGCGCACAAGGGCAATAAATCTGGTTGGCCACTGTGCTCAGCCGTATACTGGGGAAACCACTAGGAGCCTCAGGTGAGCCCGGAACGAATTCTGATCGTCGATGATGAAGAAGCGATTCGAGAAGTTGTCTCCACTCTGCTGACTGCGCAGGGATACCAATGCAAGACCGCGGCGAACGGCGAGGAAGCGCTGCGGACGATGCGCGACGGCGGATTCGATCTGGTGCTAAGCGACCTGGTGATGCCGGGCGTGGACGGCTTGAAACTGATCGAAATGGTGCGCGGGTACGACGCCGACATCCCCGTCATCATGGTGACGGCGATGCACGACATCTCCACGGCCATCGAAGCGATGCGCCGCGGCGCCTACGACTACATCTTGAAACCGTTCGAAAAGGAGCAGTTATTCCTGAGTGTGCGGCGGGCGCTCGAGCATCGCCGGCTGATTTATGAAAACCGGCTGTACCAGCAGGAACTGGAGCGGCGCGTGGAGGAACGCACGCTGCAGCTCTCGCAGGCGCTCGAGGAGCTGGAACAATCCTACGACTACACGCTGGAAGCGCTGGCCAGCGCGCTGGACCTGAAAGACGCGGAGACGGAAGGCCACTGCCAGCGCGTGACGGCGATGACCATCGTAATGGCGCGCGCCATGGGCGTGGGTGAAGCGGAGCTGCGGCAGATCGCGCGCGGCGCTTTCCTGCACGACATCGGAAAAATGGGCATACCGGACAGCATTTTGCGCAAGCCCGGCCCGCTCACGCCGGAAGAAACGGCGATCATGCGAACGCACTGCGACATCGGCTATCAGGTGCTGGAGCGCATCCCGTTTCTGCGCGAGGCGTCCGAGATCGTGCTCTCGCACCAGGAAAAATTCGACGGCACCGGTTATCCGCGCAACCTGAAGGGCGAGCAGATTCCGCTGGGCGCGCGCGTGTTCGCCGTGGCCGATACGCTCGATGCCATGATTTCCGACAGGCCGTACCGCAAGGCGCTGCCGCTGGCGCAGGCCAAAGACGAGATTCGGCGGCACGCCGGGTCGCAGTTCGATCCCAAAGTTGTGGAAGTGTTCGACACGATTCCGGACACGGTGTGGGTCGAACTCCGCCAGAACTACCAGAAGCCGTTCCACGATTACGAAATGAAGGGCCAGTAG
>DATKNR010000160.1:0-20316 GCA_035541255.1 Patescibacteria group bacterium | reverse complement strand
CTTTCTCCCTCCGGTGTTGGCGTGGTGGTCCGCGGCGGCCTGCCGCCGCAGGCCCTGTTCGACGCCCTCCGCCAGGCCAGCCGCCGCATGAGCAACGACCAGGTTCTCTTCGGCATGCAGACCATGGATGAGGTCATCGCGGATTCCTTCGCCACCCGTCGCTTCACCATGACTCTGCTGGGGATCTTCGCTCTCGTCGCGCTCGCCCTCGCCACACTCGGCATCTACGGAGTCGTCTCCTACCTCGTGGGCCAGCGCACCCGCGAATTTGCGGTGCGCATGGCTCTCGGCGCGCAGACCGCTGATATCCTCCATTCCGTTCTCGGCCAGGGGCTGCGCATGGCCCTCGTCGGCGTGGGACTGGGCCTTCTCGCCGCGCTCGGCCTTACCCGCCTGCTCGCCCGCTCTTCCATGCTGTTCGGCGTAAGCGCAACGGACCCGCTCACGTTTTCCCTGGTCGCCCTGCTGCTTACGCTCGTCGCTCTGGCCGCCTGCCTCATTCCCGCGCGGCGTGCCATGCGCGTGGACCCCCTCGAGGCTCTGCGCTATGAGTAACCGTTAACGCGAGGTGGCTATGGACACGGTGCTGCAGGATCTCAAACACGCTCTCCGAATGCTGGCACGCAATCCGGGATTCGCCGCCATTGCGCTGTTCACGCTGGCTTTGGGCATCGGCGCCAATTCCGCCATCTTCAGCGTCGTCCACACGGTACTTCTCCGTCCGCTTCCTTATAAGGACCCGTCGCGGCTCGTCTTCCTCCGCGAGACGATTCCGCAGGGGGTCGGCTCGGATGCCTATCCCAATTTCCTCGATTGGCAGGCCCAGAGCCGCTCCTTCGTCTCCATGGGCGCCACGCGCGGCGATAGCTTCAATCTCACCGGCTCCGGTGAGCCGGAGCGCCTGTCCGGCCGCATGGCTTCCGCGGGCTGGCTCGAGACGCTCGGAATTCAGCCCGCCCGCGGCCGCGCCATCTCACCCGACGACGACAAACTCAACGCCGCTCCTGTCGTCATGATCAGCGACGCCCTCTGGCGCCGCCGCTTTTCCGCCGATCCCGCCATCATCGGCAAATCGATCACCCTCAACGACGTGAGCCACACCATCGTCGCCGTCCTTCCCAGGGATTTTCTGTATTACAACTTCGAGCCCGGCGACGTGTACGTTCCCATCGGCGCGGAGCTGCAGTTCCGCAAGCGCGAAAATCACCCCGGCATTCGCGTCGTTGCTCGCCTCGCCCCGGGCGCCACGCTGGCCCAGGCGCGCAAGGAATTGGACGGCATCGCCGCGGAACTGGCGAAACAATATCCGGATTCAAATGCCGGCCGCGGCGTCAGGATCACCCCGATGCGGGAATCCCTTCTGGGCGACGTCCAGCCCGCCCTCCTCGTTCTCCTCGGTGCCGTCGGCTTGGTCCTCCTTATCGTGTGCGCGAATCTTTCCAATCTTCTTCTCGCTCGCGGCGCCGCGCGGCAGAAGGAAATCACCGTTCGCCTGGCGCTCGGCGCCGGCCGGCGGCGTCTCGTGGGGCATCTGCTCACCGAGAGTCTTCTGCTCTCGATCGCCGGCGGCGCGCTCGGCCTCGGGCTGGCCGTGTGGGCTGTAAACGCTGTGCGCGCCTTTCCTCCCGCCAATGTGCCGCGCGTGGAACAGGTGACCGTGGATTCCACGGTCCTGCTCTTCACTTTCGTGCTCTCGCTGCTCAGCGGCATCGTCGCCGGTATTTTCCCGGCGCTGAAGGCCTCCGCCGTTGACCTGGTGCTGGCATTGAAAACCGCATCCTCCCAAAGCACCTCGACGCGCATGACGCAGCGCGTGCGCCAGTCGCTCATCGCCGCCGAGTTCGCCCTCACCCTCACTCTCCTTGTATCCGCGGGACTCCTTCTGCAAAGTTTCCTGCGCCTCAGCGGCGTCAATCCCGGCTACGACCCCCACGGCCTGCTCAGCGTTCTCGTGTCTCTGCCCAAGGCCGGCTACGAGGGCCGCAAGGCACTCGATTTCTACGAAGCGTTGCGCCGCCGCATCGGCGGCCTGCCGCAGGTTCAATCTGCCGCCTACTCCAGCGACATCCCCTTCTATTCCGACGACGAGGAGGAATTCCACATCGAAGGCGCTCCGCTCCCCAAGCCCGGCCAGTTTCCCGTAGCCCTCGAATACGTCGTCAGCCCCGGCTATTTCTCCGCCATGAAGATTTCCGTAGTTGCCGGCCGCGTGTTCACGGAAGCGGATTCCTCCTCGGCCGCTCCCTTGGTGGTGGTGGATGAAAACCTGGCCCGGCAATTTTTCGGCGGTGATGCCGTAGGGAAGTACCTGCGGCTCGGCTCGGACAACACGCTTCCGGCCATGCAGGTGATCGGCGTGGTGGCCCACGTGGTGCACTTCAGCCTGGACGGTTCGGAAGTGACGCCCTACCAGTTCTATTTCAGCTATCCCCAGGTCCCGGAAAAATATCTTTACCAGGCCGGCGCTATGATGGGCATTCTCGTGCGCACCACGGGCAATCCCGGCGCGCTCGCTCCCTCCGTTCGCGCACAGGTGCTTTCGCTCGACGCCAATCTTCCCGTTTACTCCGTCGAGAGCATGGAAGATCGCATCGCCGAATCGATTGCGCCCAACCGTTTCCTCTCTCTTCTCGTCGGCTGCTTCGCGGCGCTCGCTCTCGTCCTCGCCGCGGCCGGCCTTTACGGCGTGATTTCCTATTCCGTTTCGCAGCGTACGCAGGAGATCGGCATCCGCATGGCTCTTGGCGCGGAGCGCAAAAATGTGCTGGCCCTGGTGATGCGCGAGGGCGCTCGCATGGCGCTTGCCGGCGTGGCGGTCGGACTTGCCGGAAGTCTGCTCGCCACGCGTTTGCTTGCCGGCCAGCTGTTCGGCGTTCGTGCCACGGATCCGCTCACCTTCGTTGGTGTCACGCTGCTGCTCGCCGGCGTCGCGCTCGCTGCGTGCTACGTTCCCGCGCGCCGCGCCATGCGCCTCGACCCGCTCGTGGCCCTGCGTTACGAGTGATTACGGGTGATCGGCCGGCGGCGCACCGCGTTTTCGCCGCGCTCTTCTTGACTTTGCCCGCGCTTGTGCTAAACCCTAGCCTCCGCCTTTGATTTCGCCGCCCCTCGCGGCTCGGGAGAACACGCCATGGCCAGCTCCTCGGAACATTCGCCCGTTTTCGCCGCTCACTCCGGCGCTCTCGGTGCTGACGCGGGCGTGCTCGCCGATTCGCACCTCGAACTCATGGCCGGGCCCGGTCCCAAGCGGCGCGGCGCCAAAAGTTCACACGGCCCCGGCCCCAAATCCGGCGGTCCCGGCCCGAAGATGGGTGGGCCCGGTCCCAAGTCTGGCGGTCCGGGACCGAAGATGGGCGGACCAGGCCCAAAGTCCGGTGGCCCTGGACCGAAAATGGGTGGGCCCGGTCCCAAGTCTGGCGGTCCAGGGCCGAAGATGGGCGGACCCGGCCCCAAGTCTGGCGGTCCGGGGCCAAAGATGGGCGGGCCCGGCCCAAAGTCCGGTGGCCCCGGGCCGAAGTTCGTTGCATCGGAGTGGCTGGCCGCGGGCCGCCCGTCGAAAAAACACCACCGCCGCCATCATCGCTCCCACCACTATCGCGCTCATTCCCGCCCTCTGCCCGGCGGAGGTTCTGTGCTCGTCCTCGACGAATTCCTCGCGCCGCAGGAACTGGATCGCCTGGTTCGATTCGCCGCGGAGCGCGAGCCCGAATTCGTGCTCAGTGAAGTCGTTGCTCCGGGTGCCAAAGCGTCCGGTGTGGACTTCGAGCAGCGCAAATCCCGTGTGCTCTACGATCTCGACGAGCACGAGGATCTGATCTCCGGCCGCATCCTCTCCTATCTCCCCCGCATTCTTCCCGCGGTCGGCCTCGATCCCTTCCCCATCGCCCAGGTCGAAGCGCAGATTACCGCCAGCAACCACGGCGACTATTTCCGTCCTCATGAGGACAACGGCTCACCCGGCCTCGAAACTCGCGTGCTCACCTTTGTCTATTTCTTCCATCGCGAGCCGCGCCCGTTTCGCGGCGGTGAGCTTCGCATCTACGACCCGCAGGACGGTGGCGACGGCCGCAGCCGTCGCGTCCATTCCATCGTTCCCGGGCAGAATCAGCTCGTCCTGTTCCCGAGCCATCTCGTCCACGAAATCACGCCGGTCGAGTGCCGTTCCGGCAGATTCCGCGACAGCCGCTTTACTCTCAACGGTTGGTTCCACCGGCCCGAATGATGGCTGCGGCCCATCCACTCTCGCGGAATCAGCCCGCGCGCCCGCCCGCCACGCCGAGTGAAGCCCGCGGCGAATTCTGCTGCGTGCTGGATGAACAGCCGTCGTTCCTCGTGCCGGAGCGCCTGCTGGCGCCCCAAAGCGGCCGAAAAAGAACACCGCTCGTCGTAAATCCCAGCGTGTGGTTTTCCTGGAGCGGCCCGCCGCCACCCGAAATCATTCCCTGGCTCGCTCTCGTTTCCGATGTGCCCCGCGATTGGGGCACGGCCTGGGTCTCGGATTCCCTCACGGGTTCACTTCTGCCCTTCCAGCTCCAGCCCTCCACGCGTGCGCTGCTCGAACGCGCCGTTCCCGGCGCGCCTGCGCCGTCGGAAATCGAGGTCCGTCTACTCGACGTCCTGCGCGACGCGCGCATCCTGATTTCTCCCGCCGCCGAAAACAAACGCCAGGCCGTATGGGACGCCGCCATCGCCCGCGCGAGCCGTCAATTCCAGCTCGGCTACGCGCCCCTCGCCGGTCTCATCCATCCCTTTCACATCGCAGCACTGCGCCGCCACTTCCGCCGCCAGATTCGCACCGGCCGGCTGGCCCTCGGCGACGAGCAAAGCCCCCTCCGCCACGTGGTCCACAATGAGCCCGTCGCACGGTTCTTCCATCACCAGCTAGTGCCCGCGTTCAGCCGCGTTGCCGGCGTGTCTCTCAAACCCTCCTACGTCTATTCCGCTTCCTATCAGGGCGGCGCCGAACTCGAGCGACACCGCGACCGCGCTCAGTGCGATTTCAGCATCACCTTTTGCCTCGATTACACGCCGGAGCCCGAATCCGCCACACACTGGCCCGTTCAGCTCGACACGCCCGCGGGAAAGGTCACCGTCTACCAGGCCATCGGCGACGCTCTCCTCTATCGCGGCTGCCGCCTGCCGCACTACCGCAACCGCCTGTGGAAGGGCGCCACCTCCACTTCCATTTTCTTCCATTATGTAAGGAACGATTTTCGCGGGAAATTGAATTAACGGATTCCGCTCACCACATACAGCACGGAAATCAGGCGGTAGGAGCTGTACGCAAACAGTTTCGCATCCGGCGACATCACGATCGGCGCGATGTACACCACGCCCGCCGGGTCGCGCGGCATGAGTTTCCGCACCGGCTCCAGTTTGCCGCTGGTCACGTTCACGCGCGACACCTCCGTCGGCACCCTCTCGTCGTCGTACACGTACAGCCAGTCGCTGTCCGTCTCCCATCCAACCGGAAAATAATGGATGCCCAGTCCGGGCACCGTGACGGGCTCGCCTCCGTCCACCGGATACACGCGGATTCGCTCCTGGTCTCGTCCCGCCACTCGCCGCCCATCCGGCGAAATGATGTTGGCAATCACTCCCTCCGGCGTCAGCGGACGTGGTTTCCCTCCCTCCAGATCCTGGATGTAGGTGCGCCGCGCGTGGCCCGGCTCCCACGCGTCAATCAGCAGCCGTTTCCCGTCGGGCAGGAATCGCGCTCCGCCGTTCTCGAAGCCTTCCATCCCCGGCACTGTCACGGTGCGCGCCTGTCCCGCGCCCAGCGGCAGCAGCGTGATTCGCTGAGGGGTCCCCGTAAACACCGACAGCGCCCATTTGTCGTCCGGCGAGAGCCCTCCCGCGCTTCCATCGCCCAATTTCACCGGCGGCGACCCGTCGAATTTCCGCACGCACACCGCGTAGTTCGGGCCCGCGGGCGCGCTGCTCTCCTCGAACAGCAGCAGGCTGTGGTCGTGCGAAATGTCTTTCGCGATCGACCAGTCGTACCAGGTCAGATCCCGCCCGTCCTCCATCCCCGCTCCCACCGCTTCCAGCGACAACCTCTCGTTGTCGAACGAAATCAGCACCCGTCCATCCGGCGACACGTCTTCCAGCGTCATACCGCCCGGCGTGCGCAGCAGCGTCCGCGTGTGCCCCGCCATGTCCACGGCCATCAGCGCGCGGTCGTATCCCCCGCCCGCCACCGCCGCGAACCAGATTTCCTTTCCGTCCGGCGACCAGTCCAGCCCGTCCTCGGACTCCCAGCCCTTCGAAAGCGTGGTCACGTTTCCGTTCAGGTCCATCACGCACACCGATCCGCGGTCGTCCCATCTCGCGGGATGATCCATGAACGCGATCCGGTCGCCCGTTTTCGAAAATCGGATGTGGCTCACCCATCCCGAAGTCTCGTAGAGAACTTTTCCCACCGGGTATTCGATCCGGTCCTTCCCGTCCGCATGATGCACCACCGCCAGCCGTCCCTCCGGATCCCAGTCCGCCCAGAACACTCCTTCCAGCAGTTCTCGCGGCGAGCCTCCCGCCGCGGGGGCCTGTGCCAGCGTTGCGCTCACCGGCTCCAGGTGCGCCGCGTAATCCGGATTCATCGCCAGCGCCATCTCGCCGGTTCGCGACAGGCTCAGCAGTCCCGCGCGCGCCAGATTCAGCGACTGTCCCGCCATCGAATCGAGCGCCACGGAATAAAGCTGGCTCGGCCGTCCGTTCCACGCCGCCGCGTACACCACCGAGTTTCCCGAGGGCGCGAATCGCGCTCCATACACGGACCCGCGCTGATACGTCAGCCGCTCGAACGTGGGCTGCGTCGTCACTCCCATCCCACGGCCCACCAGCCACGCCACCGCCGCCACCGCCACGGCCAGTGCCGCCACAGCCCAGGGCAGCTTCCGTTTCATCCGCCGGATGCGCATCGCCGCCACCGGCAGGATGCGCGACGCCGAACCTTCCATCACCGAGCTCAGGTCGAACGCCAGGTCGCGCGCCGACTGGAACCGCTCCTCCGGATTTTTCTCCAGGCAATGCCGCACCACGCGTTCGAGCGCCGGCGGAATCACCCGCTGCGTCTCCGTAATTTCCGGCGGGTCCACCGTCAGGATTGCGCTCATCGTGTCCGCCGGTGTGTCCCGCCGGAACGCGCGCTTCCCCGACAGCATTTCGTACAGAATCGCCCCGAAGCTGAACAGGTCCGACCGGTGGTCCACCGGAAATCCCCGCACCTGCTCCGGCGACATGTACCCCACCGTGCCCATCACCGCGCCCGTCACCGAATCCGACGTCAGCGTGATCGCGTCCGCCGCCGCCGACGCAGGCTCCGCGCGCGTCAATTTCGCCAGCCCGAAGTCCAGAATCTTCACCCGCCCGTCGCGCGTCAGAAAAATATTTCCGGGCTTCAGGTCCCGGTGCACGATCCCTTTTTCGTGTGCCGCCGCCAGTCCCAGCGCCACTTGCAGCGCCGTATCCGTGGCCACGCGCACCGGCATTTGTCCGGTCCGCAGCCGGTCCTGCAGCGATTCCCCTTCCAGCAATTCCGCCACGATGTACGGCGCGCCTTCGTGCGTCCCGATGTCGTAGATCGCCAGGATGTTCGGATGGTTCAGCGCCGCCGCTGCGCGCGCTTCCTGCTCGAACCGCCGCAGCCGCACCGAATCGCGCGAGAGCGACGGCGGCAGCACTTTGATCGCCACGTCGCGCCCCAGCCGGTCGTCGTGCGCGCGGTACACCACACCCATTCCGCCCGCGCCGATTTTTTCCAGGATGCGGAAATGGCTTACCGTTTGTCCGGCAAGCGAGGCGGGAAGGTCCGTCATTGCGGCAAAATGTTAGGCTGCCCTTCCCCCCGAGTCAATCCTGCCCGCGCCTGCCTGCGCTGCTCTCGCCATGCTCTCTTCCGCCTCTTCTCTTTTGAAACGTGGCATACTCTCCCCGCGTAAAAAGAGGGGTGGGGAGTAAATCGTTTCAAAATTCCAGAGGGGGCAATCGAAATGAATCGTGCTCGCATTCGTTTGAGTTGGATTGTCTTGGCGCTGTTCGTCGCCGGTTTTCCCGCCGTCGTTCGCGCGCAGGAAGCGCCGAAACCGCCGGAAGGAAAATCCGCGGAGCCGCCGGAGAAGAAAGAGCCAGCCAAGGAAGAGACTTCCGTAACGCAGCACACGATCCGCATTGGCGGCCAGACCATCAGCTACACCGCCACCTTCGGCTCCATCCTCATTCAGGATGAAAAGGACGAGCCCGCCGCGCTGGTCTTCTACACCGCGTACACCCGCGACGACACCAAGGATATGAACCAGCGTCCGCTGACCTTTGCCTACAACGGCGGGCCAGGTTCCGCTTCCGCCTGGCTGCACATGGGCGCGTTCGGCCCGCGCCGCGTGGCCGTGGACGACGCGAAGGCCACTCCGCCCGCTCCCTTCCGCATGGTGGACAACGCCTACAGCCTCATCGACAAGACCGACGTTGTCTTTCTCGATCCCGTCGGCACGGGATACAGCCACGCCGTCGGCAAGCACCAGAACAAGGAGTTCTGGGGCATCGACGAGGACGTTCACTCCCTTGCCCAGGTCATCCGCCTTTACGTCAGCCGTAACGGCCGCTGGAATTCGCCCAAGTATCTGCTCGGCGAAAGTTACGGCACCTTCCGTTCCGCCGCTCTCGGCGACTATCTCCAGCAGCACGACGGGATGCAGCTCAACGGCATCGTGCTCATCTCCAACGTTCTCGACCTCACCACGCTCACCTTCGGCCCCGGCGACGATCGCTGCTACGTGTTTTATCTTCCCAGCTACGCCGCCACCGCCTGGTATCACAAGATGGTCAAGAACGCGCCCGCCGACGTCTTCACCTTCATCGAGCAGGCGCGCAAATTCGCCGCAGGTGATTACGCCTCAGCGCTCATGAAAGGCTCCCAGCTCACCGAAGCGGAAAAGGCCGACATGGCGAAAAAACTTTCCGCCTTCACGGGCCTCAGCGAGGACTACCTCATCAAGGCCAACCTGCGCGTCAATCTCGCTCAGTTCCGCGAGGAGCTCAAGCGCGCCTCCGGCGAAACCACCGGACGCCTCGACGCCCGCTACCTCGGCCCCACCTACGACCTGCTCGGCGAATTCGCCGAGTACGATCCCCAATCCACCGGCATCACCGGAGCCTACACTGCCGCCATCAACAACTACATTCGCGAAGACCTCAAGTACAAGACCGACCGTAACTACAACCTTCTCGGCGGCGAGCCCGGCCGCAATTGGAACTGGCGCCGCCAGCCCGGTGCCGGCGGACGCCGCGGATTCTTCCCCGGCGGGCCCAACGTCATGGACGACCTCGCCGAGGCCCTCATCGCCAACACTCATCTTCACGTCGAAGTCGAGAACGGCATCTACGACCTCGCCACTCCGTTCTACGCCACGGAATTCACCATGGAGCATCTCGGCCTTCCCGCCTCGCTCCAGGGTCACATCGTGGAGAAGTATTACGAAGCTGGACACATGATGTACGTCAATGAAGCCTCTCTCGCCAAACTGAAGGAGAATATCGGCAAGTTCATTGACGAGACCGCGCGCCACTGACCGTCAGTAGCACGGGCTTTTACCTGTCCCGACGCGGGAGGGAGCCTGTGCGCTGTGCGAGGGAACGGCGGGGTTTCAACCCCGCCGACAGGCGAGCCCGCCACGGAGGCTTCAGCCCCTTAAGCGCGGTCTCACAAGCGGGGTGATTCGAATGACTCGCACTCTCGCACTCATCTTCCTGGGCGCCGCGCTCGCCGCGGCGCCTTCCCTTTTCGCTCAGGGCTCGGGCGGGCAGCAACCGCCGCCCGCGTCCAATCCTCCTGCGCCGTCGCCGCAGACCGCCCCGCCTCAGCAGCAGTCCACTCCTCCGCCCGCTGCGGAACCGGAAGAAGGCGCCCCGCTCAGCAAGCTCGGCCTCTCCGACGACCAGAAAAAACAGATCCACTCCATCCGTCAGCAGGCTCAGTCTCAGGTCCAGGCCGTCCGCAGCGACACTTCGCTCACTCCGCAGCAGCAAACGCAGCAAATCCGCCTGATCCGCCGCAAGGCCGCGCAGCAAGTGGACGGCGTGCTCACTCCCGAACAGCGCCAGAAGTACGACGAGTGGCGCAAGGCGCATCGCCATCGCCGCCGCCCAACTCCGCAACAACAGCCCGCATAGCCGCGCCGAAGCTTTAGCGTTGGCGGGCCGCCACTTTCGGACTTGCAATCCTGCCCGCGTTCGGTTGAGCATCGCCCCATGCCCAAACCCACCGACTTCCGTTCCTACTCCGCCGGCTTCCCGCCTCCCATCCGCAGGCGCTTGAACCTCATGCGCCGCACGATCAAGAAGGCCGCGCCGCGCGCCACGGAAAAAATCAGCTACGGCATTCCCGCATTCACATTGAACGGCATGCTCGTCTGGTTCGCCGCCTTCAAGAATCACATCGGCTTCTATCCCGGCGCCGGCGCGATCTCAGTTTTCAAAAAAGAGTTGTCGGCCTACAAATCCGCCAAAGGCTCCGTCCAATTCCCCCACGACGCGCGTCTCCCGCTCCCGCTCATCACGCGCATCGTAAAATTCCGCGTGAAGCAAAATCTCGACAAGACTCAGTAGCAATGCCGCCGCGAGGGAGACGCTCGCAGGCAGTTTCAAATTTCGGCGGCCGGAGATTTCCAGAACCGCGTCTAATGCACTTTTTGCCAGACGATGCGGTACGTGCCTCCTTGCGGAGCCAGCTCCGGCCCGGAAAACGTCACGCGGTCGCCTTCGAACGAGTACGGGCGGGGCTGTTTGCTGTTGACGTAGTCCGGAGTCGAGGCCATCTCGGGCAAGTGCATCATGACGTGTTCCGCCTCGTTGATTTCGTATCTGCCGCAATAGGCGTAGAAGGAATCGAAGAGCGCGATCTTTTCTTTTTCCGTCGGCTCGCGCGGCTCCTTCCATTTCGGCCGGTCGGGATTCATCAGCCCCACGCACATGTGGCCGTCAGGGGCGTAGATCAGGTAGCCCACGCCATGCGGCCCGACATCGGGATAGGTCACCTTTCCTTCCCTGGAAATATTCTCGTCCACCACCAGCCGCCACGTGCCGACGAAACGCTCGCGGACGCTCTGCGCCGCCCGCGCATGAACCACGCCGGGATGCTGGCCTAAAAAAAGGAGTGCGAGAGCTGCGTAGAGAATTCTCTTTGTCCAAACTCGACTCATCGAAGGGCCTCCTGAATCCTTACTTGTATCTCTTTTTCCGGCCGGCGTCTGCCCAGTGACGCTGGGGGCCGAAGCGGGGAATCCACGATGGCTCGAAAAGCGAATACAAAGCGAAACACGATTGGGCGAAAAATGTGCGAAATGTGAGGATTTCGGAAGCGAATTAATAGTTAACATAACATTGTTATCCGGACACAGAAACAGCGGCCAGTGACCCGCCCTCGCCCGCCGTGATGCCGCGGGCTCCGGCGCAGCTGGGCGCCATCCGGCGCGTAGCGGAGCAGAGCAGGACTGCCCGGGCTCTGCTATTCTTTTCGCGGCGATGCCGAAACGAAAAATTTCTATCGCGATGCTGGCCGCAACTCTTGCAGCGCTGCTGACCGCCGCGCAGACTCCCGCGCCAACTCAGACTCCCCCGCCCCCGCCCGCGGCTCCCTCTCCTTCCACTCCCGTACAACTTCCGCCCATTCCCGTTCCTCCCGCGCCTGCCGGCACGATCATTCTCGATCCGGCTCACGGCGGCGCCGATAGGGGCGCGCACAGCGAAACTTCCGATGAAGGTGCCGTCGAAAAGGATCTCGTGCTCACCATCGCGACCGCCATGCGCCGCGAACTGGAACGCCAGGGCTTTCGCGTAATCCTCACTCGCCAGACGGACGCAGACCTCGCCATCAACGACCGCGCCGCGCTCGCCAACGCCATCGGCGGCGGATTTTTCGTCAGCCTGCACGTCGGCTCGAGCGGCGCTCCCAACACGGCGCAAGCCTACTCCTTCGGCACTCCGCATGGCGGCGCTCCTCCAGCGTTCTTCCCGCGTCCACCCGGCATCGAAGCAATCCGCTGGGACGACGCGCAGTCTGGCTACCAGATTTCCAGCCGCCGCTTCGCCGAACTTCTCCAGGTGGAACTGGCGCAGAAACTGCCGCATTCTCCGGACGTCCCGAAATTTGCCGAAGTCCGCCAGCTGCGCGTCGTGGCGCATCCAGCCGTCGCCGTCGAGCTCTCGAGCGTCGCGGAAGACGACACGTCCGCGCTCACCAAGGCGGCCGGGCCGCTCTCCGCCGCCCTCGCGCGCGCCATTACCGTGTACCGGCAATCGACCGGAGGCAGGCCCTGATGTCGCGCGCCTTCCGCATCACCCTCCTGCTGCTCATTCTCGCCGTCCTCGCCGGACTGCTGGAATTGCCCGCGTTGCGCATGCAACTGCTCGAGTTTGGCCGGCAGGAACAGAGCGAGGAGGAAGCGCGGCGCGAAGTGATCCGGCCCGTTCCCGAAGGCCGCGAAGTCCGGAAAGAAGACGTCAACATCTTCTGGCTATCCGCGGACGATCCCAGCCAGCTCGCCCCCGTCAAGACGTCGCTGGCGCTTGGCGCCGATCCGCAGGAGCGCGCGCGAGTGGCGCTGGAAACTCTCATCACCGGCGCGCCCACTGCGGACCAGCGCGTGCTGCCGTTTGAGACCTCGCTCCTCGCCTTCTATCTGATGCCGGACGGCAGCGCCGTTGCGGATTTCTCCGACGCGCTCTCACTGCAGCTTCCTTCGGGCATCGCTTCGGAGCAGCTCGCGCTCGACGCGATCACGCAGACGCTGCATGCCGCCGTTCCGCAAGCGCTGCGGCTCCGCATACTGATCGACGGCCACGAGGCGGAAACTCTTGCCGGCCACGTGGACCTTTCGAGCGCGTTCGATCTCTCGCAAATGGCGCCTCAGGCTCCGGGCCCGAGCGCGCCCTCCTCGGCAAGCGCGCAGTCCGCAGCGCCTGCCTCGCCGCCCGGACAGCCCGCGAAGCCACCCGCAGCCACCGACCAGACCAAACCGGCAGCGACGAAGCCGCCGCCCCGGGAGTAGAATCGCAGCCACGCGGAGGAACCGTGCGCAACGACGGACGAGCACCCAACCAACTGCGTCCCGTCCGATTCACGCCCGATTTTATTCCCAACGCGGAAGGAAGCGTCCTCATCGAGGTGGGAAATACGCGCGTGATCTGCACCGCCAGCCTCGAAGACGGCGTTCCCTCGTTCCTCAAAGGCACAGGAAAAGGCTGGGTGACCAGCGAGTACGGGATGCTGCCGCGCGCGACCGAATCGCGCACGCCGCGCGAGTCCACGCGCGGCCGGGCCTCCGGCCGCACGCTCGAAATCCAGCGCCTGATCGGACGCTCGCTCCGTGCCGTGACGGATGGCGCGGCACTCGGCGAGCGGACCGTGTGGATCGATTGCGACGTGATCCAGGCCGACGGCGGCACGCGCACCGCTTCCATCACCGGCGCGTTCGTGGCGCTGGCACTCGCCTTCGAGCGCATGGTGGCGGCACACATCCTGCGCGCGATTCCGCTGCGGGATTCGGTGTCGGCAACTTCTGTAGGAATCGTGGACGGCGAATGCCTGCTGGACCTGTGCTACGAGGAGGACTCGCGCGCCTCAGTGGACATGAACGTGGTGATGACGGGCCGCGGCGAATTTGTGGAATTGCAGGCCACCGGCGAGGGCCGTCCCTTCGCCGCTCCCGAGCTGGACCGTCTGCTGGAGCTCGCCGGCCAGGGCGTGCAAAAACTATCCGAGGCGCAGCAGGACCTGCTGCAGATGGATTTCCGTGCCCGGCGATAGGCTGCTCGTCGCATCGTCCAACCGGGGAAAGGTCGGCGAATTCCGCGAGCTTGCCGGCCGCGCGCGGGGCGCTTTTCAGGTGGACGCGCTTCCGGGTTTCGACCAGATCACCGCGTTCGACGAGTGCGCGGATACATTTGCGGAAAATGCGGCGGGAAAGGCGCAGTACTACAGCCGCGGAATTCCGGACTGGGTGATGGCAGACGATTCGGGTCTGGTGGTGCCGGCACTGGGCGGCGATCCTGGAGTGCGTTCCAGCCGCTACGCCGGCCCGGAGTGCGACGCGCGGAAAAATATCGCCAAGCTGCTCGCGGCGATGAATGGAATTTCGGGGGCGGGCCGCAGGGCGCGGTTCATATGCGTGCTGGCGCTCGCGCGCGACGGCCGAGTTGCCGCCGTTTTCTCGGCAAGCGTCGCCGGAACAATTCTCGAATCGCCGCGCGGCGCCGGCGGATTCGGGTACGATCCGGTGTTTTATTTCGAGCCGGCGGGAAAGACGTTTGCGGAGCTGCCCCCAACGGAAAAGAACCGCGTGAGCCATCGAGGACGGGCATTCGAGAAACTGGCGGGATACCTGGAAGGGACGGAGAGGGGATGAAGGCGAGGACAAAGACAAAAGAGCGATCGCCCAACCGGACCCGCCCGGGCGGACAGGCCTCGGCAAAGAAAAGCGGCGTCAAACCGCCGGACTCCAAAGGGCCGGCGAAGGGCGCCAAGCCCGAGCGGGTACGCGCCATCCTTGCCAAGCTGGACGAGGCCTATCCCGCGGCCACCTGCGCCCTGCGGCACGACAACGCCTTTCAGCTCCTCATCTCCACCATACTTTCGGCGCAGTGCACGGACGAGCGAGTGAACCAGGTGACCGCGACGCTTTTCCCGAAATATCCGACGCCGCAGTCGTTCGCATACGCGAATCCGCGCGAACTGGAGAAGGAGATCCGGCCCACCGGCTTCTTCCGCAACAAGACGAAATCCGTGATGGGCGCGAGCAAAAAAATCGTCGAAGATTTCGGCGGAAAAGTTCCGCAGACGATGGAAGAGCTGCTCACGCTGCCCGGCGTCGCGCGCAAGACGGCCAACGTCGTGCTCGGCACCGCCTTCGGCGTGGCGAGCGGCGTGGTGGTCGATACACACGTGCAGCGGCTCTCCGGCCGGCTGGACCTTTCGCGACAGCAGGATCCCAAAAAAATCGAGCAGGACCTGATGCAGGTGATCCCGCAGGACCGCTGGATTCTGTTTTCGCACCAGTTGATCTGGCACGGAAGGCGCGTGTGCCAGGCGCGGAAGCCGCGGTGCGCGGAATGCAATCTGGAGAAGCTGTGCTACTCGAAGGACAAACTGGTGTGACGGTGCGGCCGCGACTGGCATTCGTATAGTCGACCGGAGCTGAGACACCTGCAACGAGCACAGGCTGAAAGCCTGTGCTACGGGGCGGCCGGAGAGCGCGCCTTTACGTGTGCGGATTGCGGCGCTATAGTGGCCGCCACCCAGTGGCCTCACGGCGGAGGAGACACCGCACATGGAACCCGTAAGCGGCCAGGAAGCGGCAGCGCGGCTGACCGGAATGATCAGCCCGAAGTATCAGGTCCACGGCTATGCCATTGACCTTACCGCGAAACAGATCTACGGACTCGACCCCTCGGGACAGGTCGATTTCGGCGGCACGGAGTACTCCGCCAGCTCGCGAGTTCCGGTGGCGTCGCTGCGGCGGAACCGCGAAGACAAATACGAATGGTGGGACCTGGCGCGCGGCGCCTACATGGTCGAATTCAACGAGAACCTGGCGCTCGCGCCGAACGAATTCGCCATCGTGGAACCGGACGAGCGGCTGGTGCGCTGCGGGGCGTTCCACGGCACCACGTTTCTGCGTGGCCAGGGCGAGCGGCTGGAAACGCTGCTGATCGTGGGAACCATGAGCGTGCTGATCAAACAGAACGCGCGTGTCTCGCGGGTGCGCGTGTTCCGCTTCGGGGCGCCGCCCGCAGTGGTTTCCGCGAGCGCGGCTGCAGGGAAAAAGAAGCCAGCGAAGAAGTCATCCTCACGCCGCTAGGCGAGTGCGCAAGGCACGGAAATTACAGTAAAATTAGGAGAAGTCGGGGCGTAGCGCAGCCTGGTAGCGCGTCTGCCTTGGGCGCAGAAGGTCTCCGGTTCAAATCCGGACGCCCCGACCAGTTACCTTCTTTGTTTTCAATTCATTCTGCTTGACGGTGGTTGCGCTGAGGGCCGAACTTGGGTCCATTTGGGTCCAAATACAAGCCTCTCGACGCTTTCCACGGCGCGACGTTGCTCTTCCGGGATCGCGTGCAAATAAATCTCGCGCGTGATGTCCGGCGTGGAATGCCCTAGTAGCGATTGCATCGTTCCTAGCGGCGTGCCCACAACATCGAGCATCGTTGCGTGGCTATGCCTCAGGAGGTGCCACGTGACACCAGGAAGCCCTAGTTTCTTTGCGGCAGGCTTCAGGTGCTTGCGCAAGAGATTCCAGCGGTCTAGGGGCAATCCTTCGCGTGTGGCAAATACCAGGGCCTTTGGGTCAGCAGCAGCGGGGCAGAGGCCAGCGAGAATATCTGCCGTCTCCGTCCCAATCGGGATGGTTCGCGCACTGCGCTTCGTTTTGGGCTGGTCGAAGTGCCCGTCGTAAACCGTCTCGGCTACACGGAGTAAACGGGCCTTCAAATCAATACTCCCCCAACGAAGCGCCAGCAACTCACCAATCCTTAACCCTGTCAGCACCAGCAGCAATGTAATCGATCGTGCCCGCTCATCGAGAGCGGCAGCGAGGTCTCCCACCTGGACCGGAGTGAGGACAACGCGCTCCGTTCCATGTTGCCGTCGTGGAAGTTTCGTTTTCTGAGCTACGTTCTCGGTAATGTAGCCCCATTCCGCGGCTGCTCCGAGAATCTTGCTCAGACCACACTTGAAGTGGTGAACGGTTTCCCACGATAGCCCGTCGCTGAGTTTTCGGCTGAGGAAGCTTTGCAGCTCTTCCCGCGTAAGCTCCCGAAGCTGTCTCTGGCCGAAAGCCGAATTGAGATGCACGTCGAGCATGTACCGATAGTGTTTCTGGGTTGCGTACTTGAGTGTAGGCAAGACCACAGGCGACCAGTCATCCTTCACGAAATCGCCAAAGGTACGGACGGACTGCGGTCGTGCCTTGCCGATGTTGATCGACCCTAACCTCTGAGACAGTACCTGCATGGCTAGGCGGCGCGTCGGAAATGGGGCGACGGTCCCGATCACTTCGGACCGCCTCAGCCTGCCAAGCGTGCCGTCTGCTTGAATTACATCCTCCCACCAGCGTGCCACCCAGACTTTCCTCCGAGTGCCGCGCTGGAAAAGCGATCCTTGCTGGAAGCCTCTTCGAGCCATCGTTTCTCCCTTCTTTGGGATCTCGATGGCCCGCCCAGCCTGTTCTGCGTCGCTTTTCAGTCTAGTCCGCATGTCAAGCCGCTTCGCGGTCTCTCCTCTGGCGCTGCACCCAGGCCATTACTTCGTCTGCGCGGAAACGCCAGTACTTCCCAAGGCGGTATCCAGGCAGGCGATCTAGCGAGCGTTTTCTGGTGTGCCCGTACACCCAGGAAACCGGCACTTTCAGAAGGCCGGCGACCTCATGCACGGTCAAGAGCTCAACGCAGTTTTCGTCCCCGTTTCTCATCACTGTGGCCCCGTGCTTCAGAATGCTGCGCGGTCACCGCGCACTCGGGCGGGAGCGACCCCACGAAACTTTTGGGCGGATTGACCGCCTAAAAGTGGGGTCGCTCCCGCCCGATATTGCGTTTTTCCCACCGTGACTTTCGCTCTCCCCGGTTTCGTATGTCGCCGGTTTCCGAGGGCTTCGGATCTGTTGCGGATGAAGCAGTGGCAATTTCAAAAAATGCAGAACGTAATTCTTACCTTCTTCACTCGGTGCTCGCTGAATCGGCGCCAGGTGCAATCGGTCGCAGCAAGAACGTGTCAAATCCGACGGTGTGCTGCCTGTCATTCGTTCCAACCTCCTGCCGGATTCCCATTTCGCCGACGCGGCCGTTTGTCCAGCCGCGATACAGTTCTTCGAACCTCTCGCCGGTAAACCTGGCCCGCGCTTGGTTGCGGAAGATGAGGTCGGCTTCCGTGACCGCCGCGTACTGTTTTTCGTCCCAAGCCTTGCGCACCCGGAAGTAGCGAAACAGATCGTCGGCGATGTCCGATTCGAGTGGAATCTTCACGAGGGAAGAGAAGATTTCCGCGGCCTTCCCAAAGTGCGCATCGGTACGGGATACATAGACCAGCCGGAACTCCGAAAGCTGTCGGAAAAGTGGGAGGTAGCTCTCCAGATAGCGGACAAAATCCCTGAACACTGCTGAGCCTTCATGGATGTAGGTAAACGTCACCACAGGCGAGGGAGGAACGAAGAACATCGGGAACTTATCCACAAAATACCGGACGGAAGCGTTGGGGCTCTTGCTAGCTACGTAGAGTCTGACCGGAAGATAGTGCTTTGGGATGTTCAAATCCCCGCAAAAGAAGCGGAGTTTTTCTGGCTCAGTTTCAAGGTACTGATACCTCTGATTCAGCAGAACGAAATCGAGCATTCCGATGCGCCGCTGGATGTATTCGAATTCGTGTTCCCGGCGATGGCGAATGTTCTCGCGATCGATCTGCCGATAGAGACGACGGGAAAACAGGTGATAGACGGTTCCGTTCTTAGGAAAACATTCCGTCCGGGCGTGTTTGTTGGTGTGAAGTTTGTTCCAAAAGGTGGTCGTGCGCTTACCCCAATGAGCACCGGTAAAGGCAAGGAATTGACGCGCAACAAAGTAGCCGGAATGCGTCGCCACGATGTAAAGAAAGCGGGCTTCTGCTTCGGTGTAGCCGAGGGCTTGGAGGGCATCGAGATGGGCTAGAGCGATGTTCATGGCGAGAGGAATCCTGGAGTGATTTCGCGATCGTCTAGAACGCGGCGCAAACGCGATGCGCCTTCAGAACTCCCATAGAGCGAGAAGCCTGCCGTGTTTGTTTCCGCCGTAACCCTCGGTCTGTAGTCGCGAGTGCGAGGTCTAGCAGCTGGAATGCGGCAAGGAGTTCCCTTCACTTACAAGGAGGCATTGAGGAGGGGAAAAGTGAGAAGAAAGTTTGACCCGACAAGAGTTCCTCGAAGTAGTGTGAACTTCCAAAGCGACAGAATGGCACTCCTCTGATACAGGAGTTGGTCGGACCTTCGCGACCCCGCCAGAAACGGCGACGGGGGAAGTTACGATCGAGCGGTGTACAGAGCCGTGTACTCGGCCAACCCAGGGAGTGCCGTTGTGCTCCGCGACTGGGGGAAGTGACGCGAAGTGGCCACGATGCTTTGCAAGACTCCCTGGAGTAGGCCAAACGGGGCTCGCGAACGGCCCTGAGATTTTTGCGCGAAGGACTTCCTCCGAGTGCGGCCAGAGCGCCACCCCGGCAATAATCGCAGCCGAGTCACAAGACTCGGATAAGCCGACGCCTCTGGTCTGCCCAAAAACTTCAACTGACAACTATCCCCGTTCATGGAGGGGTGTAAGAGGCTCAATTTCGGCTGCCCAAGACTCGTTGAGTTCCTGCCCACTATGAAGTTATTTGGGGCGGGTGACAGGGCCAGAAATCACGGTCCTCCCGGTCCCGATTGGCCCCTGCGTTTGAGCAAATCTGTGAGGAGTTGCTGTGCCTGGGGATCGCCGGGGGAGAGAGCGGCCAGCTCCCGAGCGTATTGAATGGCAGCCTGAGCGCCGCCCCTGTCGCGTTCAATTGTAACCAGGGCAACCAGAACGTCCCGGTTAGCGGGGCGCCTCTTGTGGGCTTGTTCCAGTATAGTGATGGCCTTGTTGGTTTGTCCGCTGGAGTTCAACGCCACGGCATAGACGTAGCTGTAACGGACATTCGCCGGGAGCAGGGCCGCCGCGCGGGCCAGCAAGCCCAACGCCTCCGGATACTTCTTCTGCCTCGCCTTGAGGAGACCGAGCGCATGAATGGGCTCCGCCGCGTCTGGGGCCACCGCGATGGCTTTCTCCAACCATCGCTGGCTCTGGTCATCGCGGCTCTGCATACGGTAGAGATCGGCCAGATTGACCATGGCGGGAACGGAGCGAGGGTCGAGGCGAAGTGCGGTTTGCAGTTCGCTTTCCGCTTCGGCGGTGCGTCCCATCTGCGTGTACAGCAACGCCAGGTTGATGTGGCTTTCCGGGCGTTCCGCGGCGGCCATTTCCGAGGCGATCAGTTCCGCCGTGGCACGTTCCAGCGAGGCATTCACGTCCCCCTTCAGCAGCTCCGTAGGAGTTCCGGCCAGCAGGCGCGCCGCTTCAGTACGCACGGAGCGAATCGGGTCCGCGAGTAGCGGCCCGGCCAGTTCAACCTTGTCGCGCGGCGGCAGCGGCTCCAGCGCGTGGATGGCCTCGCGACGCACCAGAGCATCGGCGTCGCTCAGCCCGGCCTGGATAGCGGGAAACGTAATCGAGGTCACGTACTGCGGAAGCAGGGACAATGCCGTGGCCCGCGCAATTCCCGGCTGCGCG
>DATKNR010000159.1:0-2522 GCA_035541255.1 Patescibacteria group bacterium | reverse complement strand
ACAGGCTGGAAAGCCTGTGCTACCGGGCAGACCGAACCATCGCGGTTGGTTGACGCTTCTTGTATTCCCCGGATATGCTGAAAACAGCGTGGAATTGCCATGAAGAAAGTCTACCTGGACCACAATTCGACGACGCCAGTGGCGCCGGAAGTGCTGGAGGCGATGCTGCCGTATTTCGCCCGCGAGGCGGGGAATGCGAGCTCGATTCATTCGCCGGGGCAGAGGGCGCGAGCGGCGGTGGAGCGGGCACGGGCGTCGGTGGCGGCGCTCGTCGGTGCGCGAGATTCCGAGATCGTATTCACGAGCGGCGGGACGGAATCGGACAACCTGGCAATCTTCGGTATCGTTCGAGCCGCGACTGGCGAGCGAAAGCACCTGATCACCACGCAAATCGAGCATCACGCGGTGTTGAATACGTGCCAGGCGCTGGAACGCGACGGCGTCGAGGTCACCTATGTTCCGGTGAGCGCGGATGGAGTGGTGGAACCGGGGGACATTCGGAGAGCGCTGAGGGCGGAGACGGCGCTGATCACAGTGATGCACGCGAACAACGAGCTGGGCGCGGTGCAGCCTGTGGAAGAGGTCGGGAAAATCGCGGCAGAGGCGGACGTTTACTTCCACACGGACGCGGTGCAGACGGCGGGGAAACTGCCGATTCGCGTGGATGAAATTGGAGCGGACCTGCTGTCGATTTCGGCGCACAAACTGCGCGGGCCGAAGGGAGTGGGCGCGCTGTATGTGAGGAAGGGGACGCGGCTGCGGCCGCTGTTTTATGGCGGGCATCACGAACGGGACCGGAGGCCGGGTACAGAAAACGTTCCGGGAATTGTGGGGCTGGGGCGGGCGGCGGAACTGGCGATGGCGAATTTGGCGGCGGATGGGGCGAGGATAGGCGCGCTTCGCGACCGACTAGAACGGGAACTGGTGGCGCGGGTGCCGCAGACGCGGGTGAATTCCGCCGGGGCGCGGCGAACGCCGAATACGACGAACATTGTGTTCCCTTACGTGGAGGGCGAGGCGCTGGTGATTGCGCTGGATTTGAAGGGAGTAGCGTGTTCGACGGGAGCAGCGTGTTCGGCGGGAGCGGTGGAGCCTTCGCACGTGCTGACTGCGATTGGGCTGGCGGCGGAGGATGCGCGCGCGAGCCTGCGGTTCAGCCTGGGACATGACACGACGGAAGATGACATTGAATACGCGATTTCCGTGATTCCCGACGCCGTAGAGCGGCTGCGCGAGCTTTCGCCGGTGTATTCGAAGCCCCATGGGTGAGCTGATTTCAATTCAGGGCCCCGTCGAGAAAGTCGACGGTCAGCTCGCACTCTTAATCCCGCTTTCAGCGGGGGGCGACCAACTGATTGATTGCTCTCGGGGAGTCTCCGAGGTGCAGGGTGAGATTCTTAAGATTGTAATTCAGGGCTGGCTGGCGGGCATGCTCAGAATCGAGGAGGGTGACTTGGTTGTAGTCTCCAACCGGGATGGAAAGCTCCACATTCACCCGGTCAATCCTCGGCCCGTACAGTGAACAATAGACTTAATCGTAGAGAAATGGGTACACATCTGGATAGCGAAGTAACCGTCGTGGCGATGAGCGGCGGAGTAGACAGCTCTACCGTGGCGGGGCTGCTGCACCGCGAGGGCGCGCGTGTGGTCGGGCTGACGATGCAGTTGTGGAACCAGCGGAGGCTGCCGGAGCTGGCGCCGGACGGGCCGGTGGCGCACCGGTGCTGCTCGCTCGATGATGTGTACGACGCGCGACGGGTGGCGGAGCACTGCGGTTTTCCGTACTACGTGGTGAATTTCGAGAGGCAGTTCGAGGCGGCGGTGATCCGGCCGTTTGTGGAGGAGTATCTGGCGGGGCGGACGCCGATTCCGTGCGCGCAGTGCAATACGGCGGTGAAGTTCGACGAACTGCTCACGACAGCGCGGCAGATCGGCGCGGAACGAATGGCGACAGGACATTATGCGCGCGTGCGGAGGAACGAAGCGACGGGGCGCTGGGAGCTGTGGCGCGCGCGCGATGCGGCGAAGGACCAGTCGTATTTTCTTTTTGGGCTGACGCAGGAGCAATTGGCAAGGACGCAGTTTCCCCTGGGGGAGATGACGAAGGGCGAAGTGCGCGAACTGGCGCGGGAGCTGCGGCTGCCCGTGGCGGAAAAGCCGGAGAGCCAGGAGATCTGCTTCGTTCCGTCGGGAGATTATGCGCAGTTCATCGCCGCATATCTGGAAGAGCAGGGAGCCGCGGCAGAGGAGACGGCAGGCGAGATTGTGACGAAGGAAGGCGAGGTGGTCGGCGCGCATTCGGGAGTACACCAGTTTACGGTGGGCCAGCGGCGGGGGCTGGGAATCGCGAGCGGGGAGCCGCGATACGTGTTGCGGATCGAGCCCGATTCACGGCGGCTGGTGGTAGGAAGCGGCGAGGAGTTGTTTCGCGACACGTGCGAAGTGGCGGACCTGAACTGGATTGCGTTCGAGCGGCTGGAGGGGCGGATGCGGGCGGAAGTGAAAATCCGGCACCGGCACGA
>DATKNR010000158.1:0-2482 GCA_035541255.1 Patescibacteria group bacterium | reverse complement strand
GTGCTGATGGGCCTTTCGATGTATTTTTCGTCGAAGATGACGCCGATGACCACGACGGACCCGCAGCAGGCGCAGATGATGAAGATCATGCCGATCGCCATGTCCGGAATTTTCCTGATAATTCCCTATCCAAGCGGGCTGGCAGTGTATATTTTGACGAGCGGACTGGTGGGCGTTGTGCAACAGTGGTACCTGAACCGGACGCATCCTCTTCCCGCCCCGACTAAGCCCACGCGCGCCAAGAAGTAAACGACGTACCCGTATCGCGGGGATGATTGCCGGCCCTAGAGCCGGTCGAGAAAAAACCATGACGAAAGAACTGGTACGCGAAGGAAAGCTGGATCGCGCGGCTGCGGCGGACGCCCTGCGGGAGTTTCTGGAAACGATCGTTCGTGCGAGCCGGTTCGAGCTTACGGTTTCGGTGCGAACCGCCGAACCCTCGAGCGGCACGGAAGAAGGAGAGGCGGAAGTCTTCGCCGACCTGGACGGCAGGGACAAAGAGATTCTCACCGCGCGCGGGGGAGAGGTATTGAAAGCGCTGGAACACCTGGCGTTTCGCGCCCTGGGGCTGGAGCCGGCGTTTCACGAAAAGATCCATCTGGATTGCGGCGGATTCCGGGCGCTGCGGTTTGAAGAGTTGCGCATGACCGCGCGCGTAGCGGCGGAACGAGTGCAGACTTCGCACCAGCCGTTCCGGCTGAATCCCATGTCATCACGGGAACGCCGGATCGTGCATCTGGCATTAAAGGATTTCCCCGGTGTACGTACGGAGAGCGTCGGGACCGGAGAAGAACGCCAAGTAGTGATTCTTCCGGAGAAGAAGTAGTTTTGGAATGCGGGAGCGCGGCTCCCGCTTTTACGGCTGAAACCCCGCCACGCTAACCTTCGATTGGCGCCAGCTCTCACACTTCAAAAGCGAAAGCTTCGCTCCCGCACTCCAAACTATTTCTTTAGCCAGCCTTGGGAAAGCACCTCGCCGGCGGCGGAGAAGCGCACCTCGTATTCGAACGAGGGCGAGCGATCGCGGCGAATCTGCGGGAAACGCACGTCGAGAAATTGCACCACGGCCTCCGGACCTTCCTTATGAAAACGCGTGACCGGAAAACGCGCAAAAGAGAAAAATTTTTGCACGTTGGGCAGGCTGCGAGCCTTCTGAATCAGCGGATTGTCCGGAGCATCAGGGTAATAGCTGCGCTCGATGGGCGGCGCGGCAGCGGGATCGGAGAATAGCGTGTCGCTTAGGTCCAGGCGGATTTCGTACACGCCGCGCGGCGCCAGCACGAGGCCGTCCCAGTGCCAAAGGGATGGAGGGAACGGGAGCGCGGCAATGCTCTGGGCGGGGATATTCTCCGAGGCGGCAAATTTCTGCGCGCGCTGCAGGGCTTCCTGGTGCGCGAATGCGGCCGCAACGATATAGAGTGCGGCCAGCGCGAGCCCAGCGCGATTCCAGGCGACATAAGGGATGCGCAGTCCCCAGCCACGCACGGCGGGAAGCAGGAACAGCGCGGCGATCAGCGCCGTGGCAACAACGATGGCGCTGTTCGATGTCGGCGCGCCGACATATGCGGCAATTCTCGAGATCAGGAACGGGGTCGGAGTGAAAATCAGCCACAGCACCAGGGCGCGTCGGCGGAGACGATCGGGATCCTGGTACGTCCAGGCGAGCCACTGCGGAAGCAGCAAAAGCGCGGTGAGCGTGAAATCGATGATGAAAATCAGGTCCCACGCGGGACGCGACCAGCGCAGCGGCGACCAAATCATGGTTCCGAATGTGGTGACGAGATCGAGAAAAATATGGCTGAGAATGCCCGCGGCCCAAAGTCCGCAGAGGGCGGGAAGAGACGGGGCGTTCCACTTGCGCCAACGGCAAACCAGATGCGCGAGCGACGCGAGGAGCAGCGTCCAGAGCGGCAGGCAGACCAGCGAATGCGTGACGCTCCGGTGCCAGGTGACCATCAGCATGGGATCGCTGGAGAGAAAATCACGGAGCACGTCCGAATCCGGAAAAATCGCCCCAAGCATCACCGACCAAGTGATGACGCGGCGCTTGTTCACGGGTTCCAGTGAGAACAGGTCCGTGCCGTTGAATACGGCTTTTGCCATCAGCGCGCCGGCGATGCCGTGAGTAATGGTGTCCATGGAGAGGAATCAGCGCGGGATCAGGTGACCGACAGCAACGGGCCATTCTTGGGAAACACACGGCCGATATTGCTGGCGGCGATTTTGTGCTGCTGCAAAATGTGCATGGCTTGTTCGGCGGCTTCCGGGGCGAGCGCGACGAGCAAGCCGCCGGAGGTTTGTGGATCGTAAAGCAGGGCGCGGTTTTCCGGGGGTACGGAGTCGGCAAAGCGCACGCAATCGCCCAGGAAGTCGCGATTGTTGTTCAGGCCGCCGGGAATCATGCCCTGCCTCGCGGCTTCCAGGGCGCCGGGGAGGATTGGTACGGCGGCGTGATGAATCTCAAGGGTCACCGCGGGAATTC
>DATKNR010000157.1:0-4446 GCA_035541255.1 Patescibacteria group bacterium | reverse complement strand
GCCGGCCGCTTTTCCGCCGGCGCCTCTGCGTGCTCTTCCGCCGCGAAGATCGGCAGGTATTTCACCGCCAGTGCGAAAATTGCAAAGCCCGCGCCGATGATGCTTCCCGTCACCGCCAGCTCCGTCCACTTCGGGAAGTAGTGCACTCCCGCCGACGCTTCCATTCCTGTAATCGCCACGTTCATCCGGTTCGTCACGAACCCCAGCACTACCAGCACCGACGAGAGGTACAGCCCTCCCGAACTCTCCCGCACCTTCGGAATCATCAGCAGCCCGATGGGCAGCGCCAGCCCCAATACCACTTCCAGCAGGAACAGCCACGTCTCATATCCTCCGCGCGTCACCAGTTTCAGCGCGCCCCGGTCCAGCAAGTCCTGGAGCCGCAGCACTGCGTACACGATCAGCCCTACGAGCAGTGTGCGTCCCAGGCTGATCAGCAGCGGCATCTCCAGTTGTTTCCCAAAGTGCCGTGCGCTCATGCTCGATTCGAAAATCGTCATGGCCAGCCCCACGCAGATTGCCGACGTGAAAAACAGCAGCGGCAAGATCGGCGTGTACCAATAGGGGTGTAATTTGCTCGGCACGATTAGGTACAGGCTGCCCAGCGACGATTGGTGCAGCGTCGATAGCATCACACCCGCGATCACCAGCGGGATGGAGATCGCCCGCTGGATGCGCAGCAATTTCTCCAGCCGCAGCCGCTCGAAAATCACCGGAGCGAACTCCAGCGCCAGCACCGTCGTATAGAGCGTCACGCACCACGCCACCTCGAACATCACCGATCTCGGGTTCCACATCACCAGCGGGTGCCAGATCCGGTAGCCCCGTCCCAGGTCGTACAGCAGCGCAACCACCACCAGCGCGTAGCCCAAAAACGCCGTCAGCACCGTCGGCCGCACGATCGGTTTGAATTTTTTCAGGTTGAAGATGTACACCGTGGCCGTCAGCGTGAACCCCCCCGCCGCCAGCATCACTCCGCACATCACGTCGAACCCGATCCACAGCCCCCACGGAAACGCGTCACTCAGATTCGTCGACGCGCCAAGCCCCCGCGTGAACCGCAGCACCGTCGCATACGCTCCCGCCAGCAGCACCGCGCCCAGCACCGATTTCCAGAATGTCGGTTTGAACCTCGCCATCGCCGTTCTCCTCAATCTCCCGATTTCGCTTCTGCTGCCGCCACCGCTTCCCGCCGGTGCGTAATCCACCAGATTCCTCCCAGCAGCGCCGCCCCGAACGTCACCACCTGCGGCAGTTCCGATAGAACGTGCCAGGTCAGTACCGGCAGCGGCTGCCCGCTCAGGTTCGCCGGATATCCGAACCCCTCGAACGGCACGCTCGAGAGCAGCAGCACCGACGTTCCACCCACTTCGCTCACTCCATAGATGTGGTGGACGTACTGCTCCGGATTTTTCGCGATCCGATCCTGCGCCTCCGCGATCAGCGCGTCCCGGTCGCCGAATTTCGTCGCTCCCGTGGGACACGCCGCCGCACACGCCGTCGGTTCGCCTTTCGCCAGCCGCTCCGCGCACATGTCGCACTTCCGCACCAGCGGCAGCGCTTTGTTCCATTCGTATTTCGGCACGGAAAATGGACAGGCCAGCATGCAGTACCGGCAGCCGATGCACCTTGACGCTTCGTACGTCACCGGCCCTTCCGCGGTCTTCCGCAGCGCTCCCACCGGGCACACCGAAGCGCACGTCGGGTCCAGGCAGTTCATGCACAGCCGGCGCATGTACTTCTCCCCATGGTCCATTACGACCGTCAGTTTGTGCGCCGATTGTTTTTCTTCTGCGGCGATCGCTTCGTCATACGGCAGGCCGTGCTGTTCCGCGCACGCCTTCTCGCACATCTTGCAGTCAATGCACAGCGTGGCGTCGTATAGGATTCCTTTGCTCATATAAACCCCCAGCCCTTCTCGTTGCCTCGCCGGGCGCCAGCTGCCGGGATGAATCCCGCGTTCCGGACAAGTCTGCTGCATCTTGCAGCACGGGCTCGAATGTCTGGCTCCAGCGCATTGTGTTTGACGGATTCCCGCGGCAGGGTTTGATAAGTGCTGATGAACAACTCAGCGGTTGGCGTCCGTTGGGAAGGACGTCTATTCGCAACCCGAGGAGAAATTCAACACCCACAAGCTGCCTCGCGTCGTTATCAGGCTACCTGCGCGCCCGGCCGCTTTGTGGTGACCTCTGTCACTCCTTCACGTGACCCCTGTCTCCCGTCCCCCCGCTCCGCAATAAAAAGCCCCGGCCGGTTCGCACTGTGGCGCGCCGGCCGGGGCCCGCTACTCCCGCCTTTCACGCAACTCAGGTCAGGAAGAATTCCTTCGTCACTTCTCCCCACTTCTGATCCGGCAGTTCAGCCGTCAGGTCGTGCACCGCAAGTCCTCCGTCCTGCGCCACAGCACCGGCCAGAGCCGGCATCTTGCCGAACAGCCTTGCTCCCGCTTCCGCCATCCACGTCCGCGCCATCGTTCCGCCCAGCAGATTGCGGAAGCTCGTGTTCGCATCCGGCGAGTAGACGGACAGCAGCCAGCCCTGCCCGTAGGGATCGCGGCCCGGCAGCGTCGTGTCGCCCAGCACCGCGTCGTTCACCTGCGTCACTTCACCTTCCACCGGCGAAACCAGCTCAGCCTTCACGCCGTCGCGGAACACCGCGGCGAGCTTCTGTCCCTGCCGTACCCATTGCCCTCGCTTCGGCAGCTCGATGTGGTCGATCTTGCCCAGCAGGCGCGTGGCGAAATCATCCAGACCCACGCGCACCAGATTCGGCGTTTCCTGCACGGCCCACGTGTGGCCCGGGTGATACCTGCAGTTCTCCGGCAGCTCGAACCCGGAAACGTACCGCGGAACCAAGCGCGGCATCGCGGCAGCAGCGGGCGCAATCTCCGCCTGCGCTTTCACCGCGGCGGGCGCGCGCTTCTCTTGCCGCAAATAGTCGATGGTGAGGAAAATCGCGAATGTCACAAGAACCAGAATGACGGTCATAACCCACCTCCTGCGCTTCTTCTCGTTTCCTGCTTTGCTTCTCGTTTGTGCTTCTTCGTTCTCCACTGTGGAAGGTTGCAATTCCGTGGCCAGATCGGCGGCACCTCTTCGGCTGGAGGTAAGTCGTGGATTTACAGTGCGCCCGTGGCTGCCGCCGCCAGAGCGCTGCTGCGGGTTCCATCGACGGTTGTTGAGGATTGCATCGCCCGGCGCGCGCGCCGAACGGCGCTGAATGAGTTATCGCCTGTAAATACAAGCGATTCGCGCGGTGCTGCAGTTTGCAGCAGGCGGTGCTGAAAATTTCATCGCACTTCGCGGGGACGTCTCCGGCCCGGCGCGGCGTTCACCCCGTGACGCATCCCGCACAGCACTGGACGGAATCGCTCAGCCTGCCGATAGGACTACGAGATGATGCATCGAGGAGCCAGGGGAAGCACGGTTGCGCCCATGACCGACGCCACACGTCCGCCTTCCGGAGCCGAACGCCGGCGCAGCGAGCGCGTCTTCCTGCAAATCGACATTTTCGTCCAGGGCGTAAGCACCGATGGCCGCGCCTTTCGCGACAAGACCAAGACCCTCGCCGTCAACGCCCACGGCGCGCTGATCCACCTGGCCGAAGACGTCCATCCGGAAGACATCATCACGCTCACCAACGCCTTCACCAACGAGCAGCAGCAGTGCCGCGTCGTCTACGCCAAGCCGATGAGCGGCAACGTTCGCGCCGTCGGCGTCGAATTCCTCAAGCCGTCGCCCAAATTCTGGGGCATCGATTTTCCTCCCGCCGACTGGAAGCCGTTCGAGGACTAGGGCCAGCTTTCCTCCCATCGAGTTGCCCCGGGACGGTTTCCGAGGACGTGCGCGCCCGGGTGGGCGTCTGCTACTCCGGCTTGGGCACGATGATTTTCTGGTCCGCCAGTTCCTCGCTCAGGAGCTTCACCAGCCGGCGAATCACCTTCGGCGGGGAGTGGGCGTCGAAGGTGTTCGTGGTGCCGGTCCACACCAGAATTCCTTCCGACTTCTCGGTGGAGTAGAAGTTCATCTCCACCTCGGCCTCCGTTTCCGTTTCCATGTAGCCGGGCGAGTAGATCACCGGCGCGAGCGTGGCGTAATAGCCGTAAAACGTCCGGTAATACGGGAGCGGCGAGTAATATTCGCCGGGCACATAGGTGGTGGTTTCGACGTGCTTGGTGAGCCGCGCGACCAGCACCGAATCGAATTTCTGCTCTTCGATGTGAAGCTTGATGGAATCGATGTCCACGGGCTCGCCGTCCGGCCGAGGCGCGAATTCATAGCTCTGGACGGCGACCTGTCCGGGCGCGGAAATGTCGGCCACAAGTTCGTCCTCGAAGAGAGCGCGGTTTTCGGCGTGCCCGTTGAGAGCCAGCACCAGGATGTGCTTGTAGGGTCCCGGAGGAGCCTGCGGATTCTTCCAACTGAAGGCCAGTTTGGGCTTGCCGGC
>DATKNR010000156.1:0-4247 GCA_035541255.1 Patescibacteria group bacterium | reverse complement strand
CGCCGGGGAAACAGGCCAGCTTGCACCTCGCGCGCGAGATTTGCGTCAATTTCCGCTCGTGCGGTGGCGCGCGGCACAGCCGCTAGTCCGAACCGTTCGCTGCCTGCCATCGAAACCATCTCGTGCCTCCGGCACTGCCCGGGCGGCGTGCTGTCCGCCTTCACCAGTACGACGCGGAAGACACAGCAAATCGACACAGCACCGGCTCGGCAGCGAATCTCAGGCACCGGTGGCAGCGCGGGAAGGCTCCGAGAGAGCGGGACGCAGCGTCAGCCAGTCCGTGCGCACGCTGTCCCACTCCTGCGTGAGGAAACCGTACGACTCGATGAAGCTGCGGATTTGCGGGCGCTTCCAACCTGCGATCATTTCCAGGATGGGTACGAGCACGACTAGCGCGCTCGCGCCCAGCACGGTGCGCTGCGCGATGTTGGCCACGCTTCTGCGTTCGGAAACGGAGATGGTCAAACCGTCGCGCGCGTTCACGTGCAGCATCACGTGAATGTCGGAACTGCCGTCGCCGGCGTAGATCACGTGGTCGGCGCCAATCTGCAGGTTTTCCTGTAACTGGTCGAGCCGGGTGACTTTGCCGTAGCCGGCGGTGGCTCGGACAATGCGATCGATCTCCCCGGCGCTGGTGTAGCTGAATTCGGTGCCGTAGATGCGGTCCGCGGGAACGATGCCATCCAGTGCGGATTGGATCACCTCGACCGGAGCGGCGGAGAGGATGGAAAACTCAAAGTGATATCCGGGAATTCCGTGGTCCAAGATTTCGTATAGAAGGCCGATGTTGTCCTTCAGGCGGATGCGTTTGCCTACTTCGCGCAGATGCTCGCGGCGCACGCGCGACTTGAATTCCGGATCGTGGAGCAGCAAATAGGCGAGCTCCGCGCCCTGCTGGACCAGGTTCAGCCGCGCCATGCCTTCGGCCTTGCGCTTGAACTCATCGGTCGGGATGCCCACGATTTCGCTCAGCGCGTATCCCGAGTCGTTGAACGTCAGCGTCTGGTCGAAATCGCTCGCAAATAGATAGTTCTTCACCGGCGTCTCACTCATGACTTTCCATGCTCCATTGTAGGTCGGGGATGGATTGCGACTGCGTTAAAGAATTGTTGCTTTGAATCGGTCACCTCATTGGATGCGGAAGCGGGAAGGAAGGTTAGAACCTGCGCAGCGTGTGTCTACGCGGGAATCGGGAGACGGACTTGAGCGCCGCATTCGTCACGATGAGCTGTGACCGGAGACACCACCCGTGGTCCGCCGCGCCGCGTCTTATAAAAAGGGGCGGATGGGGAAGTCCTCGGCGGCCGCGCAGTTCGCGGCAGATGGAGAGGTGGATGATGAAAAGTTCGGGAAGCACCGGGCTTTCGATCCTTGCGGCCGGTGCACTTGCGTTGACGCTTTGTGGCGTTGCTCTCGCGCAGGCCACCAAGAGCCCGGCCTCCGGGACACCCCGGTATGACGCCAGAACCGAGACAACCGTGTCCGGAACGGTGAAGGAAGTGTTGCAGGTGCCGGCGCCGGGAAAGAGCACGGGAATTCATCTCGTGCTTCAGGAAAACAGCGGCACCGTGGAAGTTCATGTAGGCCCGAGCTGGTACCTGAAGCAACAGAAGTATGAGGTCGCCAAGGGCGACCACATTCAAGTGACGGGATCGAAAGTCAGGTTTCAGAACGCGGACGTGATTCTGGCACGCGAAATCAAGAAGGGCGACAATGCGTGGACACTGCGCGATGCGCAGGGGTTTCCGATGTGGGCGGGGAAGAAACGAGGCTCCTAAGCCGCGTCAGGGCCGCAATCCATCCACTTCGTGCATGCGCGCGAAGGCGCGGCGTACGTGCGGAATCGTAATCGAACCGCCCACCACCAGCGCCACGTTCAGAGCGTCAATCACCTCGTCGCGTTTCCACCCAACCTCTCCGCAGCGGATCACGTGATAGGTGATGCAATCGTCGCAGCGCAGCACGCAGGAGGCGACGAGGCCGAGCAGTTCTTTCGTTTTCGTGTCCAGCGCGCCGGGCTCGTAGGCCTGGTGATCGAGAGCGAAGAATCGCTTCACACCGAGGTGGCCGCAGCCCAGGATTTCCTCGTTCATTTCGGCGCGGAATTTGTTCCAGTCCTTCAATGAGTCCGTCATCTGCAATACCCCCTACTTCGGCAGCACTTTTCCAGGCTTCGCTCCGGTGGCGTGGTCGTGGTCCCAGACGAGAACACCGGATACGTAGACTTTCTCGATTCCTTCGGAGAGTTTCTGCGGCTCCTGGAAGGTAGAGCGGTCAATCACAGTCTGCGGATTAAACAGAGTGAGATCCGCCACCATGCCCTCCTTCACCAGTCCGCGGTCACTGAGTTTGAGCCGCCAGGCCGGCAGCGACGTCATGCGCCGGACGGCTTCCGGCAGTGTGAGCCAGTGCCACTCGCGCACCAGTCGGCCCAGCACGCGCGGAAAGGTGCCCGCGGCGCGCGGATGTTTCATGCCGATGCCGCCGTCGCTCGAGACCATAACCCACGGCTGCGCGTAGAAAACGCGCATGTCCTGCTCCGTCATGGTGTGGCCGATGACGCCTCCGTCGCCCTCGCGGATGATTTCGATGAGCAATTGGGTTGGCGTGATCCCGCGCGTCTTGGCAGCTTCGGCCAGCGTGTGTCCTTGGTATTCGGGATGCGGCTCGAAATCTGTGATCAGCAGATTCTGCGGTCCGCCGACGTCGTCGATTGCTTTCGACACGCTGGCGGGATCCTCGTACTTCTTGTTCGGAACCAAGACCTTGAAATTGGAATGCCAGGCTTCATAGGGATAGCAGTCCGCGGTGACGTCCTGACCGGCGTGGCGCGCGGCGTCGTACATGGTGGCCACTTCCGCGGCGCGATACCACACGCCCACGGTGCCCAGCTTGATGTGCGTATTCTGCACGGGCAGGCCGGCTTCGCGGCCTATCTGGAGGAGTTCGCGCATGGCTTCAAAGCTGCGGTCGGCTTCGTCGCGGATGTGCGAGATGTAGAAGCCGCCGTCCCGGCCTGCCACGCGCGCCATGGCCACGACTTCTTCCGTGGTGCTGTAGCTGCCCACTTCGTATTCCAGGCCGCTGGACAGGCCGACGGCCCCTTCGCTCATCCCCTGTTCCACCAGACCGGCCATTTTCGCGATCTCTTCGAGAGTGGCGGGGCGGCGGAAATCGTCGCCCATCACCAACCGGCGCAAGGTGGCGTGGCCCACCAGCATCATCACGTTCAGGGCCGCCGGCTCTTTGCGGAATTTCTCCAGCCATTCGCCGATGGGCCAGGGAGAACTGCCGTCCTGACCGAGCAGCAGGGTGGTGAGCCCCTGGGATATCTGGCTTTCGGCCAGGCGATCCGTTTCCAGGCCCGAGCCGGAATGGTTATGCGTGTCAATGAAGCCGGGCGCGAGGACCAACCCGTCGGCATGGACGACATCCTCACCGGGCTCGGGCGCGAAATTTCCAACGCGGGTGATGCGATCGCCGGCAACGCGCACATTTTCGTGCACGAGCGGCTCGCCGGAGCCATCGGCAACATCAGCGCCGACAATCACGAAGCTTTTCTGCTGCTGGGCAACCGGAGGCGGTGAGGACTGCTGCGGCGGCGGAGCAGCACCGGCCGCGAGTGACAGCACCAGCGCCGCGGCCACCAACCGCGCGGACGCAATGGCGGTACGGCGTACAGGGATGAGCAGAAGGGCGCGCATGGGGCCTCCATCCGAAAAGCGCCCCGCAACGATACCCGAGGGCAAGTGGAGGTGCAATGCGGCTTACGTGATGGCGGGCCGGGTGCCGAAACTGTGCAGGCGGAAATTAGAGGGCGGCGAGTGCTGCGGCTTCGTCGTCGTAGATGGCGAGAATGGTATCCAGGCGCACCATCTTGAGCGTCTGGCGGATCATTTTTGTGGGCGAGAAGATGACGAACTTCCCGCCGCCGCGATTCACGGAAGTGAACGAACGCACCATGGCGCCGATTCCAGAGCTGTCCAGCATGGTCACACCGGCGAGATTGACGGCAATATTCCGGTTTCCGGCAGAGACCAGTTCCTGCACTTTTTCGCGCAGCGCCTGCTCGGTTTCACCGAGCCGCACCGGGCCCTGGACATCCAGGATGACGCCTTTATCGACAAACCGGACATTGAAGCGGGCGTGTTCCGACACTAGGCCTCCTGGCCCGCCCCGAACTGGGGAGGGAGAACCACAAAACTACTCCAGAGCGGCCTATGGAAGCAAGTAAAGCCTGAATCCGC
>DATKNR010000155.1:0-13497 GCA_035541255.1 Patescibacteria group bacterium | reverse complement strand
GCGGATGTGATCGCGGTGGCGGGAGACCCGCTGAAGGACATCGCAGAGCTGGAGCACGTCAAATTCGTAATGCACGACGGCTCCGTGTTCCGGAACGACATGGCCAAGTAGCCGTCACTCGTAGCGCAGCGCGATCATGGGATCGACGCGGGCGGCGCGGCGCGCGGGAAGGAAGCCGGCGAATGCGGCGATCCCGGCGAGGACGAGCATAGCGCCGACCAGCGCGATGGGATCACCAGCGCCCACACCGAACAGCAGCGAGCGAAGCAGAAGCGAGCCAGCGACGGCGGCGGGGACGCCCACGGCGAATCCGACGGCGATGAGAACCATCGTTTCGCGAAGCACCATCCAGAGAACCGTCTCGCGGCGTGCGCCGAGCGCCATGCGGATGCCGATTTCCCGTGTCCGGCGCGATACGGTGTAGGCCATCAAACCGTAGAGACCGATTCCGGCGAGGGCGAGCGCGAGCAGCGCCAGCAGGCCGGAAAGCTGGGTGATGAAAACCTCGGTACTGATTGACTGACCCACCAGGGAATTGAGAGCGAAGACGTTGATGGCGGGGTGAGCGGGGGCAGCGGCGGCGACGGCGTTGCGGATTTCGCGGCTGACGGCTGCGGCATCGGCGAAGGTGCGGACTTCGAAACCGGCGTTGGTGTGCAGCCACATTTCGTTGAAGAAGGGGAAATAGACGCGCGCCCGTAGCCCCTCGCGCAGGTTGTTCGACTTGGAATCGGCCACCACGCCGACGACGACGGCGTCGCCGGGATTGCCGGGGTAGGTGTCGCGGATGATTTTGCCGAGGGGATTGGAACCGTGGAAATACTTTTCGGCGAAGGTGCGATTGATGACGCAGACGCGGCGCGAGGGCGCGGCGTCCTGCTCGGTGATTTCGCGGCCGGCGAGGAGGGGTATTCCGAGGGCGGAGAAATAGCCGGGGCCCACGTGGTCCATCATGGCGTGGAGATCTTCGCCGGGCTTGGGAGTGTGGCCCTCGACGGAAACGGGGTCGGCGGATTCGGAGTGCTGGAAGAGGCCGTTGGAGGACAGAGTGGCGACGCGGACGCCGGGGAGTGCGCGAATCTTATCGAGCACGTCGCGGAAGAAGGGGACCCGGGAATCGCCGGAGTGGCCGGCTGCGGCGGCATCGACGCGGAACATCAGAAGGTTGTCGCGGTTGTAGCCAAGATTCACGCCGCGGAGCTGCTGGAGGGTGCGGAGGAAGAGGCCGCAGGCTGTGAGCATAACGATGGAAATCGAGACCTGAGCGACGACGAGAAGGCGGCCGGCGGGAATGCGGCGCTGCCCTTGGGAGGAACCCGTGGCAGCGGCTCGGAGGACGGGCAGCGTTTCGAGGCGGGCAGCGCGGAGGGCGGGGAACAGGCCAAATAGAAGAACGGTGAGGAGGGTGACGGCGAGTGTGAAAAACGCGACGCGCACGTCGGGGGTGAGATCGAGGTCGATGACGGAGGAGCCGGGAACGGTGCTGCCGGCAAGGGAGACGAGAAGGGGCGCGGCCCAGCGCGAGAACAGGAATCCGGCCGCGCCACCGAGCAGGGCGAGCAGGGCGCACTCGGTGACGAGCTGGCGGACCAGGCGGAGGCGGCCGGAGCCGATGGCCATGCGGACGGCGAATTCCTTCTGGCGGGCGGCGCCGCGGGCGAGCAGGAAATTGGCGAGATTGGCGCAGGCAATCAGGAGAATCAGGCCAACCATTCCCATCAATAGTTTGATCGGGTCGCCGTAGTCAGCATAGACGGTGGAGGCGCCGCGCAGGCCGGAGCGAAGTTTGATGCGCTGTTCGAAAGCGCGCTGGCGGTAGTCAGGCGCGCCCGGGGCTCTGAGCGCTTCTTCGATCTCCTGGCGGAAGGTTACGTTGATGCTGGCATTTGCCTGGCTCAGAGAGACGCCGGGTTTGAGGCGGGCGAGCACCTGGAGCCAAATGTATTGGTTGGTGATGGCAAGGGTGGGAGTGAGGCGATCGATGCCGGGATAGATCGTATCCTGCATCGTGATCGGGAGCCAGACATCGGGGGCGTCACCGACAGTTTCTCCGAAAAATCCGGGAGGGGTGACGCCGATGATTTCGAGAGTGGTCTGGCGGACGCGGATGGTTCTGCCGAGTATCTGCGGGTCGAGGCCAAAGCGCTGGTTCCAATAAGCATAGCTGATGACGGCGTAAGGAGCGCCGCCGGGGGAGCGGTCCATTTCCGGGGAAAAGCCGCGGCCGAGGATGGGCTGAACGCCGAGAGTGGAGAAATAGTTTCCGGAGACGAGGCGAAAAGTGGCGGTTTCGAGCTGCTGGGAGGAAGCGGCGGAGCGGGATACTGAGGCGGCAGAGGATGGGCCGCCTATGGAAACGGCACGATTGGCCAGGGAGCTATCGGAGGCGAACATGCTGGAGAAGACTTCGTTGTGGCTGCGGAGAAATTCGAAATCGGCCCAGGCGAGCAGAGAACGCTCGCCGAAGTCGCTGCCGTAGGAGCTGCCGTGCGAGTCGGGGTCGGTGAGAACGACGAGGCGCCCGGGATCGGCCACGGGAAGTGAGCGGAGCATCACGGCGTCGAGAATACTGAAGACCGCGGTGTTTGCACCGATGGCGAGAGCGAGCGTGAGCACGGCGAGCGAGGCAAACGCCGGGTTGCGGGCCAGAACTCGAGCGCCGAAACGGATGTCCTGCCATAAGGTGTCCATTGTCGCCTCCCCCTTCAGCGGCCGAATGCCCGGTCGGGGAGCATGCCAAAAGCCATTTGCGATTCTAGCTATCGGGCGCATGTGCAGCAGCTTAGCGGGGCCAGTCAGATGGTGCGGGGCTGGCGGGTGCCCGCTTTTGGGAATCACCGTTCCCTTCGGTGGACAGTTCTCCGGCCAGGAATGAGCCCCTCCGGGACCGCAGAGTGTGGCCGTTCTTGCACCATCGAGTAACAAACACGGACAAATATGCGAGTATGTCCATCCACCTGAGGCCATGGAAGCCCGCACCGAACATTCGAGGAAAATCGCGCTGCGCTTTGTGCTGCTGGTGGGCGCGATGAGCTTTTTCGCGGATTTCACATACGAGGGAGCACGCGGAATCCTTGGCCCTTACCTGGAATTGCTGGGAGCGAGTGGGGCCGCCGTGGGGGTAGTTGCCGGACTGGGCGAGTTGGCCGGCTACGGGCTGCGACTCGTATCGGGGCGATTGGCGGACCGTACGCGGCTCTACTGGCCCATTACCATTTTCGGATACGTGGTGCAGATGGCGGCGGTGCCGGCGCTGGCGCTGGCGGGAAGCTGGCCCGCTGCGGCCGCGCTGCTCGTTGCGGAACGCGCGGGGCGCGCCACGCGCAATCCCCCTCGCGACGTGATGCTTTCCCACGCGGGGCACCAGATGGGCGGATACGGCTGGGCGTTCGGCCTGCACGAGGGCCTGGATCAGTTGGGCGCGCTTTGCGGGCCGTTGCTCATGGCGTTTCTGCTGTTTCGCCACGGGAACGGCACAGGCGTGGGCGGCTATCGGATGGCTTTTGCGGTGCTGTTGGTTCCGGCACTGGCCACGCTGGCGTTGCTGGCCGTGGCGCGCACGATGTATCCGCGGCCGGAAGAAATGGAAGCGCATCCGCCGGACGTTCACGCCGCGGGCTTGCCGCGCGTGTTCTGGATTTATCTGGCGGGCGCGGCGCTGGTGGGAGCAGGATTTGCGGACTTCGCTCTGGTGGCCTATCACTTCCAAAAGGCCTCGAGTGTGCCCGCGGTGTGGATTCCGATCTTTTATTCGGTGGCGATGGGAGTGGGTGGTGCGGGATCGCTGCTGTTCGGGAAGTTGTTCGACCGGCACGGCCTGCGCGTTCTGGTTCCGCTGACGGTGCTTTCTGCGGCGTTTGCGCCGCTGGTTTTTTTCGGAGGATTCTGGGTGGCGCTGGCGGGCTCCGCGGTGTGGGGCGCGGGAATGGGAGTGCATGAATCGATCGTGCCTGCGGCGGTAGCGCCGATGGTGCGGCCGGAGCGGCGCGCCTCCGCCTACGGATTGTTCACCGCGGGCTACGGAGTGGCGTGGTTTCTGGGCAGCGCGCTCATCGGATTTCTCTACGATCTGTCGCTCTCGGTGACTGTTGTGTCGTGCATCGTGCTCGAACTCGCGGCAATTCCCTTCTTCGTGTTGGCGGCGCGCTCCGCGCCTGGGTCTCGGGTGCCGCAGTAGCCCACAAATATCGCCAGAATTGCGCTTGACACGTTTCCAGCCGTTTGCTAATGATTGTTTGCCGCTTTTTGCAGCGGCATTTATCCAGAGTGGCTGAGGGAACAGGCCCTACGAAGCCACAGCAACCTGGCCCAAGTGCCAAGGTGCTAATTCCTGCCCAGTACGGGAGAGATAAAACCTAGGCCAGTCCCCCAAGTTGGATTGGTTTAAGAATCTCACTCCCAAACTGAATAACGGAGCGCCGCACGGTGCGCCTCAGTCGCTGTTTATTTCCGGCGACGAGGACCATCCCGGCGATCCGAGGCCCGTGGTGTGCGCACGCAACCACGCGGGTTATTGCGAAGGTATGTCGAGGGAGGCGGGAGATGTCCGGCAATGACGAAAGTTGTAGGACGCGCCCCGTGGTGGTCAAACTGGGCGGCTCCGTCCTGACCGACCAAGCCGCGTTCGCGCGCGCCGCTCGATTTCTTTGCGGCCGGCTGGAGGACGCGCGGGGCGAGCGTTACGTGGCGGTGGTCTCGGCGCAGGAAGGTTGGACGGACGCGCTGGAACGCCAAGCGCGTTCACTTACCCGGAATCCTTCTCCGCGCGCGCTCGATTTGCTGTGGTCCACGGGGGAAATCCGATCCGTGGCGTTGCTTGCGCTTCACCTGGAAGCGCTCGGAGTGCGCGCCGCTGGATTGAACATCGCGGAAACCGGTCTACAGGTGAATGGCGTGCCGGGGAACCGCGCGGCTTTCGATGCCCGCCGCTTGATCGCGGCGCTTGCTAAGAACGAAGTCGTTGTGGTTCCCGGCTTCCTGGGAACGAACGCGGACGGAACGATTGTTACGCTCGGGCGGGACGGATCCGATCTGACCGCCGTGCTACTGGCGGCCGGGCTGGGCGCCGCGCGGTGCGAGCTGGTCAAAGATGTCCCTGGATATTTTTCCGCTGACCCGCATCGCGATGCGGCGGCACGGCATCTGCCCGCACTTACGTTTGCTGAAGCGCTCGAACTCGCCGACCACGGCTGCGACCTGGTGCAGCGCCAAGCTATCCAGGCCGCGGCCGAGGCAGGAATTCCGCTGGTGGTGCGGGGCCTGGACGGCCTGGGCCTGATCACATTGGTTTCGGCGGCCCCACCGGCGCCTGCCCATGCGGAGGGCACGCAACCAGCCAGGCACTACCTGCAAGCCAGGGCATAAAACCGAATGTCAGATGGACTGCACTCATAGGAAAAGGAGAAACAACATGAAATTCGCAACAAAGACGATTCACGCAGCTCAACCTTCCGAGCCGGAGACGGGCGCGCTCGTGGCGCCCATCTTCCAGACCTCGACCTACGAGCAGGAGGCGCCGGGATGCGACAAAGGCTTCAATTACTCGCGCACAAACAATCCCACGCGCGAGCGGCTGGAGCGCGTGCTGGCGGAGCTTGAAGGAGTGGAGCACGCGGCTCTTTTCGCATCAGGACTGGCTGCCGAGAACGCGGTGCTGCAAGCCTATCTCCGGCCCGGCGACGAAATCATCCTGCCGCAGGACGTGTACGGCGGAACGTACCGGATCCTGAACCGGGTGTTCCAGCCGATCGGAGTGACGGTGAGGCAATTCGATCTTTCGGAGTATGCGGCGCTGGATGCGGCGCTGGGCGCGCGGACGCGAATCGTGTGGCTCGAATCACCGACGAATCCGCGGCTGCTGGTGTACGACATCGCGGAGATTGCCGCGCGCGCACACGCGCACGGCGCGCTGGTGGTGGTAGACAACACGTTTGCCACGCCGTATTTCCAGCAGCCCTTTGCGCTGGGTGCGGACCTGGTGGTGCACAGCGTGACGAAATACATGGCCGGGCATTCGGACCTGATCCAGGGCGCGGTGCTGGCGCGCGAGTCGGCCATCTTCGAGCCGGTGAAATTCCTGCAGAACGCCACCGGAGCCGTACCAGGCCCGTTCGACTGCTGGCTGACGCTCCGCGGGCTGAAAACCATGGAGTTGCGCGTGCAGCGCCACGCGGAAAATGCCGCGGCCATCGCGCATGCGCTTGAAGTGCATCCGCTGGTGCGGCGCGTGTATTTCCCCGGGCTCGCATCGCATCCCGGGCACGAAATCGCACGCAGGCAGATGACGGGATTCGGCGGCATGCTGTCGTTCGAGCTGGACGGGACAATCGAGGAGGTCCGCGCGTTCGTCTCCTCGCGGCGGTATTTTACCCTCGGCGAGAGTCTGGGTGGAGTGAAGGCGCTCATCTGTCATCCGGCGACGATGACGCACGCTTCGATTCCGGCGGGAGCGCGCGCCGAACTCGGCCTCTCCGACACTCTTATCCGGCTCTCGCCCGGCTGCGAGAATTCAGAGGATCTCGTGGAGGATTTGCTGGAGGGACTGACGCAGTTGGAAGGCGCGCGCGAAAAAACTAAGGTGGTGGCTGCACATGCCGGGTGATCGGGACCAGCCGGCAGGCCGGCGCCTGGGCGCGAAGATCGAAGTCGGCCTTCTGGGTGCGACTGGCGCGGTGGGGCAACACTTCGTCCGGCTGCTCGCGGAGCATCCCTGGTTCCGCTTGACCTGGCTGGCGGCGAGCGAACGGTCCGCGGGCCGCCGGTACGGCGACCTGCCGTGGCGGCTGGCGGCACCGCTGCCGGAAGACATTACGAAGCTCCCGGTCGAGTCGCTGCGGGCGGGGAACGGACCGGAGTTGGTGTTCTCTGCGCTCGACGCCGCGGTGGCAGGCGAATGCGAGGCCGAGTTTGCGGCGCGGGGACACTGGGTGGTGAGCAACGCGCGGAATCACCGGATGGACCCGTGCGTTCCGCTCGTGATCCCCGAAGTGAATCCAGATCACCTCGGACTAGTGCACAGGCAGCGGGCGGAGCGCGGCTGGCGAGGGGGGCTGATCACCAATCCAAACTGCGCTACGGTGGGGCTGGCGATGGTGCTCGGAGCGCTGCGGTGGTTCGCGCCTCGCCGCGTAACCGTCACCACTCTTCAGGCTCTTTCGGGCGCAGGGTATCCCGGCGTGGCGTCACTGGACGCGGCGGCAAACGTGATCCCGAATATCGAGGGGGAAGAGGAAAAACTGGAGACGGAAACACAGAAAATCCTGGGGACGCTCGAAGCCGGAGCCGTGCACGGGCATGCCGTGAGGATTAGCGCGCAGACGACCCGCGTGCCCGTGCTGGATGGGCACACAGAAGCCGTGTCCGTGGAGCTGGAGGAGCAGACTACGCGCGAGGACCTGCTCGCCGCTTTCGCGGGATTTTCCGGCACCCCGCAGGCTCTCGCGCTGCCGAGCGCGCCGCCCCACCCGATTGTGGTTCATGAACGGCCGGATCGTCCGCAGCCGCGGCTGGACGTGGACTCGTACGGGGGGATGGCGGTGCACGTCGGCCGGCTGCGCGCGTGTCCCGTGCTCGGCTGGAAGTTCGTGCTGCTGAGCCACAACATGGTTCGCGGCGCTGCTGGCGCGGCGCTTCTAAATGCGGAGCTGGTCGTAACGCGCGGCCTGCTGGAGTCGGCGTACGAGGGCGATCTCGCTGCGTCCAGCCACCTCTAGACCTCGCTGCCCGACCCAGACGCCCAAGCCCTGCTCGAAGGCCCGCTCACACGGCTCTGTGATACTCGTCACGGCGCCTCTCACGCCGAATCGCATTCCATGTCGAGGATGCAGCCTTAACACGCCATTTTTCGGTTGCTCGCGGCGCTGTGAAGTGCTAGCAATTGCGGCCGATTGGGAGGTCCGTCATGAAACATTTCATCGCCAGGGTTTTACTGCCTGCCGTCGCATTGAGCGCCGTGTTTGCCGGGTGCAAGAGCGGCGAGCAGCAAAGCAATACGTTCAAGATTGGTGTGGTGACGTCATTGACGGGCGCGGCAGCGGCGTTCGGGCAGGCGCATAAGAACGGCTACACCGTTGCGCTGGACGAGCTGAACGCCAAGGGCGGAGTGCTCGGAAAGAAGATCGAACTCGTTTACTACGACGACCAAAGCAAGCCGGACCAGGCCGTGCAGGGCGTGACGAAGCTGGTGGACCAGGACCATGTGCCGATCATTCTTGGCGCTTATTCCAGCGAAAATACGCGCGCCATCGTACCCGTGGTGACGCAAAAACAGGTGCCGCTGATCATTCCCACCGCGGTGGCGGACAACGTGATCCAGACGGGTTCGCCATGGGTGTTCCGCATCTGCGCGGGCTCGGGCTCGTTTGCGGCGGCGACGCTGGACTTCCTGAAGAACAACGGGGATCCAAAGACGATGGCCATCGTTTACGAGAACACGAACTTCGGCCAATCCAACGACAAATCGATGCGCGAAGCCGCAGAGGCGGCGGGCGTGAAGATCGTGGACGAAGAGGCCTACCAGGCCAGTTCGCCCGACTACAAGGCGCTGCTGCAGCGCGTAAAAGCAAAGAACCCGGAGGTCATCTATTTCGCGTCGTACCTGCTGGATGCGACCACCTTGATGCGGCAGGCCGCGGAAGTGGGCCTGAACCCGAAATATTACACGTCCGCGGGCACGGGCTTCGCGGCCGCAGAGTTCCCAACGAAAGACAAGGGAGCGGGCGCGTACGCCGAGTACACATTCAGCGTGTCGCAATGGCTGCCCACTGCAAAGTGGAAGGGCTCCAAGGAATTCGACGAAGCATTTGCTAAGCTCACCGGAGCGCATCCGGCGTATCACGCGATGGAAGCATACGCGGCGCTCCTGGTGGCCGTGGCGGCGATCCAGAAGGCGGGCAACGCGCAGCCGGCGGTGATCCGAGACGCGCTGAAAACGGTGGATCTGCCCGACACGCCTTTCGGGCCGATCAAATTTGACGAACACGGCCAGAACGCGCATCCTCTGCTCATCACCCAGATTCTGGACGGCCAGTACAAAGTGGTGTGGCCGAAGGCGGCGGCGGAAGCCGAACCGGTGATTCCGGCGCCCGCCTGGAACAAACGCAAGGGGCTGTAAGCCAGGCGCCCACAGGAACGGGAGGGTGAAAGCCGGCGCCGCCGGCGCCGGCCCGGCGGCGGAGTGCGCCGCCAGGGACCGCTGCGGGCGAGAGGCAACGCGTGGACTTCTACACATCGCTCCAGGCCGTGGTGAACGGACTGCTCACCGGGGGGCTTTATGCGCTGGTGGGGATGGGCATGGCGCTGATTTTCGGCGTGATGCGCATTGTCAATTTCGCCCACGGCGCGTTCATGATGCTGGGGATGTACGCGGCATACGTGCTGTTCACGCACGGCCACTTAATTCCCTATCTGAGTTTTCCCATCGTCGCGCTGCTGATGTATGCAGTGGGGCATTTGACCTACATGGGCCTGCTGAGGCCCATTCACGGCCAGTCGGACTTCATGCAGATCTTGCTGACCCTGGGGATCGGGCTGGCGCTGACGGACGGAATCCAACTGGTATTTGGGGCCGACTACCACCAGATCAACTTCCCGCTGCTGTCGAGAAATTTCCACCTCGGAACGCACCTTACGGTGAGTGCGCCGTGGGTGGTGTCGTTTGGAATCGCACTGGTGGTGGGCGCGGGCCTTTATTTTTTCGTGATGCACACGATGATCGGGCGCGCGGCGCGTGCCATCGCGCAGAACCGGAATGCGGCTCCACTCATGGGGATTCACCTGCACCGAGTGCAGGCATTCTGGTTCGGGCTGGGCGTGGCGGCCGCAGCCGTGGCGGGTGCCCTGCTGCTTCCGGTGTTTTACCTTTATCCGGGAGTCGGTGATCAATTCACTCTGAAAGCCTTTGTGATGGTGGTGCTCGGCGGAATGGAATCCATCGTCGGAGCGGCGATGGCGGGGCTGCTTCTCGGGGTGGTGGAAAACCTTACCAGCCTCTACTGGGGTAACGAGTGGGCGCTGGCCGTGGATTTCGTGATCTTCATTCTGGTGCTTTCACTGCGGCCGAGCGGCATCTTCGGGAGGCAAAAGGCATGAAGCGCTGGCAACTGGCGCTGGCGCTCGCGGGGTTCGTGATGTCGCTGCTCGTGCCGCTGGTGGTGACGAGCGACTACCAATTGCAGGTCTTGTTCCGAATCTATCTCTTCGCGGCGCTCGGCCTGGCGTGGAATTTGGTGGGGGGCTACGCAGGACAGCTCTCCCTGGGCCATGCTGCGTATTTTGGCGCAGGGGCATATGGGCTGGCACTCTTCACGCGCCTGGGATTCCCGATGTGGGCGGTGCTTGCGCTGCTGGTGTTACTGGCCATGTTGTTCGCGCTGCTCATCGGCGGAGTGTCGTTCCGTCTGCGCGGGCCTTACTTTGCGCTCGCTACTATTGCCTTTGCGGAAGTGGTGCATGCCGCGGCGAAAAATCTGCCCAGCGTCACGGGTGGCGACGTCGGGGTGCAGGTGCCCGCCCTGTTTCACTCGAACGTGAACCGGTCCTTCTATTTGTGCGCGGTGATCCTGACGGCAATCACTACGGTGGTGACCGTGCTGATTTCCCGCTCGAGGTTCGGCTACTACCTGATGGCGATTCGCGAAGACCAGGACACTGCTTTGGCTGTGGGCGTGAACGCTTCGCGCGTGAAGCTCTACTCGCTGCTGCTGAGCGCGGCGTTCACCGCGCTGGCCGGCGCGCTCTATGGCAGCCTGTTCCTGTTCATCGTGCCGGACCAGGTTCTATCCATCGACATCTCGAACGAGATTGCGATTGTGGCGATGCTGGGCGGCGCGGGAACGCTGACGGGCCCGATGGTGGGGGCCGTGGTGCTGGAGTCGGCTTCGGAGATTTTCAAATCGGTATTCCAGGAAGCGCACCTGCTGATCTATGGGCTGCTGCTGATTGTCGTGGTGCTGTTCCTGCCGGAAGGGATCGTGGGCAGCGCGGAAGGGATGTTGCGGCGTCGAAAGAAGTAGGGGCCGGATCAACGGTTGCTGGGACAAGAGCATGGCACTGCTGGAAATCGAACATGTAACGAAGCGCTTCGGCGGCCTAGTGGCCACGAACGACGTCACATTTTCGATTAAAGAGAGCGAAATCGGGTTCATCGTTGGGCCCAACGGCGCGGGAAAGACCACGCTGTTCAACCTTATCAGCGGGGTGTTCCATCCCGACTCCGGCGCCATTCGCTTCCAGGGGCGCGACATTACGCGGATCGCGCCGAACCGCGCCGCGGAGCTGGGCATCGGCAGGACCTTTCAGGTGGTGAAGCCGCTGCGCAATTTGACCGTGCGCGAAAACGTTATGCTGGGCGCATTCCTGCGCACCAGCAGCACCGCCCGGGCGGCGGAGGAAGCTCGGCGCGTGCTGCAATACCTGCAAATGGAGAAATACTCCGAATCCCCGGCGAGCGGCCTGCCGCTGCCGATGCTGAAGCGGCTGGAGATTGCCCGGGCGCTTGCTACCAAGCCACGGCTCATCCTGCTGGACGAAGTGATGGCAGGACTCTCCACCAGCGAGGCCCTGGCGCTCGCGGAAACACTCAAAAAGCTGCCCGAGTGGGGAATTTCGGCGGTGGGCGGAGTGGAACACGTGATGCAGGTGGTGATGAGCATTGCCCACCGCGTGGTCGTACTGGACCACGGCACGCTGATTGCCGAAGGCTCGCCGCGGGAGGTGGTCCACCAACCGCGGGTAATCGAAGCCTATCTCGGCTCGAAATATAAGGAACTAGGACTATGAGTGACGACTTGCTGGTGCTCGAATCCGTGGCGGCGGGCTACGGCGAATTTCAGGCGCTATTTGACATCACGCTGAGGGTAGAAGCGGGTGCGGTGATTTCCCTGATCGGGGCAAACGGCGCGGGGAAAACCACAACCCTCCGCGTGATTTCGGGCTTGATTCGGCCGCGGAAGGGTACCATCCACTTCCGTGGCGAGGATATTTCGCGCGTCAGGCCGTACGAAATGGTGGAACGGGGAATCAGCCACGTGCCGGAAGGCCGGCAGTTGTTTCCGCACATGAGCGTGGAAGAAAATCTGGCGCTGGGCGCCTACCCGCCGCGATGCCGGCCACGGCTGAAGCAGCGCATGGAGGAACAGTTCGAACTGTTCCCGAATTTGAAGGAGCGAAGGAAACAGATTGCCGGTACGCTCTCCGGCGGCGAGCAGCAGATGGTGGCGATTGCGCGCGGATTGATGGCCGAGCCCACCCTGCTGCTGCTGGACGAGCCCTCGCTGGGACTGGCTCCCAAAATAGTGGAGGAAGTGTTCGAGAAAATCCGCCAGGTGGCTGCGACAGGCGTCACCGTGCTCATTGTGGAACAGAACGTGGTCGACGGACTGAGCATTTCCGACATCGGCTACGTTGTAGAGAACGGCGCCGTAGTTCTCTCCGGCTCCTCGAAGGAATTGCTTGCGAACCAGCAGGTGCGCGCGGCCTATCTGGGCCTCTAGGCTCCCGGTGGGAAGCGGGTAGCGCTGCCCGGTGGCCGGCTCTCCATGCCAATCCCCAGCCCCGCCGGGGGACACAACTCTTTGGGGTCTTTTGTGTTCCAATTAGCGAGGGGGGCTGCCGGGTGTGTCCGCCACAGGCGGACAGGTCCGACGCGGGCGTGCAATCTCGTCGCGGCCGGGCCGCCGGCACAGCGCTGTTGGCTGCGCTCCGCCTCAGCGGAGCAGGCTATGGGGACGCGCTCGGTGAGGCGGGTGGATTCCTGCAGGAGGGACCATGAGACGCGGCTTTGCCCCTGAGTTCTTGCGTTCCGCCATCTTTCTTTTTTCCCTTCTCGTGATTGCGGCACCCGCGGCGCTCGCCCAGGCCCAATCCGGCACGAACCCAGCCACGGTCGCGCCACGGATTTACGACGCGACAAAAGAAACCGGGATCAGCGGAACCATTACAGAAGTCACCACAAAGGCGAAAACGGACCTACCACTAGGGCTGCATCTGATGGTCACAACGGCGCAGGGCGCCGTGGACGTGCATTTAGGCCCGTACTTCGCCCGCGTCGCGGCGCAGGACGGGCTGGTGCCCGGCGCGGCGATTCAGGCGACCGGCGTCGTTTCGCACTTCACTGCCGGAGACGTTTTTCTGGCGCGCACCGTGACCGTCGGCAACCGCACGCTCACGATCCGCAACAGGAACGGCTTCCCGGCACGGCCGATGCCGGCCGGAGCGCGCGTAGTGCGCGGGGCGCAACCCTCGGGAGGCCAGTGATGAGGACGCGGCGCTCCCTGCTCTCCACGATCGCCATCTTGGCCTGTGCGTTCGCCCTTTCTGCCTGCTACGGTACCGGCTCCTCCGGTCCACCACCGCCCCTGGCCGTGCAATTCGTCATGGCGCCGCCGACTACGGTAACGCTGGGCACGTCGTTTCAGGTATCGGCGGCGGTGAGCAACAACTCGAAGGTCAACTGGTCGTGCGCCCCCTCCGGCTCGTGCGGCTCGTTCAGCCCGGCAC
>DATKNR010000154.1:0-17123 GCA_035541255.1 Patescibacteria group bacterium | reverse complement strand
TCGCGGCTCCCTGATCGACGAATCCGCCCTTGTCGCCGCTCTCACCGCGCGCCGCATCGCCGGAGCCGCGCTCGACGTCGCAAACGAGGAGCCGCTCCCCGCGTCGAGTCCGCTCTGGTCTCTCGACAATTGCTTTGTGACGCCGCACCTCAGTGGTGCAAGCGACTCGCTGTGGGACCGTCAGGCGGAGTTGCTGGTGGACAATCTGGACCGCTGGTTTTCCGGCCGCGACCTGCGCAATCGCGTGGACCTCGCCCGCGGCTATTGATCGCAGCTCTCGCCGTGCCGGGCTGCGACGGCCGGCTTTCGCCCTCGGAAGGGATGCGCTCTACTCCCCCGCTTTGCAGCCTGCCTTCTCGTGCTTCTGCCTCGCACGCTGCAATGCTTTTTCGTTTTCGTTCCGCACCGGCCCGAGCGGGACTGTCTTGCCGTACCCGGTATAGCTTTCGCCCTGGAGGTATGGCGCTTCTTTCTCGAAAGCCTGTATCGCTTTCCCGTAATACAGGCAGCGGTTCACCGTGGAAAGATCGCCCGCGATTTCAAATCCGCGTCCCGCGTTATAAGACGCAATGTCGACCGGCCTTTCCTCTCGCACGGAAATCTCTTTCTCGAAATACTCCACCGCTTTCTGGATCAGTTCTTCCTTGCGTGCATTTTCCTTGGAAGCCCAGATCAGGTAGGTAAAGGCCATTTGCTCGTACATCGTCCCCTTGTACGCCGTGTCCTTGGGATGCTTGTCAAGCCAGTCCTCCGCCATCTTTATGGCATATTCTGGCTTTCCTTTTTGCGTGTACTTGACCATCTGGGCGACCGCTTGGTTCGGATCGTCTGGTGCCGTGATGCGGCAGCCCGCCAGCGTAATTACCAGGAGCAAAAGGAATAGAGCCGTCCCGGCCCTCGGACCTCGCTGCCGGACAAAGCCGCGCCTCACCAGTCACCAGTCACGAGTCACCTTTCACCAGTCACTCCCCTACGATACCGGCCCCTTCGGCGCCGTGTACCCCTCGCGCGTGTAGACGATGAGTTTCAATTTTTTGCCCTTCTTGTCCCGCAGATCCACGGGTTGGCCGTCTTTCCCCACTACTTCGACCTTGATCTTCCGGAATTTGCCGTCCTGCGACTGGTTGGTCGGCGTATATCCCATGCTGTATTGCGACCTCAGCATCGTCGCGATTGCTTGCATGTCCGTCGGAATTTCTCCGTCGAATTTCGGGAAGTACGACATCCCTCCCGTCAGCTGCGCAAACACCTTCATTTCGTTTTTCGCCTGCAGGTAAGTCATGTTGTTGCTGTATGGGTTATAGCTTTCCCGCATCGTCTGCAGGAATTCCCCCACCCCGATCGCGTAAATCGTCACATCGGTGTCCTTCACTCGCTTGAGCGTCTGATCGAAATTGTGCTTGCTGAACGTGTCGATCCCCGACGCCAGCAGCACGATCGATTTCCGCCCTTTCACGTCCTTCATGTTGTCCAGCGTCTCGATCAGGGCGTCGAAGACGTTGGACTCGTGGAAGCCCGGGATAATCATCTTTGTCAGATAGTTGTGCACCGCCATCTTGTCCTGCGTGAAGTCCACTTCAATCCGCGTGCGCAGGTCAAACGATACCAGCGCCACCCAGTCGTCCTTTTTCAACTGCCGCAGGAATTCATCCGCCCAGTTCACCGCATTTTCCGCGTACGAGGCGCCGTTGAAGTAGTATCCCAATCCGCGGCTGCTGAACTCGATCAGCAGCACGGAGGTGATGGGCGCGTCCGGCGTCGAAAAGTTCGTGATCTCCTGCGGTACCCCGTCCTCGCTGATTCGGAAATTCCCTTTCTTCAATCCCGTGTAGATGTCTCCTTTGTCGTCCGCCACCACCACTTCCATGTTCACCAGCGGAACTTCCACGCTCATCGTGTACTGATCCGGCGGTTTCTGTCCCCCCTGCGGATTCCCCGGCACCGTCACGGGCGCCTGCTGCTGCGGAGCCGCGGATGGGGGTTTCTGCTGCGTGCTCTGTCCCTCCGCCCGCAGGCCCTCCGCGGGAGCGCCTCCCATCACCAGCAGTCCGAACAGCCCGATGGCTGCCGATCCTCGCAGAAACTCAGCTCGCATCGCGCTTCACCTCTTTCCGTTGGATGCTGCCACGGCCTTCTGGGCTGGTCAACCTTCGTCCTGCCGGCGCGGCGGATTCCGGCCTGCGTGGTAGCATGGGGAGTTTAGCCGGCCTGTGCTCCTTTGGGAGGAAGCTGTGCCTCGAACTCGATTCTGTCTCCTACTCGGTTTTATCTCTGTGTTGTCCGCCTCTGCCGCCTCTGCCCAGGCTCCTCCCGCCGCGGGCGCGGTGGACTTCCAGGCCCTCGCTCAGGAAGCCACCGGGTGGCTCGCCGGTCTCGTCCGCGTCAACACGGTCAATCCTCCGGGCAACGAGCTGGCCGGCGCTCACTACCTCGAAGCGATTCTCCAGAAAGAAGGCATTCCCTCAGAAATTATCGAAACCGCTCCCGGCCGCGGGGCTCTTGTGGCGCGCCTCAACTCCGGCCCGTTTCCCGACCCCAGTCATGCCCTGCTCCTCCTCGGCCACATGGATGTCGTCGGAGTGGATGCCTCGAAATGGACACAGGACCCCTTTGGCGCTGCGCAGCAGGACGGATTTCTCTGGGGCCGCGGCACTCTGGACGACAAAGGGCCTCTCATCGCCAATCTCGCCGCGTTCATTCAGTTGAAGCGCTCTGGTGTCCGCCTGGGCCGCGACGTCATCTTCGTCGCCGATGGCGACGAGGAGCAAGGGGGCGATAACGGCATCCGCAACCTCGCGCAAAAGCACTGGGACAAGATCGCCGCAGCCTTTTCCATCAATGAGGGCGGACGCACAGTCCTCAAAGACGGCAAGCCCTGGTACGTCGGCATTCAGGCCAGCGAGAAAGTCTCCGTGAATTACAGCGTCATCGCCTCCGGCACCTCCGGCCACGCCTCCGTTCCGCTCAAGGAGAATGCCGTCGTCCATCTCTCTGCTGCCGTCGAAAAGCTCGGCAATTGGGAAACCCCGATCAAGCTCACCGCCGCCACTAAACGCTATTTCGACGGCCTCGCGCAGATTGAAGATCCCGAACTCGCCAAATGGATGCGTGTTCTCGACACCCCCGAGCGCCAGGACCACGCCGCCCGCATCCTCGCCGCCGCCAATCCCGTCTGGAGCGCCATGCTTCGCGATACGGTTTCCCCAACCATCCTCCAGGCAGGCGTTCGCGCCAATGTGATCCCCTCCGAAGCGCGCGCCACCCTCAACGTTCGCCTCATCCCCGGAGAGCTTCCCGGCGAATTCGCCGATGCCATGATGAAGGTCGTCAACGATCCCCAGGTCCGCATTGAGATGGAATCGCTCAACTCCCGCCCCTCTCCGCCCTCCGATATCGACACCGATTTCTACCGCGCCATCGTCAAGGCCGCTCACACCGTCTTTCCCGGCGTTCCCGTGTTGCCCATGATGTCCACTGGCTTCACCGATTCCGCCGAGCTCCGCATGCGCAACGTCACCGCTTATGGCCTCATGCCCTTTCCGCTGACCGAAGACGAAGTCGCCCGCATGCACGCGGACAACGAACGCCTGCCGCTCGCCTCCATTCGCCCCGGCATCGAGCTGATCTATCGCGCGGTCGAGGATTTCGTCCGTGCGCCGTAAGCCGCCTCCGCCTGCTGGTCTTATCGTCCGCCGCGCAAAGATCGTCTGCACGATCGGTCCCGCCACCGCTTCGCCCCAGATGATCGACCGGCTCCTCGCCGCCGGCATGAACGTGGCCCGCCTGAATTTCTCTCACGGCACCCACGACCAGCATGCCGCCGCCATCCGCGCTCTCCGCCAGGCCTCTCTCCGTCAGCAGCGGCCGCTCGCGGTCCTCGCCGATCTTCAGGGCCCCAAGATTCGCACCGGCACCCTCGCCGGCGGACATTCCGTGCGTCTCGAAGCCGGCAAGCAATTCATCATCACCACCGCGAAGGTTCCCGGCGATGCCTCGCGTGTCTCCACCACCTTCCAATTCCTCCCTCGCGACGTCCGCCCGGGCGATCGTGTCCTCCTCGCAGACGGCCTCATCGAGCTCCGCGTCACTTCCGTCCGCGGCCGCGACGTCGTCACCCATGTCGTCAATGGTGGCGAGCTCGGCGAGCACAAGGGCATCAATCTCCCCGGCGTCAAACTCCGGGTTGCTTCCCTCACCGCTAAGGACCGCGACGACCTCCGCTTCGCCCTCGATGCCGGCGCCAACTACGTCGCCGTCAGCTTCGTCCGCACCGCCGCCGACGTTCTCTCCGCCAGGGCCCTCATCCGCCGCTCTGGCCGCGATACCCCGGTGATTGCCAAGCTCGAAAAGCCCGAAGCCATCGACAATCTGGAAGAAATCCTCCGCGCTGCGGATGGCGTCATGGTCGCCCGCGGCGATCTCGGCGTCGAGCTCGCCCCGGAGCAGGTTCCCGTCCTCCAGAAGCGCATCATCGCTCTCGCGCGCGAACATCGCGTTCCCGTCATCACTGCCACCCAGATGCTCGAGTCCATGACCGAGCATCCCCGTCCCACCCGCGCCGAAGTTTCCGACGTGGCCAACGCCATCTTCGACGGCACCGATGCCGTCATGCTCTCGGCCGAAACTGCTTCCGGATGTTACCCGCTCGAAAGCGTCTGCATGATGGACCGCATCGTCCGCGAAGCGGAAGCCAACATTCGCGACGTCGTTCGTCCGCATCCCGACCGCTGTTCTGTCGGCGAGACGATTTGCGAGGCCATCTGCAACGCCGCCGTCATCTTCCGCATGAAGGTGATTGCCGTGTTCACCGAAAGCGGTTCCACGGCTCGCCTCATTTCCAAATACCGCCCGCCGTGTCCCATCATCGCTTTCTCGCCCAATCAGGAGACGCGCCGCCGCCTCAGTCTCCTCTGGGGAGTCCTTCCGCGCACCATCACCGGCACGCGCAACATCGAGGAGTTGTCTCAGGTTGCCGCGAAACGGCTATTGGAAGAACGTCTCGTCGCGCGCGGTGACGTCGTGGGCATCGTCGCTGGTACGCCCTTCGGCGTCCGCGGCAGCACCAACTTCATGAAGCTCCACACCGTTACCTAGCACAGAACATCGATCGGTCGCCGCGGCCCGGCCCAACTCGCAAACTGTCATCTCGAGTCCCGATCCTTCCGGAGGAGGCATCCGATTTGTGGTTTTCCGGTCTTCGCTAGTTCATCCACCGTCCCGGCCCGCTCGGCGGTTCATTCCGGTGGTCGCGCATGTACACTTCAAATTTCTTCCGCAGCCTTCGCTGCTTCCAGTCCGTCCACTGGTTTCGCGCAGTGTAGAAGAACGATCCCCTGCGAATATAGACGTAGCCGACCAGCAGTCCCCCCAGGTGCGCCACGTGGCTGATGCCCGTTCCCGGCCCTTCCAGCGTGCTGAAGAACGCGATCGCTCCCCAGATCAGCACGAACATCCTCATGGAAATCATCACCGGAAGCGGAATCAGCCACACCTGCCGGTCGGGAAACAGCAGCCCGCACGCCATCAGAATTCCGTAGATTGCGCCCGAAGCCCCCACCGTCACGGTCACCGGCTGCGGCTGTCCCCACATTGCCGGCAGCAGGTTCGCCAGCACCACGCACACGCCCGCCCCGATGCCCGTTAGAAAGTAATAGAACAGGAACCGCCGCGGGCCCCACACCGGCTCCAGGTCACGCCCGAACATCCACAGCGTGAACATGTTGAACAGCAGGTGCCAGAACGTTGCGTGAAGGAAGAGGTAGGTCGCCAGTGTCCACACCCGCAGTCCCGGCACCACCAATGTAGGAATCAGTCCGAACCACAGCGCGAAGAAACGGTCGGCGTCTCCGCTCGTCGCCATGGAGGCGATCTTCATCCCCACAAAAACCGCGCAATTCGCAACGATCAGCCAGCGAATCGCCGGAGAGAATTCCCTCCTCCAATTGAACCGGTACTCCATTCGGAAGTCGCGCGACATCGTCCAATCAGTCTAGCCGGGAAGCTCCAAATCAGATAATCCAAATTCGAGGATTGAGTGGAAATGCTCCGACACCTGACCTCACTCGAAGTTTAAACCTCGTCGCTGGATTTCTGGCCGGGTTTCGAGTTTCAAATTTCGAGTTTCGGTCTCACTTCAGTTTGGTCCGCGCCGATTTGTACAGCGACCACGCCAACAGCAGGAACATCACCACCGCGATCCAGTTGTTTTGCGTCACGTCCCCCAACGCCGAATTCGCCGTCATGTGCGACAGCCACTCGCCTCCCCGCCCAAGCACATTTTCCGGCAGAAAGTGGTATTTGAAGTTCGGATCGCCCAGCACCACCAGCACCATTCCCAGCAGCCCGAACACGCCCCCCGCGGCAATCAGCCCCGTCGCATAGAGCGATCCCGGGCTCACCTCGCTCTCCGATTCGCCCGATTTTGTCCCTCGCTCCGCAAGCCACCTCACCACTCCTCCCGCAAAAATCGCCAGCGTCGTCGCAATCGAAAGATACGATCCCACTGCAAATGCCAGCGACCGCACTCCCAGCAACTCGATCGCGATCACCAGAAACACGCCCAGCAGCACCAGCCGCCACGGCAGCCGCTGGTTCAGGATTCCGTTGATCACCGTCGCCATCAGCCGCGCCTGCGGTGCCGCCGCCTTGTCGCTCCCGATTCCCTGGATCCACTGGATTTCAATCTGTTTCGTGCCCGCGTCGTACAGGTATTTCCCGTCCGCGATCTCGCGCGAACCGATCGCGTTCAGCAGCACATAATTCTTTCCGCTGTAGCTGTAGCTTTGCTGTTCGATTTTCACTCCCGCCGAAAGGTGCTCCACGTCCACCGGAATCTTCGTCGGCACGTACTGTGCCAGCGCCGTATTCATCAGGATCAGCGTCAGCCCTACCACCAGTGCTGACGCCATCACGCCAAGCACCAGCCCCACCTGCTGCCGGATCGGCGTCGCTCCTACCAGGAAGCCTGTCTTCAGGTCCTGTGAGGTCGCTCCCGCATTTGCCGACGCGATGCACACCACCCCGCCGATCGTCAGCGCCAGCGCCGAGTACGCCGCTCCCGTCCACCCCAGCACCAGGAACATCGCGCACGTTGCCATCAGCGTCGCGATCGTCATTCCGCTCACCGGATTCGCCGACGTTCCGATAATTCCGCAGATTCGCGACGAGACGGTCACGAATAGAAATCCGAATACCACCACAAACACCGCCGCGATCAGGTTCGAGAACATCCCGGTCTCCGCGCCCGGCACCGGCTTGAAGCTCAGCAGCGCCCACATCATTGCCAGCAGCACCACCGATCCGATCACCACCGTGGTCATCGGCATGTCGCGTTCTGTCCGGCTCGCTCCCGTGCTCTCCGCTCCGCCCGCGCCCAGGTCCTTCAACCCGGAGCGCAGCGCGCTCCAGATCGTCGGCATCGTGTGCATCAGCGTGAACAGCCCCGCCGCCGCCACCGCTCCCGCGCCCATCGGACGGATGTAGCTCCGCCACAACTGGTCCGGCGTCATTTGCGGAATCGGGATCGTGCTCGGATAGAGCGCCAGGTTCGGCGCCAGCGATCCGAAGAATTTGATCGCCGGCATCACCACGAACCACGAAAACACTCCTCCTGCGAAGATCACTCCTGCCACCTTCGGCCCGATCACGTATCCCACGCCCAGATACTCCGAAGCGATGTCCGCCCGCAGCGACGCCCCCGGCAGCCACCCCGGCCGGTACTCCGGCTGGCTGTTCCACAACCCCACTGAATTTTTCAGCACCGTGTAAATCCCGCCGATTCCCAGTCCCCAGAACACCCGCGCCGCAAACGAGCCGCCTTTGTCCCCCGCCACCAGCACGTCCGCGCATGCCGTCCCTTCCGGGTACAGCAGGTTGCCGTGCTCTTTCACGATCAGTTGCCGCCGCAGCGGAATCATAAACAGCACGCCCAGCCACCCGCCCAGCAACGCCAGCAGAAACACACGCGAATATTCCAGCGGAAATCCCAGAAAGATCAGCGCAGGCAGCGTGAAGATTACGCCCGAGGCCACCGACTCGCCCGCCGAGCCGATCGTCTGCACCATGTTGTTTTCGAGGATGCTCGCCTTGCCGAATGCCCGCAGCGCCGTGATCGACAGCACCGCGATCGGTATCGACGCCGATACCGTCAGCCCCGCCCGCAACCCCACGTACACCGTCACCGCGCCGAACAGGATTCCGAACAGCATGCCGAATATCACGGCGCGCGCCGTGAATTCCAGCAGCGATTCCTGCGGGCCTATGTAGGGACGGAATTCGGCGGCTGGCGCCGTCGCACTCCATGGTTTCGATGCCACCTGTCCTCCCCGTCTGGGTAGCCACGGTCACCGCATTTGTGACCGTGGGCCTTTCTCCCATGCCGTGCCCCTGCTTCGCGGCCCGCACGGTAGCATCGGCCTCCCGGAGGTGCAAGCCGCATTCCGCGATCTGCGCCTATCCCTCTCTGTAACGGGCGCTCTGAAAAACTCGGCTGTCCGGAAACCGCATCGCGGTCAGTACGCCGTGTGCAATGCTGTCGATTCCATACGTCCCGTTTGCATTTACAGCCGGCCTCGGCCAGCCGCCAGCGTCCTCCCGGGCATCGTTGTGGTGGCCGTACACCACCCGGTGCTTGCCCCGGTATTTCTCCGGAAAACCTTCCGGTCCCCAGATGAATGTGTCCGGATTCGCTCCGTCCAGACTGCCGTCGAGGTCCATGCCGCCGTGCACGCAAATCACTTCCGGCGCCCGGTGATAGAGCTTCAAGCCCTGGAAGAATTCCATATGCCGCGCGGGAACCGCGTCGAAGAAGAGCTCATAGGGCAGCGGAATCTTTTCCTCAAAGAGGTCCATGCCGGCAGTCTCCAGCCCTTCGCGAATCCTCTGCACGGCGCTGGGACAGTAGCTGGCTATCGTGTCGAACGCCCCCATGCCCAGCAACCACGAATGGGCGCAGGGATTCGCCAGGCTTTTCAGCATCCACTGCTCGTGATTTCCGATCAGCCCCACAACCGAAAAGGCGGACTCGTCGCCCAGCTCGACGATGCGCTCCACAACTTCCCGGCTCCGGCTCCCGCGATCAATGACATCGCCGAGAAAAACCAGCGTGTCGCCCGCTCGGAGTTCGGGCACCACCTTTGCCAGCAGGTCTTCTAGCGCCGCGTAATTCCCGTGCACGTCTCCGACTGCGATGGTCGCCATCTCACCGTGGGCACAGATAGAGGAGCCGCGTTGCGTGCAGCAATGCCGCGGCCTGCGTCCTCACGTCCCCCACTCCGAACTGCCGCGCCTCTTCCGCCAGCAGCTCGCGCCGCCCTTCCACGATCTCCAGCGCATACTCGTCTCCGCGCCTCGCATAGGAGTAGTCGCGATACGCGGGTGCGCCGTCCCGTGTCGCCTCTATCAGCGCGTCCCAAAAACTCCTCCGCCGGAACGCCCGCCTTTGCCTCGCTGCTTCCACGGAAAATTCCGCCAGCGCCCTCGCGCTCGCCGTACCTTCCACGGCCACGAGCACGCATCGCGCCGCATCGAACGCACGCGCCGCGTCCGCATCCGGAAACGCGGCGAGCATCGCCTCCAGTTCTCCCCTCGCCACCTCCGCCGCCTCCCACCAGTACCGGAATCCGCCCGCCGCCACGCTCCCCGCGCGCAAAATCTGCTCCACCCGATCCGCATTTTTTCCCGTCACTCCCAGAATCAGCTCCAGCAACTGCTCCGGCCGCAGCCCCATCCGCATCACCGGACGCACGCTCACAAATCCGGCATCTTCATCGCTGTATTTCACCGGAATTGTTGTTGGCAGTGGCACGAACAGAGGATACCGCCGGGATGTCACAGGGTCGAGGTTACTTGAACCGCAGTGCTGTTATGCGCTTAGCCACCCAGCTTGGCTTTCACTCGATCGGAGAGCGCTTTTCCGTCAATGGTCTTGCCTTCGAGCTTCGCCCGCGCCGCTTTGATCACTGCGCCCATCTGCTTCGCCGAGCTCGCGCCCGTTTCCGCAATCGCCGCCGCGATGGCCGCGTCCATCTCTTCCCCCGTCGCGCCGCTCGGCAGGTACGCCTCGATGATCGGAATTTCCCGCTTCTCTTTTTCGGCCAGTTCCGTCCGCCCGCCCTTCACAAATTGCTCCACGGATTCGTGACGCTGTTTCACCAGCGTCTGCAGAATGCCGAATTCTTCGGCCGGTTCGAGCGGGCGAATCTTCTCGATTTCCTTGTTCTTCAGCGCCGTTTTCACCATGCGCAGCACGCCCAGCTTGAACTCGTCCCGCGCCTTCATTGCCGCCGTCATGTCCGCCTGAATTTTTTCTATGAGTTTCATAGGCCCTGCAAACTCTAGCATCTTTTGTGTCTCCGTCGTAGCGCCGGCGTCCTGCGCCGGCCTGCTTTTCAGCGTTTTCGGTTATAGTTTCAAGGCCATGCGCGTCGTCGTCGCCGACAAAATCTCGCCCCGCGGCATGGAACTTCTCGCCCGCTCCGGCTGGCAGGTGGACGCCCCCACCTCGGGCGAACTCCGCTCCGCACTCGCCGAGGCCGACGCGCTCATCGTGCGCAGCGCCACCCGCGTCACTGCCGATCTGCTCGCCGCCGCGCCCCGCCTCCGCGTCGTCGGCCGTGCCGGCGCTGGCGTGGACAACATTGACGTGGACGCCTGCACCCGCCGCGGCATCCTCGTGATGAACACGCCCGGTTCAAACGCCGTCAGCGTCGCCGAACACACCTTCGCGCTCATGCTTTCCCTCGCCCGCCAGGTCCCGCGCCTCGCCGCCGCATCCCACGCCGGCCGCTGGGAGAAGGGTGGCTCGATGGGCAGCGAACTGCGCGGCAAAACTCTCGGCCTCGTCGGCCTCGGCCGCGTCGGCTTCAATGTTGCGCGCCGTGCACATGCCTTCGAAATGCGCGTCCTGGCCTTCGATCCTTACGTCAGTCCGGAAGTCGCCCGCGAGGAAGACGTGGAAATGGTCCCTCTCGACGACCTGTTCGCCCGCGCCGACTTTCTTTCGCTCCACGCCTCGCTCGGCCCCGGCACCGAAAAGCTCATCAGCGCCGAGACCCTCAAAAAAATGAAGCGCGGCTCCTGGATCATCAACACCGCCCGTGGCGAAATGATTGACGAAGCAGCGCTCGCCGATGCCCTCCGCTCCGGCCACATCGCCGGCGCTGCGCTCGACGTTTTCTCCGTCGAGCCGCCCAAGGATTCGCCGCTCACCGGCCTGCCCAACGTCGTCGCCACTCCGCACATCGCCGGTTCCACCATCGAGGCGCAGGAGGAAGTCGGCGTGCTCATCGCCGAGCAGGTGTACGACTACCTGGAAAGCGGCGTCTTGCGAAATTCCGTCAATCTGCCCAATCTTTCTCCCGAGCAGTACCGTCGCCTGCGTCCCTATCTCGAGCTCGCCGAGCGCCTCGGCCTCTTCGCCGCACAGGTGGCCCGCGGCCGCGTGGCGCGCGTGCGCATCCGTTACGCCGGCGAAGCCGCCACCGTGGTCTACACCGTGCTGCGCAGCGCCGTCCTCGCCGGCCTGCTCAATCCCGTCCTCGACGAGAAGGTCAACCTCGTCAATTCCGCCGCCGTTGCCGCACAGCGCGGCATCGTGGTCGAGGAGCAGACCCGCCGGCGCGAACACGGCTTTCCGGACACTCTGGAAGTCACCGTCTCCCCTGCCGACTCCTCCTCCTCCATCTCCGTCGAAGGCACCGTGCCCTTTGATCTCTCCCCGCGCATCACCGGCATTGACGGCATCCACGTCGAGTGCGACCTGGAGGGCACCATCCTGTTCACGCGAAATCGCGACGTCCCCGGCGTCATCGGCCACATCGGCCAGCTTCTCGGCAGCCGCGGCGTCAATATCGCCACCTTTGCCCTCGGCCGCCGTTCCGCGCTCCCCGGCGCGGAAGCTCTCGCTCTCATCCGTCTCGATGGCGAGGTTCCGGAGTCGATTCTGGAGCCCATCCGCGCCACCCTCGCCGTGGTCGAAGCCCGCCTCGTCAGGCTACCCCTTATGGAACCGGCCGAGGCGCGTTCCTCCGTGTAACATCGCCGCGAGTTGCGTTATTCTTTTCTGCCCATGCATGACCTCGAATTCTTCCGCAATCACCTCGACCGCTTCGCCGAAATGGCGCGGCACCGCAATCTCACGCTCGATCTCGACGCCTTCCGCGCCCTCGACGCTGAACGCCGTCAGGTCATCACGGCCGTTGAACGCTTGAAGGCCGAACGCAACCAGGCCAGTGACGAAATCGCCCGCGCCAAAAAAGCTGGCCAGGATGCCGCGCCCCTTATTGCCCGCATGAAGGAGGTCTCCGCCACCATCGCGGCTGAAGACCAGCGCGTCGCCGAGTTCGACGCGCGCCTCCGTGATTTTCTTCTGCGAGTTCCCAACCTTCCGCACTCTTCCGTTCCCGTCGGCGCGGGCGCCGAGCAGAACGTGGAAGTACGCCGCTGGGGCCGTCCCCCCGAATTCTCTTTCGAGCCGCGCCCGCACTACGAGGTCGGTGAGCGCGCCGGCATCCTCGATTTCGCCCGCGCCACAAAAATTGCCGGCACGCGATTCGCCGTCTATCGTGCAGCCGGTGCGCGTCTCGAGCGCGCCCTCGCGAACTTCATGCTCGACGTCCACACACGCGAACACGGCTACACCGAAATCCTTCCACCCTTCCTGGTGAACACGGAATCGCTCACCGGCGTCGGCCAGCTCCCCAAATTCGCCGCGGACATGTTTCATCTCGAAGGCACCGATCTCTGGCTCACTCCCACCGCCGAGGTCGAACTCACAAGTTACTATCGCGACGAAACGCTCGACGCCGACTCGCTTCCCGTTAAGCTCTGCGCCTGGACCGCCTGCTTCCGCTCCGAAGCCGGCGCCGCCGGCCGCGACACGCGCGGCATCCTTCGCCAGCACCAGTTCCAGAAAGTCGAGCTCTTCAAATTCACGCGTCCCGATCAAAGCTTCGACGAGCTCGAGTCTCTCGTCTCCAACGCCGAATCCATCCTCCAGCGCCTCGGTCTGCATTATCGCGTCATGCTTCTCTCCACCGGCGACATGGGCTTCGCCTCCGCAAAAACCTACGACATCGAGGTCTGGCTTCCCTCCGCGAAAACCTTTCGCGAAATTTCTTCCTGCTCCAACTGCGAAGCCTTCCAGGCGCGCCGCTCCGGCATCCGCGCAAAGGCAAAAGCTGGCAAGAGCGAATTCGTCCACACGCTCAACGGTTCCGGCCTTGCCGTCGGCCGCACCTGGCTTGCCGTTGTCGAAAATTTCCAGCAGGCCGATGGCTCCATCGCCATCCCCGAAGCCCTTCGCTCCTACATGGGCACCGATTCCATCCCCCCATCCTCGCCAACCTCGTAAAGTTACGACATCGTTGCGGGCCTGCCGCTCGGGCGATGCGCGAATCCTCGCAACCGCATGAAAACAAGCGTGATAAGAGCGTTTCTCGCCCGTCCGGCCCTGCCAAGTCCCGTTTGGTTAGTATCTCTCTCGGAAACCTTCTTCGCCTCGTTTCCTCCTTCCGGTTGACTCCATTTCCCACCAGTGGCTAAATTCCGCTTAGCAGGACACTTGCGGGGTGTTCCGGTTCTTGCGCTTTCTTCCGGACAAGATGGTGGGAGCAGCCCGCGGTTCGATTCGGGGGGACGGCATCTCTCGATTCAATTCGACTGGAGCAGCATGACCGGCACAGTTGCCGGACGCCTCCAGTGCAATTCTTACCGGGCCGCGTCCCGATCCCGATCTGTCGGGAGTCGGAGCGCGAGGAACACACATACGCACGGCCCTCGGGCGGCTCGACGCGGCGAGCTTCGGCCCTGACGGACGGCGAAGGCGGCGCCACACATGTCCACTGTTGCCAAGACGATTCCCAGGCCCATGCCCGCGGTCACTCCTCCGCGCGAGGACCTGAATCCCTATCGCATTTCGCAGATGCAGTTCGACATTGCCGCGGAATATCTCAAGCTCGACTCCGGCCTGCGCCAGGTCCTTCGCACTCCCAAGCGCATTCTCGAAGTCTCCATCCCCGTCAAGATGGACAACGGCCAGGTCAAGGTCTTCACCGGCTATCGCGTGCAGCACAACATCGCGCGCGGCCCCGCCAAGGGCGGCGTCCGCTACCATCCCAGCGTCTCTCTCGACGAGGTCAAGGCCCTCGCGGCCTGGATGGCATGGAAGACCGCCACCGTCAACATTCCGTTCGGCGGCGGCAAGGGCGGCGTCATCTGCGAGCCCAAGCGCATGTCCAAGGCTGAGCTCGAGCGCCTCACCCGGCGCTACACCAGCGAAATTCTGCCCATCATCGGTCCCGATTGCGATATTCCTGCCCCCGACGTCTACACCGATTCGCAGGTCATGGCTTGGATGATGGATACCTACTCGATGACCACGGGCCACACCGTGCTCGGTGTCGTCACCGGAAAGCCTCTCGCTCTCGGCGGCTCGCCCGGCCGCAACGAAGCCACCGCGCGCGGCGTCCTCTACGCCCTCGAAGAGGCCTGCAAGGTCAAGAAGCTCAACCTGCGCGGTGCCAGCGTCGCCATCCAGGGATTCGGCAACGCCGGCTCCATCGCGGCCCGCCTGCTGATGGAAAAGAAAGCCAAAATCATTGCGCTTAGCGACTCGCGCGGCGGTGTCCACAATCCCCGCGGCCTCGATCCGCTCAAGGCCATGCGCTTCAAGGAGCGTACCGGCTCCATCGTGGGCATGCCCGGCGGCTCGCGCATCTCCAACGAGGACCTGCTCTCCCTCAAGTGCGACATCCTGATTCCCGCCGCGCTCGAAAATGTGATCACGCTTGAAAACGCCGAGCACGTCCAGGCCAAGATCCTGGCCGAAGCTGCCAATGGCCCCTCCACTCCTCGTGCCGACGAGGTGCTGGCCCGCAAAGGCGTCTTCCTGCTCCCCGATATCCTGGCCAATGCCGGCGGCGTCACCGTCAGTTATTTCGAGTGGGTGCAGAACCACTACTCCTATTCGTGGACGGAAGCGGAGGTGAACGCCAAGCTCGGCGAAGTGATGCGCCGCTCCTTTGCCGATGTGCTCGAGATTTCCAAGAAGTACCACGTCCACATGCGCACCGCCGCCTATATCCTCGCGGTCGGCCGCGTCGCCGATGCGACTCTGGTGAGGGGTCTGTTCCCGTAGGGAGCACAGGCCCTTCTGCCTCTGCGACGTAGGGGCGCTGCTCGCTGCGCCCATCCCTCCCGGCGCCCGGCCCGGAAAGTGATATTCTTTTCGCCGCTGTCCGGGGAAATTCCATGACCATTCATTTCCGCTTTCTTGCTGCCGCTGTCCTGTTCTCGTTGCCGGTCCTGCCGGCCGTCGCGCAGGAGCAACCCAAGGATTCCGACGTTCCCTCCACCTTCCACCCTCCCACCGCGTCCTTCAACTACACGAAGCGCGTTGAAATGATCCCCATGCGCGACGGCGTCAAGCTCTATACCGTAATCGTCATTCCCAAGGGCGCCACGCACGCGCCCATTCTGCTTACTCGCACGCCGTACAACGCCGCCGGCCGCGCCTCGCGCAATAACTCGCCCTACATGCTCGACACTCTGCCACAGGGTGACGACGTCTTCGTCGCCGCAGGCTACATTCGCGTCTTCCAGGACGTCCGCGGCAAGTACGGCTCCGAGGGCGGCTACCTCATGACGCCCCCGCCCGTCGGCCCGCTCAACTCCTCCGGCGCGGACGATACTACCGACGCTTACGACACCATCGACTGGCTCGTCAAAAATATCCCCGAATCCAACGGCCGTGTCGGCATGATCGGTTCCTCCTACGAAGGCTTCACCGTCGTCATGGCTCTCATCCATCCCCATCCCGCGCTCAAAGTGGCCGCGCCGGAAAGTCCCATGGTCGACGGCTGGATGGGCGACGACTGGTTCCATTACGGCGCCTTCCGCCAGCCCAGTCTCGACTATTACCTCGAGCAGACCGCCCAGCGCGGCGGCGGCCACTCCATCCCCCGCGAAGGCCACGATGAGTACACCAATTACCTCGCCGCAGGTTCCGCCGGCGACTTCGCCCGTGCCGCCGGACTCGACCAGCTCCCCTACTGGCGCAAAGTCGAGCAGCATCCCTCCTACGACGCCTTCTGGCAGGCGCAGGCCCTCGACAAGATCATGGCCTCCGTCCCGCTCGCCGTTCCGGTCATGTGGCTACAGGGCCTGTGGGACCAGGAAGATATGTGGGGCGCCATCCACTGCTACGAAGCCGTCGAATCCAAAGACACCGCGAACGACAAAAATTTCCTGGTCATGGGGCCCTGGCGCCACAGCCAGGTCAACTACGACGGCTACTCGCTCGGCCCTCTGCTCTGGAACGGCAACACCACCTACCAGTTCCGCCGCGACGTCCTTCTGCCGTTCTTCAATCAGTATCTGCTCGACGGCGCGCCGAAGGCGAACACTCCACCCGTCTTCATCTACAACACCGGCGAAAATCACTGGGACCGTCTCCCCTCCTGGCCGCTCAGTTGTCCCCACGGATGCGCCTCCACCCCGCGTCCGCTCTATCTCCAGGCCGGCGGCGGCCTCTCCTTCGACGCGCCCTCCGCCACCGCTCCCCAATTCGACGAATACGTCTCCGATCCCGCGGGCCCCGTGCCCTATCGCCATCGTCCGGTTGTTGATTCCGACGGCGACGCCTGGCGCCACTGGCTCGTGGACGACCAGCGCTTCGTCGACGGCCGCCCCGACGTTCTCACCTACGTCACCGCGCCGCTCACCGCTCCCGTTCGCACGAGCGGCGCGCCCGAGGTGAACCTCTACGCCTCCACCAGCGGCACAGACGCCGACTGGGTCGTCAAGCTCATCGACGTGTATCCGCCCACCGTTCCTTCCGAGCCCGCCATGGGCGGCTATGAACTTTCCATCTCGCTCGACATTTTCCGCGGACGCTATCGCACCAGCTTCGAGCATCCGGAAGCCGTCACTCCCGGCCGGCCGCTGCTCTATCGGTTCCGTCTGCCCACCGTGAACCACGTCTTTCTGCCCGGACATCGCATCATGGTGCAGGTCCAGTCCACTCTGTTTCCGCTCTACGACCGCAACCCGCAGACGTTCGTCCCCAATATCTTCGACGCCAAGCCCGCCGACTATCAGAAGGCCACCGAGCGCATCTGGCACAC
>DATKNR010000153.1:0-48784 GCA_035541255.1 Patescibacteria group bacterium | reverse complement strand
GCTACATGAAGATGACGTAGGCGGTGGTCCAGAAGTGGGTGGGGATGGAGCCGCGAGGCTGTGCGGTGATGATGATCTTGAACAGGTGCGGGTCCTCCGGAAGTTTCGCGAGAAGCGATTCGCCCGGGGCGGCTGTCTGGGGAGCAATGACGGCCAGTTCGCGCATCGTTGCCCAGATCGTTTCCGACGACGGGCCCATGGGGGAGACGAGGCGCTGGGTACGGAACTCGATTTCCGCGTCGGTCTCGTAGAAATGCCAGGCAAGACAGGCAGCGAGTTTGACGCCGCGCTCGAACCGGTCGAGCTGTTCGGGAGTGGGAGAGCCGGCACGGGCCGCGGGGAAAATCAACGGATCGAAGACGAGAACCACCTGGCGTTCGTCCTCGCGGGCGAACTCGCGGACCTTGAGCTCGCCGGTGCGCGCGGTGGCTTTCCAATCGACGTGGCGGGCGCTGTCTGCGGATTGATAGTCGCGGATGGCGTAGAGATCGTGGCCGCGGCCGCGGTGCATGCTCTCCATTTCGCCGCTGACCATGGGCAGGACCTCGTAGAACTCCTCGGTGGGTTCGACCGGAGGATAGACGAGAGCTTCCACGGGGGAATCGACGCTGCGCCACTTTTCCAGGAAGCCGAAGGGGAAACGCGTCTGGAGGACGAAGGAATCCTGCCGATAGAGGCCGCGGCGGGGAAACATCAGCTCCACGCGCTGGAGGGCTTCCGAGTGCCGGGGGACGTAGGGGAAGTAGACGGGATCGCAAAAGACGGGCTGGCCGGCGGCACGAGGGTCGGAACGCACGCGAAGCGAAAACGAGGGCAAGGATTGCTTGCGGTTGTGGATCGTGAGCATGGCCAACGCCGGCTGGCCGGCGAAAATCTGTTCGGGGAGCTCGATTTCAATTTCGTTGCCGGTGAGCACGATGGTGGAGAGAACGCCGCTCATGAGGATGCCGGCGAGGAGAGCGGAAAGAATCAGGAAGAGAAGATTGTTGCCGGTGTTGAGGGCGGCGAGTCCCAGCAGGAAGACTCCGGTGATGTAGACCCAACCTTCACGCGTGAGCCGGAAACGGATCTGCACGCCGAGCCAGCGGAGGGCGGTGCGACGGGCGAGGGCAGGAACGATTTTGACGCCCACCCAACCGGCGATGACGAGCGAGAGGCCGGCCATGACGGCGGCGAGGCGCGTTTCGCCCATCTGTGCGGCGGCGGCAGAGTAAAGGGCCAGCAGGAGAGCGAGGCCGAGCGCGGCGATGCCGAGGCCAAAGGCTTTCCACCCGGGCTGGTCAACCTTGGCCCACCAGCGGGAGAGAAGGGAAGAGGTCATGGGCGCGCCTGAGAGCTACAGGGGGACGCGGGTGGAGTCGAGGAATTCCTGGAGAATGATTTCGGATTGCTCGGACTTGCGCTGAGTGGAAACGTAGCGGGAATTGAGGACGATGCGGTGGGCGAAGACGGGAATGACGAGGCGCTTGACGTCGTCGGGGACGAGATAGTCGCGGCCGTCGAGAAAGGCGCGGGCCTGAGCGGCGCGATGGAGCATGACGGAGCCGCGGGGGCTGACGCCGAGGAGAATGCGTTCGTCGGAGCGGGTGCGCTCGATGATGGAAAGGGCGTAGTCGAGCAGGGCCTCTTCCGCGCGAACGCGAGCCACCGCCTCCTGCAAGCGTACGACGTCCGCGGCATCCATGACGGCCTCGCCCATGGAGTCGAGGGCGGAGGAGCCGTCGCGCTTCATGATTTCCTTTTCGCTGGCGCGCGCGGGATAGCCCATGCGGATGCGGAGGAGAAAGCGGTCGAGCTGGGATTCGGGCAGGGGATAGGTGCCGTGGTGCTCGACGGGATTTTGCGTGGCCAAGACGAAGAAGGGCTGAGGGAGGGGATGGGTGCGGTTGTCGACGGTCACCTGGGCTTCGTTCATGGCCTCGAGAAGCGCGGACTGCGTTTTCGGGGTGGTGCGGTTGATTTCGTCCGCGAGCACGAGATTGGCGAAGATGGGGCCGGGCTTAAATTCGAATTCCTGAGTGCCGGGAACATAGACGCTGGTGCCGATGACGTCGCTGGGAAGGAGGTCGGAGGTGAACTGGATGCGCTGGAATGAGCAGCGGAAGGAACGGGCGAGGGCCTGGGCGAGCGTGGTCTTGCCGACGCCGGGAACGTCCTCGATAAGCAGGTGGCCGCGGGCGAGCAGAGCGACGAGGGCGAGTTCGATGGCTTCGTCCTTGCCGCGGACGACACGTGCGATGGCGGCGCGCAAATCGCTGAGCTGGCCGGAGGAGGAGGTGGTGGTGGTCATCGGTTGAAAATCCGCGTCCCTTCTGCTACAAACGCATTGGATGCCGCAAGGTAAGCGGGCGATTAGCTCAGTTGGTTAGAGCGTTCCCCTCACACGGGAGAGGTCCAAGGTTCGAGCCCTTGATCGCCCACCACTTATCCCGTCACCATTGCACATACTGAAACACCGGCACCGCGGTTCCGCGGGGTACGAGAGCCGTGTGCTAGACTGCGCCTTCGACGGAACCCAGGTGAAACGACCTAAGTCTAGCGGAATCGTGAAATGACCACCACACTGCGCTTCCTTGCCGTTTTAGCATTGAGCACCTGGATCGGGGGCGCATTTTTCCTGATGTTTCTGGAAGCGCCGGACGTGTTCCGTCTGCTGCCGACGCCGGACCTGGCGGGGGCGGTGGTTGGGCTGGCGCTGGCGCGGCTGCACCTGGTGGCCATGGTGGCTGCGTTCGTGTTCCTGGCGTGCCATACGCTGCTGCTGAAAAACGCGCAGGCACTGGTGCGGCCGGCGGCGCTGCTGGTGTTTGTGATGGTGGTGCTGACGGCGGCATCGCAATACGGAGTGACTCCGCGGATGCACGACCTGCAACAGGAAATGATCGCGACGCATGGATCGATAGATGCCACTCCGCGCGCGAGCGAGCCGCGCGTGACATTCGGGCGCCTGCACGTGGCGTCAGTGGCGCTGGAACTGACGACGTTTGTGATCGGCCTCGTGGTGCTCTTTCTGACCGTGCGGCAGTTCGGCACCGAGCCAACTGCGGTGCCGCGGAACTGAGACGCCCGGCGCGAGCCCGGTCCTGAAGCCGTGCCGCAGGGCGGCGGCGCCGGAGGGCACCTTGAAAGCCAGGAAACGGGGCCAAACTCCCTGTTGCGCAAGGCCGGATTCCCGGCCATAAATGAATACACTTCGGCGTGGAGGTCGTGTGGCCCAAGAGGAGACAGAAGCGCCTCCCGCGGCTGGTTCGGGCGCGGCAGAAGAAATCCGCGTGAGCATGCGCCGCCTGCAGAGGCGGCAGTGGTGGATGTGGTCATCGGCGGTGCTGGTGACGATGCTGCTGACGCTGGCGATTGCGTCGTTTGCGTTTCCGGGGCTGCTCTCGCAGGCGGAAGCCTTCAGCTCGTTCTACCTGGACCAGACGGTTCGCGGCCTGATCGGCATGGTGCTGCTGTTCAACGTGTACACGATCTATCAGCAGACGCAGATTCACCGGATCCAGAGCCAACTGGCGCAGCAAATGGATGCGATGACGAAGATGGAAGTGCGGACGGAGGAGGTGTACAAACTGGCGGCGCTCGATGCGCTGACGGGGCTGTACAACCGCCGGTCGGGCGAGCAACGGCTGCGATCGGAAGTGCTGCGAGCGGAACGGACGGGACGGCCGCTGACGATCCTGGTGCTGGATCTGGACGGATTGAAGACGATGAACGACCGGCACGGGCACGCGGCGGGAGACGAACTGATCCGGGCGTTCGCGCAATCGCTGAACAAAGCAATCCGTGGCTCGGACCTCGCGGTGCGGTTCGGGGGAGACGAATTCCTGTTGCTGCTGCCGGATTGCAAGCTGGACGAGGTGCGCTACGTGCTGAACCGGCTGAGCGGGCACAAAATGGAATACCAGGGGAATTCGATGGTGATCGCATTTTCCGCCGGATGGGCGAACCACCGCAGCGGAGAATCGGCGGAAGAACTCCTGAAGCGCGCGGACGACGCGCTGTACGTGAACAAACGGGCGAGCAAGGAAGTGACCGGCACGACGCCGGCGATCAGTTAGATTGATCCGCGCAGTGGCGGGAGAGCGGCATGAGGTGGAATTGAAACACGCGTATCTCGATATCGAGACGATCTACACGGGCACGGAAAGCGGCCAGAAGCTCTTCAGCGATTTCAAGAACCACAAGATTACGGTGCTGGGCGTGCGCGTGGTGAGCGGGGATCGCGACGAATTCACCCAACTGATCCATCCGAACATCACGCGGCAGGCGCTGCTGCTGCTGCTCGAAGGCGTGGAGCGAATCGTGACGTACAACGGGCGATCGAAACCGGACCGGATGAAGAGAAGCGTGGGATTCGATTTTCCGGTGATCGAAGCGCAACTGGGGGTGATGCTCGACGAGGAGTTCGAGCACACGGACCTGGTGCCGGAATGCTGGTCGCGGGGGCTCTATGGCGGGCAGAAGAAGGTGGAGCAGACGCTGGGACTGAAGCGGCAACTGCCGGGCCGAGACGGCGCGTGGGCCATGGAAATGTGGAAACAGTACAGTGGAACCGGCCAGAGCAAGTTTCTGCGGGAGCTGCTGATCTACAACAAGGAAGATGTGTTCATGCTGCGGGAGATAGAATTGAAACTGGAGAAGCGTTGAACGCAGCGGACGTTTACTGATCGCCGGCGGGCTCGGGAGCTACGACGACGGGGGCCGCACGCCTTTCCAGCACCGCGGAACGAAGCATCATCACGGCGGCATAGACCACCACCACCACTACCAGCCAGCGGACGTAGGTCAATGGGAGCGAGCGGACGATATAGGCGGCGATGAGCACGCCGGGAATTCCGCCGATGGCCATGACGACCGTGGCGCTGAGGCTGTAGCTTCCCTCGCGGATGAAGCGAATGCCGCTGACGGGCATGAGGAAGGCGCAGGAGCCCATCATGATGGGGAAAGCGGCCTTGGGATTCATGCCCAGCAGGCTGACCAGGATGAGGCAGGGCGCGTAGAGGCCGATGCCGAGGGTCATCAACGCGCCGAGGGCGAAGTTGCCCACCAGACCGGCGACAAGCAATGCGCCGCGCAGTTCGAGCGAAATGCCGCCGGCGGTAGAGGCCTGAAACTGGGCGCGAAGCATAAACGCCGCGGCCACGAGCAGAGCGATGCCCATTCCGACTTGAACCTTACGGCGGGACCAGTGCGAGACGATGCCGGCGCCGAGCCATCCGCCGGATACCGCGGCGGCGATCATGAGCAGGAGGGTCCAAACGTCCACGTCGACGATCTTGATGTAGATGAGGGCCTCGGCGATGGTGGGGAGGGCGTAGCCGACGTTGAGAGTGCCGGGAATTTTCTCGTCGGGAACGGTGCCGCGGAATTTGAAGGCGGAAGTGGTGGTGGCGAAACTGCCGATGCCGAGGGTGTCCAGGAAGTTGGCGACAAAACCGACGAGGGAGTGGTAGGCGGCGAAAGGCTTTGACGCGTCGGGCTGGCCGGCGGCTTTGGCGCGGCGGGCGAGCCGGGCCCACGCCCAGATGAACCAGAGCGTGACGGCGACGAGAAGCATCAGCAGGATGTCTTTCATGGACCACATAAGAGCGGATAGTAACGCGACGGGCCGGGGAAGCAAAATGCGAATCTGAGCGGAGTTCTCCGCGCAAACCCCCGTGCTACACTGCGTGCTCCCATGAAGACAGGAATCATCGGATTACCGGGGGTTGGGAAGACCAGCCTGTTCAAAATCCTGACGCGCGCGCATGTGGACGCGAAAGCGGCGCGGGAAGGGATGCACGTGGGGGTGGCGCGCGTGCCGGATGCGCGGCTGGCGCCGCTGGCGGCCATCTACAAACCGAAAAAAATCACGCACACGGCGATTGAATACGTAGACGTGGCCGGGCTGGCACGAGACAAGGCCAGGGACTCCGCGCTGCTGGTGGAAATGAGGCAGGTGGACGCGCTGGTGCAGGTGGTGCGGCTGTTCGACGACCCGGCGAATCCGCATCCGGCCGGATCGCTGGACGCGAGGAGGGATTTCGACAGCATCGAGGTGGAGCTGATGCTGCACGACCTGGAGCAAATCCTGCGGCGGCTGGAACGGCTGGAAAAAGACCTGAAAAAAAAGCGCGAGGCGCACCTGGAAAAGGAGCAGGCGGTGCTGTTCCGGTGCAAGGCGTCGCTGGAGGCGGAGAATCCGCTGCGGGCGCTGGAGATGACGGCGGAGGAAGCGAAACTGATCACCGGCTATATGTTTCTATCGCGCAAGCCGATGCTGTGCGCCGTCAACTTGAATGACTCGGAAGCGTCGCAGATCGGGACGGCGATCGAACGGCACGGGCTGGCGGCGATTGCGGCGAAAGCGCAGGTGGCGGTGGTGCCATTCTGCGGGCGAATCGAAGCGGAACTGGCGGAACTGGACGACGCGGAGGCGGCGGAGTTGATGTCCAGCTACGGGCTGGCCGAATCGGGACGCGACCGACTGATCCACGCGACATACGAACTGCTGGGGCTAATGTCGTTTCTCACCGCGGGGGAACCGGAGGTGCGCGCGTGGATGATCCGGCGCGGGGAGACGGCGCTGGAGGCGGCGGGAGCGATTCATTCGGACATCGCCAAGGGATTCATCAAAGCCGAGGTGGTGTCGTTCGATCATCTGATGGCGGCGGGGAGCATGGCGGTGGCGCGGGAGCGCGGGCAGGTGCGGCTGGAAGGGAAGGAATACGTGGTGCAGGACGGGGATGTGATTTTGTTCCGGCACAGCGGCTGAAGGGTGCAGTGATGAGTGATGAGCGGCGATGAGCGGAGACCCTGCAGCGAATGCGGAAATCATGTCGCTTGTGGCGGGAGCGATCGCGGCGCTGGCGACGGTGGCGGGCGGGTGGATGGTGGCGCGGCGGGAGTGGTCGCACCAGTATCTGCGCTACCTGATTGCGCTGGGCGCGGGGTTCATGCTCTCCGCAGTTTTCGTGGAAGTAATCCCGGATGCGTTCGCGTTGAGCGGAGACCGCGCGCCGCTGTATGTGCTGGGCGGGTACCTGGTGGTGCACCTGTTTGTGCACACGCTATCGACGCACGTGCACTTTGGGGAAGAAACGCACGTGGAGGAAGTGCGCGCGGGGCATACGGCGGAGGTGGCGCTGGCGGGATTCGGGCTCCACGCGCTGTTTGACGGCGTGATGGTGGGAGCGGGCTTTCTTGTTTCGCCGTACCTCGGCGGAGTGCTGCTGGCGGCTGTGGTGCTGCACAAATTGCCGGAAGGATTTACGGCCGCCTCGCTGATGCTGGCGCGGGGCCGCACGCGGGCGGCGGCGCTGGGTGCGGCCGGGGGATTGGGGGCGGCAACTCTGGCGGGCACGCTGTTCACTACGCTCTTCGCCGGGCACGCCGGAGTTGTGCTGCCGTTTTCCGCCGGACTGACGCTCTATGTGGCTGCCTCCGACCTGGTGCCGGAAGTGAATCAGGAGCGCAATCTGGGTGTGGCCTGCACGGTATTTCTGGGCGCGGCGCTGCTGGCTGGGGCGCACTTCATCCTCCACGGGGGCTGAGGCGCCGCCCGGCTGGGGCCGGAACGAGAGCCGCCACCCGCGCCCGCCGCGGGGCTAACTCCTGCGATTCCCGCAACTTTCTGGCCCCGAGTGTGTTCGTTATAGTGTGGAGGTCATGGTCAGGTCGGACGTCCAGTTGATGCTGGGAGTGAAGCAGGGAGATGAACTCTCCTTTGAGCTTCTCTTGCAGCGCTATCGGCGACCGCTGTGCCATTTCCTGAACCGGATGGTGAGAGACGCAGCGCAGGCGGAAGACCTGGCCCAGGAAGTTTTCCTACGAGTGTACCGGGCGCGGCGCGACTACGAGCCGAGCGCCAAATTCACCACCTGGCTGTTCCGAATCGCGACGAATCTGGCGTTGAACGCGCTGCGCGACGGGCGGCATCGCCAGGCGGAAATCTCGCTGGACGCGCCCGCGGAAGGAGAAGACGGATCGGAGAGGACGGTGGAGGTGGCGGACGGGGCCCCCATCGTGGAGCAGCAATTGGTGGAGCGTGACCGTGTGGCGGTGGTCCGGCGGGCGATTCAGGCGCTGCCGGAGAAGCAGCGGGCCGCGGTGCTGCTGCACAAGTACCAAGAGATGGATTACGACGAAATCGCGCGCATCCTGGGATGTTCGGTGAGCGCGCTGAAGTCTTTGCTGTTCCGAGCGTATGAAACTTTGCGTGTGGAACTGGCTCCTCTGGTCGCTCCCGAAGCCTCGGGACCCAGCCCCAGAGAGACGTCGGAAGGAAGGCAGCCATGAAGTGTGAGCAGATGGAATCGCAACTGATCGGGTACCTGGACGGGCGCGTGACGGTGCGGGAGCGGCGCGAAGTGGAACAGCACCTGGCCGCGTGCGCGGATTGCCGCGCGCGCGTGGCGGGATTCCGCGGCGTCTGGAAAGTGCTGGAGGAAACGCCGGCGGCGGAGCCTTCCGCGTGGTTTGACGCGCGGCTGAGGCAGCGGATTGCCGAAGAGCCCGCGCCTGGAGTGTGGGCTCGCGTAGCGCAATGGCTGCCGCAGCGGCGGCTCGCCCTGGCGAGCCTGATGTTGATCGCCGTGGGATTCTGGGCCGCCACGCTGACGCATCCGCGGATGCCGGCACCCACGCCGAATGGAGTGGAAATGAGCCAGGACCAGAATTTCCGGATGATCAAGAACATGCAGGTGCTGGAGAACTACGACGTGCTGAAGGATCTGAGCTCGCCCAGCGGAGTCCGGGGAGACTGACGAAAGGGCACCGGGAACGAAAGAGGGAAGAGCAGGGAAGAGATTCGAAATGAACGCGTGGACCAAATTCGGATGGGCCGTGGCGCTGGCAACGCTGCTCGCAGCCGGGCCTGTGTGCTCCGCTCCGCCCGACATGCAGGAACGCGCGCCGGCGACCAGAGCCGAACGGCGGGCCGAACGCCGAGCGCGGCGGGAAGCGAAGCAGCGAGCGATGACCGGCCAGGCAGGAGGGCAGTCCGGACCGAATGCACGCGCGGGTACGCCGCGAGACCGAGCGGCCGGCGCCGCTCATGCTCCCGCTGTCCAACCCGGCGGGCAATCCGGGGCGAATGCACGGGCTGGAACTCCGCGCGAAGGGACAGCCTCTTCCGCCGGCCCCGGCGGGGCTTCGCCGCAGGCCGGAAGCCAGTCGGGCTTGAACGCCCGCGCCGGCACTGCCAGGCAGGCTTCTCCACCGGCGAGTGGAACGGAGGGACAGGCGGTCCGCGGCGCGGTGCCGGCCGATTGGCAGCAGCGCTTGCAGCAGATGAGCCCGGCGGATCGGGATCGCTTCCTGGAAAACAACCAGCGGTTTCGCAGCCTGCCGAAGGAGCAGCAGGACAGGATCCGGCAGCGATTCGCCGAATGGGACCGGCTCTCTCCGCAACAGAAGGCAAGGATGAGCCAGAATGCGCAGGCGCTGGAAAAGATGACGCCGCAGCAGCGCGAGGCGCTGCGTACGCAGGTGCTACCGCAATGGCGGCAGTTGAGACCCGAGCGGCGCCAGGAACTGAAGCAGCGTCTGGGGACGCTCAACGGCATGAGCGACGCGGAGCGACAGCAGCGGTTGAATGATCCGAGTTTCTACCAGGGCCTCTCCCCGCAGGAGCACGACGTGCTGAAGCGGCTGGGGGAGTACGGGCTAGAACCGGGCGCACAATAGCCGAGAAACCGGGACGAGCGCCCTCTCGCTTCCCTCCGCACGATTGAGCCACCTACCGCCTCACCGAATTCCAGGAAGCCGCCTTCTGGCGGCTTCTTTATTTTTGGGGAGAAAAGAGGGCCGGGACCGGCGAAAAACGTTTACTGTTTGGCCACAGCGTCCCCGTGTTACGGCATCCCGCCTTCTAGCGTTAGCGAGGGGGCGAGGCTGAGCCACAATCCGTAGTAGGAATCGCGTCAGGCGACCACAATCTGGGAAGATTTCCACAGAGAGCAAGAAAAACCGGAAATTTTCTTGACACTGAAGGAGATGCGCGTAGGATGCGGGCAGAAAGTGGGTAGAAGTGGTAGCTAGTGTGAAGTCGTGGCGGGGACGGGGCGTCCCAGCTGGACTTCCGGGATGGCCTGAACTTGCTGCGGGGAAACCATCGGGCAACTGTAGACCCGAAAGGCCGGATGAAGGTTCCTTCGGTCTTTCTGGAGGACCTGGCCGTTTACGGGGACACGTTCTACGTGACCAGCGAAAACGGGGACCGGGCGTATGTCTACCCGATGCAGGTGTGGATGGCGATTGAAGAGAAGCTGGCGAAATTGCCATCGCACAACCAGGCCAAGCAAAAGTTTCTGACGCGGACGAGCTATTACGGTGCAGTGGTGAAGATGGACGGCCAGGGGCGGCTGCTGATTCCTCCGGTGCTGCGGGAGCAGGCGGAGATGAAAGGCGAAGTGGACGTGATGGGGAAGCTGAATTCGCTGGAAGTCTGGAACCACGCGCGGTTCGCGGAGCATATGAAGGGGAATCCGATCACGGACGACGATTGGAAGGTTCTGAATGATCTGGGCATCTAGTGGGTGCGGAGCACATTCCGGTACTTCTTGGGGAAGTGCTGGAATGGCTAGCGATCAAGCCGGAAGGCACCTACGTGGATGCGACGGTGGGGCTGGGGGGGCACGCGGCGGAAATTGCGCGGCGGCTCAGCACGGGACGGTTGATCGGGATTGACCGGGACGCGGCCGCTCTAGCGGTTGCCCGTGAGCGGCTGGCAGGTTATGGGCGGAGGGTGGAACTCGTGCAGGGAACGCTCTCAACGATTGGGGAGATTGCGCGCCGGCTGAACATCAAGGCCGACGGGGTGCTGGCGGACCTAGGCGTATCCAGCATGCAACTGGACGACGCCAGCCGGGGATTTTCCTTCCGCGGGGCCGGCCCGCTGGACATGCGCATGGACCGCGAGGGCCGGGAGCCCTCCGGGAGCGCGGCAGAAGAGATTGTGAATCGCTGGCCGGAGAGAGAACTGGCCGACCTGCTCTATCGCTTCGGCGAGGAGCACGATTCGCGAAAGATCGCCAGGGCGATCGTGAAGAGCCGTCCCATCCGGGACACCGAGCACCTGGCAACGGTTGTGGCAGGGGCCCTGAAAAGGGGAAGGCAGAAGCTGCATCCCGCGACAAAAACATTTCTGGCGCTGCGGATAGCGGTGAATAGAGAGTTGGAGGAACTCGAGCAGTTTCTAGACCAAGCCCCTGCCACTTTGAATCCTCGAGGACGCCTGGTGGTGCTGAGTTATCACTCGCTGGAAGACCGGGCGGTGAAGCAAGCCTTCCGGAAGTACGACCGCGCCGGGGTGCTTCGCGTGCTGACGAAGAAAGTGATCGTACCCTCAGACGCGGAGCGGGCAGCGAACCCACGGTCGCGGAGCGCAAAGATGCGCGTGGCGGAGAAGCTGATAGAGAGCGGGGCGGCATGATGGAATTCATCACCGTAAAACGGATCGACAATTCGCGGCTGGTGAGAAATGTGTCGCGCGGGGAGTGGCGGGACCTGATCCGGTTTGCGGGAATCGGCGCGGCACTGGTGGCGCTGCTGCTGGTCTATGCCGGGCAACACTTCCGCTGCCTTCGCGTGGAATACCAACTGGAGGAACTGAAGGCACGGCGAGCGGAAGCCGCGGAGATGAACGCGCAACTGAAATTGCAGGCCGCGGCGCTTCGGGCGCCCGGGCGGATCGACCAACTGGCGCGCAACGAGCTGGGGCTTACCGTGCCCGCGCCCGGACAGGTGGCGCCGGTGGCCGCGCCTGCCGAGGGAATTCTGGCGCAGGTGAGGACGCCGCGGGGATTTCCCGCAGCGGCGGTGACGCAGGCAGCGACCGTTCAGTAGCGCGCGAGGAATTTGGCGCCGGCCGTGTGGCCGGCAAGTTTTTCATTCCGCCGGCCGGGCAGCCGGCAGGGTTTCGGCAGCCGGCCCGTGTGAGGGGGTAGCTCGAGCGAACGGTATGGATGGGCGCCGCCCGCGCACGCGAATCTTCTCTCTGGCCTTCGTAGTGTTGCTGGGGCTCGGCGCCGTAGTGGGGCGTCTGGTCCAGCTTCAAATCGTCCAATACAGAGATTACCTGGCGCGAGCGCGGCGGCAGCAGCAGCGCATCGTGGAAGTGAATCCTCCGCGCGGCGTGGTGTACGACCGCAATATGCATGAACTGGCGATGAGCATGCCGGTGGATTCCCTGTTCGCGGTGCCTGCGGAAATATCGGACCCTTCGATGGTGGCGCGGCTGCTGTCGGGGATTCTCCAGCTGGAGCCGGAGGAAATCGAGACGCGGCTGACGGGGTCGAAGTCGTTCGCGTGGATCGCGCGGAAACTGGCGGCGCGGAAAGTGGAACGAATCCAGGCGCTGAATCTGCGCGGAATCTATTTCCAGCGGGAAAGCCAGCGGTTCTACCCAAAGGGCGATCTAGCGGCGCATGCGCTGGGGTACGTGGACATCGACAGCCGCGGGCTGGGCGGGCTGGAATATCAATTCGACGGGAAGCTGCGCGGAAAGCCGGTGCAGGTGCTGGTGCTGGCCGACGCGCGCCGCCGGTGGTACGAGAGGCACGGGCCCGCCGCCGGCCAGGCATCGAGCCTGGTGCTGACGCTGGATGAAAACATCCAGTACATCGCGGAGAAGGCGCTGAGCGGAGCGATCGCGAAGACGCACGCCAAGGCCGGGACAATCGTAGTGCAGGACCCGAACACGGGTGAGCTGCTGGCGGTGGCGAACTGGCCGACGTTTGACCCGAACTCGGCGGGCGCGGCGTCACCGGACGCGCGCATGGACCGCGCCGTGAGCGCGCTGTACGAGCCGGGATCAACCTTCAAGATCGTGACGGTAGCCGCCGCGCTGAACGAAGGGCTGACGAATCCGGGCGAGGTGATTGACTGCCAGATGGGCTCGATCGTCATCGCCAACCACGTGATCCATGACCACAAGCCGTTCGGCCTGCTGACGGTGACGAAGGTGGTGGCGGATTCGAGCGACGTGGGGGCCATCAAACTGGGGCTGCGGCTGGGCCCGAAGAAGTTCTACGACTACATACGGGCCTTCGGATTCGGCAGCCAGACGGGGATCGAGTTGCCAGGCGAATCCCGGGGTCTGCTGCGGCGGCTGGAGAACTGGTCGGCAATTTCCATAGGCGGCGTGTCGATGGGACAGGAAATCGGGGTTACGCCGGTGCAACTGGTGACGGCGATGTCCGCAATCGCCAACGGAGGGGTGCTGCACCGGCCGCGGATCGTGCGCGGGGTGCGTGCATGCCAGCCGGGAGCGACCGATTGCGCCGAGTCCGGAGAGGGGACTACAGGGAAACTGCTGGAGCAGGCCTCGGCATCAGCCGACGAATCCTCGCGCCGGGTGATCCGGCCGGAAACTGCGGCCATGATGCGGAAGATGCTGGAAGAAGTCGTCCTCGACGGGACGGGCAAGAGGGGGCGGCTCGACGGCTACACGGTTGCGGGCAAGACGGGGACCGCCCAGAAGATCGATCCAGCCACCGGCCGCTATTCGACCCGGGACTACATCGCATCGTTTGTAGGATTTGCGCCGGTAAACTCGCCCGCGGTCACCGTTCTGGTAGTTCTGGACTCACCGTTGGGCGGACATATGGGCGGCGAAGTGGCTGCGCCCGTGTTCCGCGAGGTGGCCCAGCAGACGCTGAGTTACCTGCATGTGGCCCCGGACATTCCAGTGGAACCTCCGCAAGCGGCAACTACGCTGCGTGCCGGGGCGGCGGCTACCGATGAGCTGAGCGATTTCGATTCTCACCAGCTGCTCGACCCGGATTCGCAACGGACCGACATGCAGCCGGCACCGACTCCCGCGGAGCCACCCAGCCGGGTGCAGGAGGATGGCGGTCAGCGCCAGGGACTGACCCGGATTCGGGCACAGGCGCCCGAACCGCCCGCCCACGGGGGGACGGCGACGCTGCGAGGCTCGCTCTCCGGCGGGGGAAGCGCGCGGCCCGAACCGCTCCCGCCGGCCGAAACGACCGTGGTGCTGGACGAATCGAACGGAGTCCCAGTGCCGAGTTTCGACGGACGGACCGTGCGGGCGTTTGTGGAGGAGTGCATGAAGCTGGGACTGAGCCCCGTGCCAGTGGGCGCCGGCATCGCGGTGGAGCAATCGCCGCCGGCGGGGACACGAGTGCGGGCCGGGAGCAGAATTGTAGTGCGATTTGCAGCCTCTGCGGCGGTACACGACATCTCACAAAACAGGAATTGAGCAGGACGGTCGGAGCAAGCGAGTGAGAGCAGCACACACGGAAACAGAAACAGGAAGCGATCCAATGCAACTGGGCGAACTCCTGGAGGGCGTAGCGCGCCGGAAGGGAACCGCCCGCAGCGGAGCAGACGAGCGGCAGGTATCCGCCGTCGCCTACGACAGCCGGCAGGTGACCCCCGGGACGGTGTTCGTTGCCATTCGGGGTGAACACGCGGATGGGAACCGGTTTGTGGGCGATGCGCTGGCGCGCGGCGCCGTGGCTGTGGTGAGTGAGCAGCCGCGACCGTCGGCCGGCGAGGAGCCGAAACTGGGGGCCGAGGTTGCCTGGGTGCAAGTGGAGGAGCCGCGGCAGGCGTTGGCGATCATGGCGGCAAATTTCTACGGCCGGCCGGCCGAAGCGCTGGAAGTCGTGGGGATAACCGGGACGAACGGAAAGACCACCACGTCATTCCTGGTGGATTCGATCCTGCGGGCTGCCGGGCACAGGACGGGGCTGTTCGGGACCATCGTGTATCGCACGCCGAAGGGAGAGACGCCGGCGAAACATACGACGCCGGAATCGCTGGAGCTGCAGAAATTTTTCGCTCAAGTGAGGGAAGAGGGCGGCACGCATTCGACGATGGAAGTAAGTTCCCACGCGCTGGCACTGGACCGGGTGTGGGGCTGCCGGTTTGCGGCGGCGATTTTCACGAACCTGACGCGCGACCATCTGGACTTCCACAAGACCATGGACGCTTATGGAGCGGCCAAGCGGCGGCTCTTCGAAGGGACCGGGGCGGGAGCACCGCGGGTGGGCGTGGTGAACGGAGACGACCCCTGGTCGGAGCACCTGCTGGGGCTGGCGGGGCGGACGCTGACGTATGGCCTGGGGCCGGGCGCGGAGGTGACGACGAAGCGGTTCGCGCTGGCGTTTACGGGGCTGGAATTCACGGTGCAGACACCGGAAGGAAAATTGGAGATTCAGTCGCCGCTGGTAGGGAAGATCAACGTGTACAACATTCTGGGCGCGGTGGCGGCGGCGGTGGGAATGGGCGTGCCGCGAGGGGCCATCGAGAGAGGCATCGGGGAATGCCGGAGCGTTCCGGGACGATTCGAGCGAGTGGATTGCGGCCAGCCCTTCCTGGTGATTGTGGACTATGCGCACACGGACGACGCGCTGCGAAACCTGCTGGAGACGGCGCGTGAACTCAGATCCGGCGGCCGGATCATCACGCTGTTTGGGTGCGGAGGCGACCGCGACCGGACGAAACGGCCGCTGATGGGAGAGGCCGCGGGAAGACTGAGCGATCTGGTGGTCCTGACGAGCGACAACCCACGAGGCGAGGATCCTCTGAACATCATCAATGACGCGCTGGTGGGATTGCAGCGCACGGGCACGGAATACGTGGTGGAGGCGGATCGTGCCCGCGCGGTGCAAATGGCGATCGAGCGCGCGCAGGCGGGCGACATCGTGCTGCTGGCAGGAAAGGGACACGAAACGTATCAGGTGCTGCGGGACCGGACGATTGACTACGACGATCGCGAGGAAGCGCGGAGCGTGTTGCGAGGGCTGGGACACAAAGGTTGAGCTCGGAGCAGGCACGGGAAAGGCAGTCCACCGCGGCGATTTGCGACGGATTGCCCGGACCGGAGAGGAGCAGCAGCCGGAGAGACATGCTGAACCCGCCCGGTGGGAGAGCTGAAACCCGCGCGCGCGCCCGGCAAACGCGGGGAGTTCGAGCGATGAGGCCGGCTCGAAGAGGATTTCATGGATTGGACATTGGAACAGGCGGCGCGGGCCATGGGCGCCGTCCCCGGCGCGCCCCCGGAGACGGCTGCGCTCCAGGCGCGGGCCACGGGGGTCTCGATTGATTCCCGCACGGTGGCGCGCGGGGAAATCTTCTTCGCCGTTCGAGGCGAGCGCCACGACGCCCACAAATTCGTACCCGGCGCACTGGCCGGCGGCGCACTGGCGGCCGTCGTTGCCAGCACGCGGAGGGACGAGTTCGACCGGGCCCTCTATTCGCGCCTCCTGTGTGTGGACGATCCCCTGGCCGCCCTCCAGCGGCTGGCGAGGGAATGGCGGATGGAATGGGGGAGGGGCGCGGCAGGGAAATCGTGGCCGCGGCGTCTGGCCGGGATTACGGGATCCGTTGGCAAAACGACGACCAAAGAGATCCTGGCGGCGATTCTGGGCGCGCGGTTCCGTACGCTGAAGTCCACGGGAAACCTGAACAACCTGTTCGGCGTTCCGTTGACTCTGGCGCGGCTGGATGCGGAGCACGATGCGGCCGTAATCGAAATGGGGATGAGCCGCATCGGGGAGATCGCGCGGCTGGCCTGGATGGCGCGGCCGGAAGTGGGAGTGGTGACGCGGGTGGCGCCGGTGCACCTGGAGTTCTTCGCTTCGGTGGAGGAGATTGCGGTAGCGAAACGCGAGCTGATTGAAGGATTGGCCGGCGAGGAGCCGGTGGCCGTGCTGAACGCGGACGACGCACGCGTGGCGGCGTATGCGCAGGTGATGGAATCGCGCGGGCGGGTGATTACCTTCGGAGCCGCGGCGCAGGCCGATTTCCGGGCGGTGCGCGTGACGGAGCGCGGGCTGGAGGGGACGGAACTGGAATACTCGTCGCCGGCGGGAGGGGCGACAGTGCGGATTCCGCTGCTGGGGAGGCATAACGCGCTGAATGCGCTGGCGGCGCTGGCCGCGGCGAGCTGCTGGGGCCTCGGAGCGGCGGAAGCCCAGGAAGCCCTGTCGAAACTGGAAGCGGGGGCGATGCGCGGGCAGGTGCTGAGGTTCGAAGCCGGGTATACGGTGATCAACGATTGCTACAACTCGAGCCCGGCAGCGCTGGCCGCCGCCGTTGCGTCGCTGGCGCGGATCCCGGAAGCGTGCCGGCGGATTTTGATTGCCGGAGAGATGCTGGAGCTGGGCCCCACGTCGGCGCAGCTACACCGCGAAGCGGGGGCGCAGGCCGCGGCGTTCGGCAACATCAGCTGGATTTTCGGCGTGCAGGGAGAGGCGGAACAGATTCTGCGGGGAGCGGCAGCGGCGGGCCATTCGCCGGCGGAGCAGCGGTTTTTTGCGAGCGCGGCGGAGGCTGCGGAGTTCCTGCCGGGTTTCCTGCGGGCGGGAGACCTGGTTCTGCTGAAAGGCTCGCGAGGCGTGCACCTAGAGCGCGTGGTGGAAGCGCTGGCGGCCCACAGTCCACTGGCGGGGGCGGAAGGATCGCCAGCCGCAGGAAAGGGCAGGCACTGAGATGTTGTACTACCTGCTCTACGGCTGGCTTCAACCCTACTTCAGCCCGCTGAACGTGTTCCGGTACATCACGGTGCGGACGGCATTCGCGGGGATGACGGCGCTTGGGATCGGGCTGGCGTTCGGACCGATGTTCGTGCGGCGGCTGCGGGAGATGCAGGTGGGGCAGTACATCCGCGAAGAGGGCCCGCAGAGCCATCAGAAGAAAGCCGGAACGCCGACGATGGGCGGGCTGCTCATCGTGTTTTCGATCGTAACCTCGACGGTGCTGTGGGCAGACGTGCGGAGCCCGTACGTGCTGCTGGCGCTGTTTTCAGTGCTGGCGTTCGGGGCCATCGGCTTTGCAGACGACTACTCGAAAATCATGAAGCAGCAGAACCTGGGCCTTCGCGGGCGGACAAAATTGTGGCTGCAATTTCTGACCGCGTTTTTCGCGGGGATCGTGCTGCTGCTGCTCCGCGCGAAGGGCGTGTATTCCACCGAGCTGGTGATGCCGTTCTTCAAAAAATTCCACCCCGACCTGGTGATCAAACCGCTGCTGGCGAATCCGTATCTGTGGTCTGTGGCGTACCTGCCGTTCCTGATTTTTCTGACCTTCGTGATCGTGGGATCGTCGAACGCGGTGAATCTGACGGACGGGCTGGACGGGCTGGCGATCGGATGCGTGGTGGTGGCGGCGGGGGCGCTGACGGCGCTGACGTACGTATCGAGCCACGCGGGATTCGCGTCGTACCTGGACCTGCCGCACAGCCCGCGCGTGGGAGAACTGACGATCTTCTGCGGCGCCACGTCGGGAGCGGCGCTGGCGTTTCTCTGGTACAACGCGCATCCGGCCGACGTGTTCATGGGAGACGTGGGCTCGCTCGCGCTCGGCGGAGCGATCGGGACGGTGGCGGCCATCATCAAGCAGGAAATCCTGCTGTTTTTCATCGGGGGAGTGTTCGTGATCGAAGCACTGTCTGTGATTCTGCAGGTGGCTTCGTTCAAGCTGACGGGAAAGCGGATCTTCCGGATGGCGCCGCTGCACCATCACTTCGAGCTGATCGGGTGGAGCGAATCGAAAATCATCGTGCGGTTCTGGATCGCGTCGCTGATATTCGCGCTGTTTGCGCTGACCACACTGAAACTGCGATGACGCCGCCGGCCAAACCCGGAGTGGACCTGCGAGGCAAGCGCGTGCTGGTGGTGGGACTGGCGCGGACGGGAGTGGCGACCGCCCTGTTTTGCGAGGCGCGCGGGGCCAGCGTGACGGCGACGGACACGCTCGGGAACAGCGATCTGACGGGCGCGGCCGCGAAGCTTTCTTCCGCGGGAGTGACCCTGGAACTGGGCGGGCATCGCCGCGAAACGTTTCTCGGAGCCGAGCTGATTGTGCCCAGTCCCGGCGTGCCATTCGATCAGGCGGACCTGGTGGCGGCGCGGAAAAAGGGCGTTGCGGTGTGGAGCGAAATCGAGCTGGCCTGGCGATTTCTGCGCGGGCGGCTGGTGGCGATTACGGGATCGAACGGAAAGACGACCACGACGGCGCTGACCGGCCACATTCTGAAATCGGCGGGGCTGCCGGTGCTCGTCGGGGGGAATATCGGAACGCCGCTCATCTCGCTGGTGGAAGAATCGCGGGAGGAGAGCATCGCAGTGGTGGAGGTGTCCAGCTTCCAACTGGAGGCGATTGTGGCGTTCCGGCCCGACATCAGCGTGTATCTGAACCTGACGCCGGACCACATCGACCGACATGGCTCGATGGAAGGCTACGCGGCGGCGAAGGCGCGAATATTCGAAAACCAGCGCGGTGAAGACGCGGCGGTGATGAATGCGGACGACGCGGCCAGCGCCCGCTACGCGCCGTCGAGGCCGCGGGTGTACTGGTTCAGCCGGAAAAAGGAAGTGGCGCGCGGGGCGTTCGTGCGCGGCGACGACATCATTTTCTGCGATGGCGATGCGGAGGCGCGGCTGGCATCACGCGCGGGAATCCCGCTGCGGGGCGAGCATAACCTGGAAAACGTGCTGGCGGCGGCCACGGCCGCGTGCCTGGCGGGAGCAGCACCGGCGGCGATTGCGGAGGGGGTGAGGACGTTTCCGGGCGTGGAGCACCGGCTGCAGTTCGTGGCTGAGATCGGGGGCGTGCAGTTCTACAACGACTCGAAGGCAACGAATGTGGACGCGACGGAGAAGGCGCTGGAGGCGTTTCCGGGCAACCTGCTGGTGATCCTGGGCGGAAAGGACAAAGGCAGCGACTACCGGCCGCTGGCTCCGCTGCTGGCGCGGACGGCGCGGCGCGCTTTCCTGATCGGCGCGGCGGCGGAAAAAATCGCCGCGCAAATCCGTGGCGCGATTCCGCTGGAGATGAGCGGGACGCTGGATCGCGCGGTACACGCGGCGTACGAGGCGGCGAGGCCGGGCGACGTGGTGCTGCTGGCTCCGGCATGCGCCAGTTTCGACCAGTTCCAGAACTTTGAGCACCGGGGCCGCGTGTTTGTGGAATTGGTGAACGAATTGGCCGAAAGCGCGGCCGCCCGGAAGACGCGCGACGCCGCGGGAGGGAGCCGCTGATGCCGCGCGGATTGCGCCCCGACCGGTGGCTTTTCTGTTCGACGCTCGCGCTGTGCGTGGTCGGGGCGGTGATGGTGTTCAGCGCCTCGTCCGTGACGGCGCTGACCGAAACCGGCAGCGCGTATGGCATTTTTCTGCGCCAGATGGGAGCACTCGTGATTGGCATCGCGGGAATGGTGGTGCTGTCACGGACGGATTACAGGCTGCTCCGGCGGCCTCCCGTGGTGATCACCGCGCTTGGAGTGGTGCTGGCGATGCTGCTGGCCGTGCTTATGCTGGACCGCGCACACGCCACGCACCGCTGGGTACGCCTGGGCCCGGCCAGCCTGCAGCCCTCCGAATTCGCGAAACTTGCGGCGATTCTTTTTCTGGCCTGGTACCTGGAGCCGCGGGTGAAGCCCGGCGGTGGAGGAGTGAACCGCATCTGGGAGACGCTGGTGCCGGCGCTGGCCCCGGTAGTGGTGCTGGCGGCGCTGGTGGTGATCGAGCCGGACCTCGGCACCTCGCTGATGATCATGCTGGTGGCGGGGGCCATGCTGTTCGAAGCCGGACTGTCGCTGCAATTTCTGGCCGGAGCGATTGCCGCGGCGCTACCCGTGATTTACCTGCTCATCGTGCGCGTGCCCTACCGGTACAACCGGTTGATGGCATTCCTGCACCCGGAACAGGACCCGCAGGGCGCGGGCTTCCAATTGCTGCAGTCGCTGATCGCGGTGGGCTCCGGCGGATTTTTCGGAGTGGGGCTGATGGCCAGCCGGCAGAAGCTCTTCTACCTGCCGGAGGCGCATACGGATTTCATTTTCGCGGTGCTGAGCGAGGAGTTGGGATTCATCGGCGCGGCAATTGTGGTGGGGCTGTTTGCCATTTACGGCTGGCGTGGCGTGCGCGCGGCACTCCATGCGCCCGATGACTTTGGCCGGATGCTGGCGATGGGCATCACGTTTCTGGTGGTGGGCCAGGCGCTGTTCAATCTGAGCGTGGTGGTGGGCCTGCTGCCGACAAAAGGGATTCCGCTGCCGTTCATCAGTTACGGCGGGTCGAGCCTGGTGGTGATGCTGCTGGCCACGGGAATTCTGTTGAACATCAGCCAGTACGCGGATTGACGTGAAACTGGCGATTGCAGGCGGCGGAACGGGCGGCCATGTGTTCCCGGCGGTGGCCGTGGCGCGCGAATGGCTGCGGCGGGGAGCGGAGCGCGAGGTGTTGCTGGTGGGTACGGAGCGGGGATTCGAGTCGCGACTGGTGCCGGAGGCGGGCCTGCCGTTTGCCACGATTCCCGTGGGAGGATTGAAAGGTATCGGAGGCATGCGGCTAATGCGCAACCTTGCCCTGCTGGTGCCCGCGATGGCGGAATCCGGCAGAATCCTGGAACGCAACCGGTTTGCCGCAGCCCTGGGAGTGGGCGGCTACGCCTCGGGCCCGTTTGTACTGGCGGCAGCGCTGGCGGGAGTGCCGACCGCGATTTTTGAACCCAATGCCGAGCCTGGATTCACAAACCGGCTGCTCGCCGGGGTGGTGCGAGGCGTGGCCACCGCCTACGAGACCACCGCAGCGAGGCTGGGCAGCCGGGCCGTGGTGACGGGCATTCCGGTGCGCGCCGCGTTTTTCGAAATCGCGCCGCGAACGCACCAGGCGCCGTTCCGGGTACTCATTACCGGTGGCAGCCAGGGCTCGCTGGTGGTGAACCGGACGGTGATTGATTCGCTGGACTTGCTACTGCCGCGAAAAAAACAGCTTTTCCTCGTACACCAGAGCGGGGAACGCGACTATAATGCTGTGCGCGTGGCGTATGCTCGCCGGGAGATCAACGCGGAGGTCGTGCCCTTCATATCGAACATGGCGGAGGAGTTTGCCCGGGCGGACTTGATCGTCTGCCGGGCGGGAGCGATCACGGCGGCGGAAGTGGCCGCCGCGGGACGCGCCGCCATCTTCATCCCCTTCGGAGCCGCCACAGACAGCCACCAGTTGCGCAACGCCCAGGCATTGGAAGCCGCGGGCGCGGCGCGCGTCATACCCGAACCGCAGCTCAGCCCACAGCGATTGGTCGGGGAAATCACCTCGCTCCTAGACCAGCCCGAGCGAATGAAGGAAATGGAAGTGCGCGCGCGCTCGCTTGCGCGGCCGCGCGCCGTTGCGGACATCGTGAATCTGCTGGAAGAGGTAGCGCGGCCATGATGGTGGAATTCCGGAATTTTCGGCGCATCCATTTTGTCGGCATCGGCGGGATTGGAATGAGCGGCATCGCCGAGGTGCTGCTGACGCTGGGCTATTCCGTTTCCGGCTCGGATCTGAAGGCGACTCCGATTACGGAGAGGCTGGCCGGACTCGGGGCCACGATTTTCTACGGCCATGATCCGGAGAATGTGGGCACGGCGCATGTGGTGGTGATCTCCTCCGCCGTGCGGCAGGAGAATCCCGAAGTGCGCGAGGCGCTGCGGCGGAAGATTCCCGTAATTCCACGGGCGGAAATGCTGGCGGAGCTGATGCGGCTGAAGCAGGGAATCGCCGTGGCGGGAGCACACGGAAAAACCACCACCACGTCCATGACCGCCTCGATCCTGGGCGCGGCGGGGCTGGACCCGACATTCGTGGTGGGCGGGCGAGTGAACGCCGCGGGCACCACCGCGCGCCTGGGAAGAGGCGAATACATGGTGGTGGAGGCGGACGAAAGCGACCGGAGCTTCCTGCTGCTCGCTCCCGTCGTGGCTGTGGTCACGACGATTGACCGCGAACATCTGGACCAGTACGCCTCGCTTGAAGACATTCAGAGCGCGTTTCAGCAGTTCGTGAACCGCGTGCCCTTCTACGGCGCCGCGGTTCTTTGCCTGGACGAACCGAACGTGCAGGCCATTCTGCCGGGAGTTCGCCGGCCGGTGATCACGTACGGCACGTCGAGCCAGGCCGACCTGTTGATCAGCGAGGTGACGCTTCGCGGCCCGCAGAGCGACTTCCGGCTGCGTTACCGCGGGGATGACCTGGGCATGTTCCATCTGAATGCGCCGCCGGGGATTCACAACGTGCGCAATGCCGCCGCGGCTTCCGCTGTGGGCCTCTATCTGAATATTCCCGCCGACCTGATTCGCGACGGGCTGGAAAAATTCGAGGGAGTGGGCCGGCGCTTCGAAGTGAAGGGCGTGTTCAACGGCGTATCGCTGATTGACGACTACGGGCATCACCCCGCGGAAATCCGCGCCACGCTGGAGGCGGCGCGCGGGTGCAACTACAACCGGCTGCTGGTTCTCTTCCAGCCGCATCGCTACACGCGGACGCAGCACTTGTGGGACGAATTCTGCCGGGCCTTCAATCAGGCGGATGTGCTGGTGCTGACGGACATTTATCCTGCGAGCGAGCCCCCGATCGAAGGAATCACCGGCGAAGCGCTGAGCACGGCCGTTTCCGCCGCGGGACATCGCGGCGTGAGATTCCGGGCCGGAATGGCGGAGGCGCTCGACGAACTGGCGCGCGAAGCGCAGCCGGGCGACGCGATACTGACCATCGGGGCCGGCAGTGTGGGACGCGCTGCGGACGAACTGGCCGCGCGGCTGGCGGGGGGAAAATCGGCGGTGACGCATGCGCATTGAGTCGCCGCGCACACTCGCCGCGTTCCGCGATCTGGGGGTGGAGCACCTTCCCGGCATTTTGCTCGCGGAGTTGACTTCGCTGGGAATCGGGGGAACGACGGATCTGCTCCGCATGCGGGAACACCGGCACTTGCCCGCGCTGATCCGCCTCCTGCGCGAAGAGGGCATCACACACCGTTTTCTGGGCGGCGGCACGAACGTGCTGATTGCCGATGGCGAGCTGCCCTGGGTGGTCCTCCAGCTGGTGAGCGCGGAACCGGACGTGGTGATCGAGGGGAATTCGGTGTGGGTCGATGCCGCGGCGGATCTCGGCCGCGCGGTGACTACATGCGCCCGTCGCGATCTTGGCGGCATGGAGGGACTGATTGGGGTGCCCGGGAGCGTGGGAGGAGCGCTGCGGATGAACGCGGGCGCGTACGGCACGGAAATCGGAAAATTCGTGCGCGAGGTGGAAGTGTATCGCTCCGCGAGCGGGGAGAACGAAACGCTCCGTGACGCACAGATTTCCTTCGAATACCGGCACACGTCCTTCGGGCCGGGCGACGTGATGCTGCGGGCGCGGCTGGAGCTGCCGGAACGCCCGTACCAGGAAATCCTGAGCGGGATCCGCGTGTGCAACGAAAAGCGCCGTGCCAGCCAGCCGCTCAATCAGAAGAGCGCGGGCTGCATCTTCAAGAATCCGCCGGGGGGTTCGGCCGGCCGGATGATCGACGGGCTGGGATTGAAGGGTTTCCGAGTGGGCGACGCGATGGTGAGCGACCGCCACGCCAATTTTTTTGTGAATGCGGGGAAGGCTACGAACGCGGAGATGCTCGGGCTGATCGCCGAAGTGCGGTCGCGCGTGCGCGCGGCGCATGGATGCGAGCTCGAAGAAGAGGTGATTGTCTGGAACGCGTAAGGAAAGTCGAGGGCGAGGGATTTCCGCCGGAAGTGCTGGCGGACGATGAGCCGCGGTATCTGCGCCGGCAAAAACCGGTGGAAGTCCGGAAGAAGAGCTTCCTGCGGCGATTCCGCGAGGATGTGCTTCCCTGGTTGAAGCTGGCCACGCTGGCCGGCGGGGCGCTGGCAATATTTTTCTACGCCGGACACTTTCTCTTCTATTCGCCATGGCTGCAGCTCACTCAGCCAAGCCAAGTGGAGGTAGCGGGTAACCAGTATGTTCCACGGGACGCGGTGGTGGCGCTGTTCGCTCCGGACCGCAACCACAGCGTGCTGCTCGTGCCGCTGGACGAGCGGCGCGCGCAGATCGAGCGAATCTCCTGGGTGGAGTCCGCGCGCGTGGAGCGCATCCTTCCCGGCAGCATCCGCGTGGAGATCACCGAGCGTCGTCCGGTGGCTTTCCTGCGGATGGGGAGCGAACTGGCCCTCATCGATGCCCAGGGAGCGATTCTGGAGCGTCCGGCGCAGGGCGACTTCCAGCTTCCTGTGGTGAGCGGCCTGAGCGAAGCCATGCCGCGCGCGGAGCGAGCGTCGCGCATGCGCATGTTCCTCGAATTTCAGAGCGAGATTGAACGGGCGCGCGGCGGGGCAAGCGAAATGCTGAGCGAAGTGGACCTATCGAACGCGGAGGATCTTCGCGCCATGATGGTACCGCCGACCGGAAATTCCGGCGCGGCTCCAGCGGGCGCCCAGGCAGTACTGGTGCATTTCGGAGCGAGCGATTTCGGGGCGCGCTTCCTGCTGTTGCTGGACAACTTCGCGCAGTGGCAGGCCCAGGCCGGGCGCGTTTCGTCCGTGGATCTGCGATTCAAGAAGCAGGTGGTGGTGAACCGGGAGCCGTAGGGGCGTACGGAGCGGCGGGTCGCGCCCCGCAGGAGAGGTGGATTGGCGAAGAAGGCCAACGTGGTTGTAGGCGTGGACATCGGGAGCACGAAGGTGTGCGTGCTCGTCGCCGATGTTCGCCCCGCGGAGGAAGGCGCCGGCGGAAAGTCGCATGCCAATGGGGGCGGCCAGGCCGTGCTGGAGTGTATGGGCGTGGGCGTGGCGGACTCGAAAGGCCTTCGCAAAGGACTGATCGTCAACCTGGAAGCGGCGAAAGTGGCGGTGGAACGCGCGCTGGAGCAGGCGGAAGACATCGCGGGAGTTGCGGTGGAGTCCGCCGTGGTGGGCGTGGCGGGAGCGCACATCCGCGGCATCAGCAGCCGCGGCGGGATCGCGCTGGGGCCGCGGCCGCGCGACGTGCAGCGCGAAGACATGCAGCGCGCGATCGAGAGCGCGCGCGCCGTGACGCTGCCGGAAGACCGCGTGGTGCTGCACGTTTTCCCGCAGGAATTTTTTCTGGATGGACAGGACAACATCCGCCAGCCGGTGGGCCTGCTGGGAAAGAAACTGGAGGCCAACGTTCACATCGTCACGGCTTCGGCGACGGCGGAGCAGAATCTGGTGAGCGCGCTGAACCTGGCCGGGCTCAAGGTGTCCGGAACCGTGCTGGAAACGTATGCCGCGGCCGAGGCCTGCCTGAGTCCCGAGGAGCGGGAACAGGGCTGCTGCCTGCTGGATCTCGGCGCCGCGACCACGGAAATGATCGTGATTACGGACGGAGTGGTGCGGCATACGGCGGCGGTGCCGGTGGGAGGCGACCACTTTACGAACGACCTGGCCGTTGGCCTGCGCACACCCGTGCCGGAAGCCGAGGCGCTGAAGCGGGAGCACGCGTGCGCGTTCCGCGCACTGCTCCGCGGCGATTCGCCGATCGAAATCTCCAGTGTGGGCGGACGGCCTCCGCGCACGATTTTTTCGCGGATGCTGACGGAAATCGTGGAGCCGCGCGCGACGGAACTGCTGGAACTGATTCACGCGGAGCTGAAGCACGGGGGACTGGATACGAGGATGGGCGCGGGAGTGGTGCTGACCGGGGGAGCGGCCCGGCTGCGCGGGCTGGCGGATCTGGTGGAGCGACTGTTCGGGGTGCCGGTGCGGCTGGGCCGGCCGCGAGGCCTGGCGCGCCTGCCGGAGGAATTCGCGCATCCGGAATTCAGCGTGGCAGCGGGGCTGGCGCTGTACGCGCATCGCTCGCAGCTGGGAGGCGCGCGGCAACCGAGTTCATGGCGGCAAAAACTGAAAGAGGCATGGCGGGGGTGAGGGCGTGGCAGAAAACGGCAAGCAATCCAAACAGGGAGGCGGTATGGCGCAGAAGGATGCCGGGGTGAAGTACTCGTTCAGCGAGGATCAGCCGCTGGCCGCGAAGATCAAGGTGATCGGCGTGGGCGGCGGCGGTTCGAATGCGGTGAACCGCATGATTCGCGCGAAGGTGGAGGGGATCGAATTTATCGCCGCAAACACGGACCAGCAGGCCCTCCAGCTTTCCGCTGCCCCGGTGAAGCTCCAGATGGGCGCGAAGCTGACGAAGGGCCTCGGCGCCGGCGCAAATCCCGACATTGGGCGCAAGGCCGCGCTGGAGGACACGGAGAAAATCATCGAAGTGCTGGAAGGGGCGGACATGGTGTTCATCACCGCGGGGCTCGGCGGGGGCACCGGCTCCGGCGCCGCGCCCGTGGTGGCTTCGCTCGCGAGCGAACTGGGCGCGCTGGCGGTGGCCGTGGTGACGAAACCGTTCTCCTTCGAAGGAAAGCGGCGCATGGTGCAGGCGGAGCAGGCGCTCTCGGAACTGGTGTCCTGCGTGGATACCGTGATCGTGATTCCCAACGAGCGGCTGATCAGCACCATCGAGAAGGGAACGAGCTTCTTTGAGGCCTTCCGCATTGCCGATGACGTATTGCGGCAGGCGGTCCAGGGCATCAGCGACATCATCACGATCCCCGGAATCATCAACCGCGACTTCGCGGACGTGAAAACGATTTTGAAGGGCATGGGCTACGCCGTGATGGGCACGGCGATGGCCGCAGGGCCGGACCGCGCCGTCGAAGCGGCCAGCCGCGCCATCAACAGCCCGCTGCTGGAAGACAACTGCATTCAAGGCGCACACGGAATTCTGATCAACATCAGCGGGTCGAGCGGCATGTCGCTGCACGAGGTGAATGAGGCGTCGCTGGTGATCCAGAAGGCCGCGCACGAGAACGCGAACATCATCTTCGGCGCGGTGCAGGACGAGGGCCTGAAGGACCAGGTGAAAATCACGGTGATCGCCGCCGGGTTCAAGGAAGCGCCGGCGCGGCGGCTATCGCAGCAGAAGCCGGCCTATCTGCCGAAGGAATGGAAAGCGCAGCATGCGGTGGCCGCCGCGGGCGGGGGAGGCGCAGTAGTGCCCGTGCCGAACACGAGCAGCGGGCGCGGGTCGGACAGCATCATCGCGCAGGTGGCGCGAAACGTTTCCAGCGTCACGGGAGAGATTCCGGCGGACGATTTGGACGTCCCCACGTTTCTGCGGCGCGGGCACAAGACCTAGGGGCGAGGTTGTAGCGCCGGCCTTTAGGCCGGCATCTTCTCCGTGGCGCGCCAAGGCGGCGTCCACGCCTGTGCGTTTTGCGGCTGTCCCTTCCAAGGCATTGTGAGGGAACCGGAAAACGGATAATCAGACGTTTCCCTACACAGCCCCCTACGCACAGGATTTAACCAGATGTATGCGCATACGCTCGTCAAGTCATCCTCTGACCTGAGTATGTGATCATAAAATTTCGCCTGCCAGAGCAGCCGTCCCGTGGTCCGGTGAAACCTGTGCCCCGAGATCTGCTTGAATCGCTTGACGAACCCGGACAGGACGGACTGATCATTCGCACCTTCGACGAGCAGGTGCAGGTGTTCAGGCATGAAGCAATACGCATGGACATGAAAGGCGGTGGCCACAGCGCAGTCGCGCAAGATGTGCAAAGCTTGTTCGGCTGCCTTCGGGGATCGAAACGCCGGAAATCGCTTCTCGCAACACAGAGTTAAGAAGTAGCGACGTCTGCCGCGATACTCTTCGGGGCGGAGGCGATTTTTCTTTCTTTGGAATGCGGTCATCGCCGTAGGCTGAGATTGTATAGTGAACCCGCCAGGATGCCGACCTGAAGGTCGGCGCTACAACGTCATGGCTTGGGTGAAACGATGCCGTGCACCGGGGGATGCGCTGAGATAGATTCGCGAATCCCGGAAGATGCCGACCTAAAGGTCGGCGCAATAATGCCTTGGAAAATTCACGCCCGTGCCGGTTTCACGAGCGCGGCGAGGGCGAGCGCGGTGATGGTCCAGGTGACGAGCACCTCGACGGAGTGCGAGGCGCTGAAATTTCCCGGGAAGCCGTACCAACTCCAATAGGGCAGGTCGGTGACCAGCGCGGGGAACACGGCGACCAGTGCGACAAACGCCACACGTTGTGCGTATCCGGCCAGCGAGCCCGAGCACATGGCCAGGAGCACACACACCACGAGCGCGGCGAGCAGTCCATAGAGGAACTGCTTTGCCAGCAGCATCGGGAAATTGAACTCGGTACCGCCCGGGCGATAGATCAGGACGCCGGTGGGCCCGCGGCGGAATTTCTCCGCATAGTTCTTCATTTCCACCGGGTCATTTTGTTTGGCGACGTTGACAGTGGGAAACATATACCAGCCCGGGTCGCTGATGGCCAGGCGCATAGCCGCCGTGAGGACGTCGTCGTGCGGCAGATTCTTGACTCCCGCTTCAGCGAAGGGAGTGAACTCGTGCCAGACAAAACTCACCAGAAAGATCAGCACAGCGCCGACAACCGTTCCCAATAGCACTTTCCTGGTCATGGTGGGCTCCATTCTCCTGGCGGGCGTTCGCAGGGCGCGGCCCGCTCGTTGGGGTGATTTGTACCACGGCTGAGGCGATTTCCTCTACACTCTCCCGGTGGCCGGGGCGGTTCGCATCACTCGCGAGGTGTGGAACGCGCTGGAAGCGGAGGCGCGGCGGGAGCCTGCGATCGAGTGCTGCGGCCTGCTGGCGGGGCGCGGCGGATTGATCACGACACTGCTGCCGGCGCGAAACGCGCTGGCGAGCGCAACCGCGTATGAGATTGCGCCAGAGGAATTATTCAGGCTCTTCCGGCTGATGCGGGCGCTCGGCCTGGACCACCTGGGAATCTACCATTCGCATCCGGCCACGGAGAATGCGCCCTCGCCGAGCGATATCGGCGCAGCCTACTATCCGGATGCGGCGTATATCATCCTTTCGCCAAGGGCGGACGCAGAGAAACCGGTGCGGGCCTTCACGATACGAGACGGATGCGCGGAAGAACTGGCGATTCGAGTGGAGGAGCGCTGAAGGGCTAGTCCGCTCGAGCTCCCGCGGGCATTCGCGCGCCGCGGTGCTCCTCCGCATGCGCCAAGCGGGTGGCATAGAGCGGGAACCGCGCGGCGAGCGCGGCCACTTCGCCGCGTACGCGCTGCTGGACGGAAGCGTCCGCAATGTTGCCGAGGACTTCGGCAATCCAGCCGGCGATGCGGTCCATTTCCGCTTCGCCCATACCGCGCGTGGTGACGGCCGGGCTGCCGATGCGCACGCCGCTGGCCTTCATGGGCGGAAGCGGGTCAAACGGAATCGCGTTTTTGTTCACGGTGATCCCGGAGTGTTCCAGCGCCAGTTCGGCGTCGCGTCCGGTAATGCCGCGCGCGCCGACGTTGAGCAGGAACAGGTGATTGTCTGTTCCGCCGGAGACGAGCTTGAAGCCGCGGGAAGCCATTCCGCGGGCGAGAGCGGCGGCGTTGGCCACCACGCGGGACTGATACTCGCGGAAGGCGGGCTCCATCGCCTCCTTCAGGCACACCGCCTTCGCGGCGATGATATGCACCAGCGGCCCGCCCTGAGTGCCCGGAAACGTGAGCTTGTCGAGCTCCTTCGCGTGCGTCTCGCGGCAGAGGACCATGCCGCCGCGCGGGCCACGGAGGGTCTTGTGCGTGGTGGTGGAAACGAAATCGGCATGCGGCACGGGGCTGGGATGGAGCCCCGCGGCGACGAGTCCCGCGATGTGGGCCATGTCCACAAAGAGAAGAGCGCCATTTGCCCGCGCGATTTTCCCGAGCCGCTCGAAATCGAAGATGCGCGGGTACGCACTGGCTCCGGCAACGATCATTTTCGGCTTGTGTTCAGCGGCGAGGCGTTCGACCTCGTCGTAATCGAGCCGCTCCGTGTCCTGGCGCACGCCGTAGGGCACGAATTTGTACATGCGACCGGAAAAATTCAGCGGATGGCCGTGCGTCAGATGGCCGCCATGCGCAAGGTTCATGCCCAGGACGGTGTCGCCGGGCTGAAGCGCGGCCATGTAAACGGAGATGTTGGCCTGAGTTCCGGAGTGCGCCTGAACGTTGGCGTGCTCGGCACCGAAGAGCTTTTTCGCGCGTTCGATGGCCAGAGTCTCCACGCGGTCCGCGTTCTCGCATCCGCCGTAGTAGCGTTTTCCAGGATAGCCCTCGGCGTATTTGTTGGTGAAGACGGAGCCCATCGTCTCGAGAACGGCTTCGGAGACGAAATTTTCAGAGGCAATCAGCTCGAGGCCGCAGGCCTGGCGGCGGACTTCATCGCGGAGGGCTTCCGCAACCTCCGGGTCCACCTCCGCCACGCTGCGTTCCATGCGACGCGAATCCTGGGTTTCCATGGAAGTCTCCTGGAGCAGAAACGGGAGGAACCGCTCTCCGCTCGGAATGAAAGGATACGCGCGATTGGGGCGCCTTGCTAGGCCGCGGTGCCTTTTACCCGCGGCCGGGCGGCGTCCAGCCCGGCAATCTGTTCATTGCGCCGCTGGTGGCGGCCGCCCTTGAAGGTGGCGGCGAGGAAAGCGCGTACGATTTCGACGGCCTGCTCGGCAGCCACGATGCGCCCGCCGATGGAGATGACGTTGGCGTCGTGATGCTCGCGCGCGGCCCGGGCGCTAATGAGATCGTTCACCGCAGCGGCGCGGATGCCGTGGATTTTGTTCGCGGCAATGGCCATCCCCAGGCCCGTTCCGTCACACAGAACCCCCAGGTTTGCCTCGCCCCGCGCCACGGATTCGGCCACTTTCCTGGCATATTCCGGGTAATCGACGAGTTCTTCCGACCAGGTTCCGCTATCGCTTACGGTGTGGCCAACACTTTCGAGGTAGGTCTTGATGGCTTCCTTGACGGGAAAGCCGGCGTGGTCGGCGCCCACGGCCACCCGAAGCTTCTGCATCTCCTCCGGCATCTCGCCCCTCGCGTAAATTCTAGGCACGGGCTTCCGAGAATTGCAATGGTACTCGGCGGAAGAATTCCGTGAACCGACGGCGAATCTGCGTGCGTGGCCGGGCGCGTTGACTTCGGGCGTGGTGTCGCCTAGTCTCGATGGTTTAGTCCATCCCACGCGGAGAAAGCAGAGAGCAGAGGCATGGCGGAACAGAAGCTGCCCACCCGGGCCGAGGATTTTTCGGAGTGGTACAACCAGCTGGTGCTGCGGAGCGAGATGGCGGACTACGCTCCGGTGCGGGGCTGCATGATCGTGCGGCCGTATGGCTGGGCGCTGTGGGAGAACATCACGGCGGCTCTGGACCGGCGGTTCAAGGCCACGGGCCACGTGAACGCGGCATTTCCGCTGCTGATTCCGCGGAGCTTCATCGAGAAAGAGAAATCGCACGTCTCCGGATTCGCACCGGAACTGGCGGTGGTGACGCACGGCGGCGGGGAGGAGCTGGCCGAGCCGCTGGTGATCCGTCCCACGTCGGAGACGATCATCGGCTACGCCTATGCGAAATGGATTCAGTCGTACCGCGACCTGCCCGTGCTGATCAATCAGTGGAACAGCGTGGTGCGGTGGGAGCTGAGGACAAAGCTGTTCCTGCGCACGCTGGAATTTTTCTGGCAGGAAGGCCACACGGCCCATGCCACGCTGGAGGAAGCCGCGGCGGAAACCCGCCAGATGCTGGACATCTACACGGACTTCGCGGTGAACGACGGCGCAATTCCCGTAATCCCCGGGCGCAAATCGCTTTCCGAGCGGTTTGCCGGGGCGGACGAAACCTACTCGATCGAAGCGATGATGGGCGACAAGAAGGCGCTGCAATCGGCCACGTCGCACAACTTGGGGCAGAATTTCGCGAAGGCGTTTGAAATCCGGTATCTGGACCAATCGGGGCAGCTCCAGCACTGCTGGACGACCTCGTGGGGGCTTTCGACGCGATTCGTGGGCGCGATCATCATGGTTCACGGCGACGATCAGGGGCTGATTTTTCCGCCGCGGCTGGCGCCGCATCAGGTGGTGATCGTGCCGATCTTCAAGAACGACGAAGAGAAAGCCCAGGTGATGCAGGCGGCAAGGCAGGTGCGCGCGGAACTGGCGGGAGCGGAGCTGCGTGTGACGCTGGACGAGCGCGAGGGCGTGACGCCCGGATTCAAATTCAACGACTGGGAGATGCGCGGGGTGCCGCTGCGGATCGAGATCGGGCCGAAGGACGTGGCGAAAAACAGCGTAGCGCTGGCGCGGCGCGACCGGCCCGGGCGGGAAGGGAAGTCGTTCGTTCCGCGGGAAGGGCTGGCTGGGGCGGTGCGCGAGATGCTCGAATCCATCCAGAAGGCGCTGTTCGACCGCGCGCTGGAATTCCGCAAGGCCAACACGCACGATCCGAAATCGTACGAGGAATTTCGCGGCGCGGTGGAGAACGGCTTCGCGTTTTCCTTCTGGTGCGGCAAGGCCGAATGCGAAGCGCGCGTGAAGGAAGAGACGAAGGCGACCATCCGCAACATCCCACTGGAGCAGCCCGGCGGTGCGGGTCCCTGCATCGCCTGCGGCTCACCGGCAAAGGAACGCGCGATTTTCGGCCGGGCGTACTAGCCGGCTTCCGTCACGCAGACCGAGTGACACATCGGAAACGCGCCGGACCCAGCGCCTCGACACACCACCATGCCGATGCTAGCATCGGGCAGTTTTCGCGCTCTCTAGGGGATTCGCCTCTCCGGCGAATGGGGATGGACTGGAGCAGACCAGATGGCGCAAGTAGTGCCAATGCAAAATGAGCGGGGCAGGCGCCGCGATTTGGAGCGCGGCGAAGGCCACTTGAAGCTTCTGGTGGTGATCATCATTTTCGGACTGATCGGCTACTCCTGTTTCATGATCGTTCCGCCCTACGTGAACAATTATCAATTGCAGGACACTTGCCAGTCCGAATCCGCGCTGTTTGCCGCGCACCAGAAGACCGACCAGAAGGTGAAGGACACCGTGTGGGCGGAAGTCCAGTCGCTGGGAATTCCCATCAAGCAGGAAGACATCAAAGTGCAGGTGGTCGGCCGCACGGCGCTGATCAGCGTGGACTACACCATCACGGTGAGCCTATTCGGCTTTGAGCTCAACCTTGATTTCCACCCCAAAGGGGAAAGCCCCATCGTCTGAGCGGTTCGCGGTACAATTGAGTCGAGCGACCTGCCCGCCCGTGCTGCGCGCAGCATCCGGCGGACGGCGCACCAGCCGCGCCTGAACTTCGCCAGAAGGGGGAAGCAAACCCGTTGCGCATTCGTCTCTCCCGCGGCTTCTGGACCTCGCGGCCGGGTATCTTCCTGCTGGGTTGCGGCCTGCTCCTGCTGCTGGCGGGAGCGTCCGTCTTCGCCTACTTCTACGTTACCTATTCGCGCATGATTGATGCGCGCCTTTCGGGCCAGGTCTTCGGCAACACCTCCCAGGTCTATTCCGCCCCACGGCGAATTTACGTAGGCGAGCCAATCCGCGAAGGCGAACTGACCGCGTATCTGGCCGATGCCGGTTATAACGAGGGTTCGCGCGAGAGCGGGCGGGGCGAATACACCGCATCCGGCTCGAGCCTTTCGATTCACCCGGCGGAGGGCTCCTACTTCGGCGGGGCGAACGCGCTCCGCGTGAGCTTTGAAGGGGGACGCATCTCGCGCATCAACTCCCTGCCGAAAGGGGGAGAAGTGTCCAGCGCGGAAGTCGAGCCGGAGCTGATTACGAATCTGTTCGACACGGCGCGGGAAAAGCGGCGAGTGGTCCGGATGGACCAGCTTCCGAAGGTGCTGGTGGACGCCGTACTGGCCGCGGAAGACAAACGATTCTTCGAGCATCCCGGATTCGATCCCGTGCGGGTGGTGGGCGCGGCCTGGGCCGACTTGCGTCACCGCCACATGGAGCAGGGCGCGAGCACGCTGACCATGCAATTGGCGCGGAGTTTCTTCTTCTCGACCGAACGCACCTGGCGGCGCAAGGTGGCCGAGACGCTTGTGGCGCTGGAGCTGGAGCAGCGCTTTTCCAAGGAGAAGCTCTTTGAGCTGTACGCGAACGAAATTTATCTCGGCAACCGAGGGAGTTTCGCCATCCGCGGATTCGGAGAGGGCGCACAGGCCTATTTCGGCAAGGATGTGCGCGACCTGACGCTGGCACAGGCCGCATTTCTCGCCGGGATCATCCGGGCGCCGAACCGCTACTCCTCCGCGGACAGCCATCCGGAGCGCGCCGCCGAGCCGCGGGACCGCGTGCTCGCGCAGATGCAGGAAGACGGGATGATCACGAAGGCGCAGCAGGCGGAGGCACAGCGCGAACCGCTCCGGCTGGTGCGCGGCGGAATCGAGACCTCCTCCGCTCCATATTTCGTGGACATGGTGAAGGACCATTTGCTGGAGGATTTTTCGGAGTCCGATCTCACCTCGCAGAGCTACCGCGTCTACACGTCGCTCGATCCCCGGCTGGAGCGCGCCGCGGTGGAGGCCATCCAGGTGGGCATGAAAGAAGTGGACGACCAGTTGCGGCGCAAGTACGAGCGCTGGGCAAAGGAAAACAAACGCAAGGGACAGGCGGAAAGCGTTCCGCATGCGCAGGCGGCGCTGGTGGCGATCGATCCGCGAAGCGGCGAAGTGCTGGCGCTCGTGGGCGGCCGGGACTACGGCGCCAGCCAGCTGAACCGCGCGCTGGCACGGCGGCAGCCGGGCTCCGCGTTCAAACCGTTCGTGTATCTCGCCGCGTTCGAAAACGAGGTGGAAGGAGTGGACCCGGTGCTCACTCCGCTCTCAACCGTGGTGGACGAGCCCACCACGTTTGAATTCGACGGCAACGAATATGCGCCGGACAATTTCGGAGAGAAATTCTACGGCACGGTGACATTGCGCGAGGCGCTAACGCATTCGCTGAACGTGGCCACGGTCCGCGTGGCCGAGCTCGTGGGCTACCAGCGCGTGGTGGACGTGGTGCGGCAGGCCGGACTGGATCCGCATATCCAGGCGACTCCGGCGATGGCCCTGGGCTCCTACGAAATGACTCCGCTGGACGTGGCCGCGGCCTACACCATCTTCGCCGATGGGGGCGTGCGCGCGGAGCCGATGTTCATCAACGGCGTCAGGGACGCCTCCGGGCAGTGGCTGGAGCGCGAGACTCCGAAAACGCGCCCGGCGGTCGATCCGCGGGCAGCGTACATCGTCACCAATATCCTCCAGGACGTGATCAACCATGGGACGGGCTATCCGGTGCGCCAGCGCGGATTCAACGCTCCCGCCGCGGGAAAGACCGGCACCTCGCACGACGGCTGGTTCGCCGGATTTACCTCCAACCTGATCTGCGTGGTGTGGGTGGGATTTGACGACAATCGCGAGTTGGGCCTCGCCGGAGGCAACTCCGCGGCGCCCATCTGGGCAGAATTCATGAAGCGGGCGATTGCCGTGCCCGACTATGCGGACGTCCATGATTTCACTCCGCCGGACGGAGTGACGCTGGTCGCGATCGATCCGGAGACGCTCGAGCGAGCCACAGTCCTCTGCCCGGTGACGCGCAACGCCGCATTCCTCTCCGGAACCGAGCCGACCCAGTATTGCGAGCGCGATGGCGGACAGGCCGCCGCGATGGCGGGCGGTCCCCCGGTTGTGCCCTCGGGTAACGACGGCGTGCGCGTGGCTCCCGCGGACCCTGCAGCGGTCCAGCCGGCTTCGGATCCCGCGCGCCGTGCCAAGCCCGTCACGCGCACGGCGCGCAAGGCGGCGCCCGGCAACCCCAATGAGCCAAATCAGCCCGCCGCGCCGAAGAAAAAGAGCATCTGGGAGAAGATTTTTGGTATCTTTAGCGGTGACAAGAAGAAAGACCAGGCTCCGGGCTGAGGCGAAGTCTCCCCATATTCAGCCGCCGCAGGGGCCAGGAGGGTCGGCCATGAAGCACTTCGTCCGCATTTTTGTCGCGACGGCATTGTGTCTTGTCCTGCGAGTTTCCGGCAATGCGCAGCAGGACGCTCCTCGGTCCCCGCAGGAGGCGGCCCAGCCGCAGGCCGAGCTGACTGTCGAGCAGATCCGGCAAATCGCAAGCCCCATCCAGCGTCTGATCGCCGTGGACCGGCTGGTGGAGGACAAGGAGTACGACGAGGCTGTACAGGCCTACAAAGACATGCTCGCTTCCGATCCGCAGAACGCGCAGATCTGGAACCGGCTGGGGAACACCTATCAGGCGCTGCAACAAACCGAGGAGGCGGTGCGGGCGTACAAGCAAGCGCTGAAGGTGGATAAGCACTTCGCCGCCGCCGTCAACAACATGGGGTGCATTTATTACAACCAGAGGCGGTATGGAAAGGCAGGGAAGGAGTTCCGCAAGGCAGTCAAGATGGATTCCAGCGTGGCAAGCTTCCACAGCAATCTGGGTTATTCCTATCTGGCCGAAAAGAAGTACAAGCCGATGATGGAAGCCTTCCATGCGGCGGTGACATTGGATCCGACGATCTTTGATCAGCACAACCGCTCCGGATCCATTGTGCTGGAGCGCAGCGTGCAGGATCGCGGAGCGTTTTATTTCTTCCTGGCTAAGACGTACGGCCAGGTGGGCGACGCGGACCGCTGCCTGCTGTATCTCACCAAGGCGCGCGACGAGCACTACAAGGACATTCTCTCGGTGAAGACGGACCCGGCGTTCGCCCCCGTGCGGCCGAAGCCCGCCGTCAGGGAATTCATTGACGGGCTGACGCCGCCCAATGGGCCGAACCCGTCTTCGGCTGCCGAGTAGCCGGGGCGCTGGTCCGAGCAGCGGGCCGGCCGGGGACGCATAAGTACTCCGCCCTTTTCTTCGAGACCAGAGGGCACACGCTCGATTTCGGTCGCCACTCACCAGTGACCGCTGGACGTGCGATAATACCGGCGGATGGTTGCCACCCACAGGCAATGGAGTGGTTCCATGAGCCGACACTTGGCCTTCCGGGCTTTCTTGATTCTCACTCTCGTTACCACTGCCGGATTGCTGCTGGCCGCGCCGCGCCCGGATGCGCCGGGAAGCGGACAGACGGCCAGTAATGCCACAGGGCCTGCCCGCGTGGTGGAGATCCCCATCAACGGCGTAATCCAGCCATTCCTGGCGGAGTTTGTGGACGAAGGGCTGGCCACGGCCGCGAGTCAGCATGCCAGCCTGGTGATCCTGACGATGAATACGCCCGGCGGGCTGGACACGGCGATGCGCGACATCATCCAGCACATCATCTCGTCTCCGGTGCCTGTCGCCGCGTACGTGAGCCCGTCGGGCGCACGCGCGGCTTCCGCGGGTTTCTACATCCTCCTCTCCGCGGACGTTGCGGCGATGGCGCCGGGCACGGATACGGGCGCTTCGTCTCCGATTTTCCTGGTGGGGGGAAGCGTGGCGCAGGTGGACGATACGCTCAAGAAAAAAGCGATGAATGAAGCCGCGGCGTATTTGCGCAGCATCTCCGGAAAGCGCGACCGCAACGTGGAGCTGGCGGAGAAAGCCGTGACCGAGGCGAAGGCGTTCTCCGACACGGAAGCGCTGAAAGGCAATCTGATCGATTTGGTGGCGAACAATTCCGCCGACCTGCTGGCGAAGCTCGATGGCCGGACGATCAAGCGATTTGACGGCGGGACGGTGACGCTCCATCTGGCGGGCGCCACGACTTCGAAGTACGAGCAATCCTCGAAGCAGAAGTTCCTCGGGTGGGTGGCGAATCCGGACGTGATGTTCATCCTGCTGATCGTAGGACTCATCGGGTTGTACGTGGAGTTCACGCATCCGGGAATGATTTTGCCAGGCGTGATCGGCGGGATTTCGATTCTGCTGTTTCTGGTGGGAGCGGAAGTAGTGCCGATCAACCTGTTCGCGATTCTGCTGATCGCGGGGGCGGTGGCGCTGTTTGCGATCGAGGCGAAAGTGACAAGCCACGGGATACTGGCGCTGGCGGGGGTGATCGCCATGCTCGCAGGTGCACTGGTGCTGGTGAGGTCGCCGATCACGGGAGCGGGGGTGAGCCTGGGTGTGGCGCTGGGATTCACGATCCCGTTTGCCGTGCTTGCGGTTCTGGTGATGCGCCTGGCGATGCGCACATTCCGGATGAAACAATCCATGGGCCCGGGAGTGCTGGTGGGGCAGACCGGCGAAGCGCGCGAAGCGGTGGACGGGACGGGAATGGTGTTCGTGGGCGGAGAGTTGTGGCGCGCGCGCGCGGCGGCCAGGATCCCCGCGGGCTCAAAAATCCGCGTGATTCGGGTGGACGGGCTGACGCTAGAGGTGGAGCAGGCGTCTGTGGAAGCGGAAACGCACGCGGGCGCGGCGCGGTGAATCGCGGCGGCCCGGTAAATCTTACCCCGACGGCGCAGAACGCGCGCGGGGCCAGTGGGAGCGCCGAAGGATTGGAGGAGACATGGAGTACGTAATCGGAATCGCGTTCTTGATCGGGCTGATCTGGTTCTGGAACTCGGTGTTCATCATCAAGGAGTGGGAGAACGGTGTAATTCTGAGGCTGGGGCGGATGCTGCAGGTGCCGAAGGGATCCGGGCTTAAGATCGTGGTGTGGCCGATCGATACGCTGTACCGGATCTCGCTGCAGATCGAGACACTGGACGTGCCGCCGCAGGACGTGATCACGAAGGACAACGTGTCGGCAAAAGTGAACGCGGTGTGCTACTTCAAAGTGATCAACGCAAACCTTGCGCTCTCACGCACGAAGAACTATATCTACGCCACCTCGCAGCTTGCGCAGACCACGCTGCGGAGCGTGTGCGGCCAGTTTGAGCTGGACGAAATCCTCTCCGAGCGCGACAAGGTGAATGAAAAGATACAGCTCATTCTGGACCAGGACACGGAGCCGTGGGGCATCAAGGTGACCAAAGTGGAGCTGAAGCAGGTGGACATCCCGGAAACGATGCAGCGCGCCATAGCCCGCCAGGCGGAGGCAGAGCGCGAACGGCGAGCCAAGGTGATCCACGCGGACGGCGAGTTCCAGGCCGCGGCCAAGCTCGCCGACGCCGCCCAGGTGCTGGAACAGCGGCCCGCGGCGATTCAGTTGCGCTATCTGCAAACATTGACTGAGATTGGAGCAGAGAAGAACACAACGGTTGTGTTCCCGCTTCCGGTAGATATCATTAATCTCTGGGCACAGTCGCAGGGCAAGTCGCTCGCACCGAAGTAACCGCGGGGCGGGGCCTGACGAGAAGAGGGGCGGGGGCCCGGCGGGATAAGACAGCGGACAGGCGTTTAGGTTCTTCCGGCCGCGGAAACGCATTCGGGGGGAAATCGAATGGCAGAAGGGCGCGGGGAACGAACGATAGGAAGCGGCCATCTGGTCGCTCTCTTCCTGGGCATCGTCGTACTCTGTTGCGTATTTTTCATCCTGGGCTACGAGATGGGCAGGGCCCAGTTCGAGAAGAGCGGCAGCGCGGCTGTGGCCACGAAGCCCGCGGCGACAACTTCGGCAACGCCCGCCAAAGAAGAGCCGGCGGCACCGGGATGGCCATCGGCTACGCCCAGCGGCGGTTCCACGGCGACAAATCCAGCCGCAACGAGCGCATCCTCCGCGCCGCCGGCTGCAAGCAAGGCCCCCGCCAAGGCTTCGGGCAACGGAGGCCACCCAATTCCCGGACTGCTGAAGGCGCCGGAGATTCCCCGCGGGTCCATCGTGCTGCAGGTGGCCGCAAACCGAAACGAATCCGACGCACTGAATCTGGCAAAACTTCTTCAGGAGAAGGGATTTCCCGCATTTGTCCTGACTCCGTCGACGGACGACTGGTATCGCGTACAGGTGGGACCGTTCCCGGACGCCAAGTCCGCGGAACAGGCCAAGACGGCGCTCGCCCACGAGGGCTTTAAAGCGATCGCCAAGCGCTGAGCGAGTCGCCACAGAATGAGCACCCGGCTGCGCTGGATCGCGGCACTCGCCTCCGGGATTTCCCTCGCCTTCGCGTTTGCTCCTTATGACATCGGCATCCTTGCCTGGATGTCGCTCGCGCTGCTGATCGGTGCGTGTGTGGGGGCGGGCCCGTGGCGCGGTTTCGTGTACGGCTGGGCGCACGGGGTGATGTTTTTCGGACTTTCCCTCCCCTGGATCTACACGGTGATGCACGTTCACGGCGGCATGGATCCGCCGCTGGCTGCGGGAGTGTTTTTCCTGCTCATCGTAGTGCTGTCGGTTTGCCCCGGGCTGTTCGCGGCGGGAGTGGCGTGGTGCGGCCGGCGCTCCTTGGCGCGGGCGTGCGTAGCCGCGCCGTTCCTGTGGGTGACGACCGAGTTGGTGCGGCGCTACGAACTGGGTCTGGGATTTCCCTGGAATCTGCTGGGCTATGCAGGGGCGGTGCATCTGGGGCTATTGCAACTGGTGAGCATCACCGGAATCTACGGATTGTCGTTCGTGCTGGCGGCGTCGAACGCGCTGGTGGCGTGGGTGCTGCTCACGCGGACGCGCACCGCATGGCTTACCGGAATCATTACGGGCGTGATCGTGCTTTCCGCCGTGCTGGTGGGCGACCAATTTGTGCCCTTGGAGCAGCCGGATCACGTCGCGGTTCTGGTGCAGACAAATTTTCCGCAGTCCATGTCCTATCCGCCAGACTGGCTGGACCGGCACGTGAGCGAACTGGACGAACTGGAGGCGATGAGCGCGGAAGCGTCGAAGCGGACGCGCGGGATGGTGGTCTGGCCGGAATGTCCGGCACCGTTCTACTGGCAAGATCCGCGATTTGTGGCACTGATCTCGCGGCTGGCGTTGACCACGGCGAACAATGTGATTGCGGGAGTGGTGGGCTGGAACCCGGGGCCGAGCGGCCAGCCGCAGCCGTACAACGAGGCGGTGATGGTGGACGCGTCCGGGCACAAGGTATTTTCATACGACAAGATCGAACTGGTGCCTTTCGGGGAGTTCATTCCGTGGCGGAAGTGGCTGTGGTTTGCGAACACCATAACGGCGGAAGTGGGAGATTTTCAGCGCGGGACCACGTACGCGGTGGGTGAGCTGCCCGGCGGACGATTCTCCGTGTTCATCTGCTATGAAGCGGTGATTCCGGATGAAATCCGGCAGTTCGTGAAGCGCGGGGCGCGGCTGCTGATCAATCTGTCGAACGACGGCTGGTTCGGACACTCCGCGGCCCTGGAGCAACACCTGGCGCAGGCGCGCGTTCGCGCAGTGGAGAACCGCAGATGGCTGCTGCGCGCGACAAACACGGGTATTACAGCCTCCATAAGCCCCTACGGCCGGATTGTGGCGGCGATTCCGCCGGACCGGCGCACAGTGCTCATCGCGCCGTACGGATTTCGCGAGAATATGACGATTTACACGCGATTCGGCGACTGGCTGGCGTATCTGTCGGTTGCGGTGTCGGTCTGGTTCCTTATCTACAGCTGGCACTTGCCGGAGGAAGAGGAAGAACTGGGCGAAGACGAACCGGAAGACGAAGGCAATCCCGCGGCCGGCAAGCATCCCGCAATTGGAAAATTTGACTAGACGATGCCAAAATAATAAGAAGGGTGAGGTGCACGGCCTGCGGCCGGCATCCGGGAAAGACGCATGATACTTGAAGATCTTGAACATCGCGGTGAAGAGCTGAAGAAGCGGATCGAATTGGTGCGGAGCTACCTTTGACGCCGCGGCCAACCGGGAACGCCTGACCGTCCTCGAAAAACAGATTTCCGAGCCTGATTTCTGGCAAAACCAGGAAGCGGCACAGCGCACCATGCAGGAGCGGAAGCGCGCGGAGACCGCCGTGCAGAGCGACGAGAAACTGGCTCGCCTGCTGAACGATCTGGAAGGCTACTTCCTGCTGGCCCACGAGGAAACCAACGCGGCAGAACGCGAAAAACTGCTGGCGGAGATTGACCGCGAGCTTGGTACGGCCGCGACCTGGGTCGGTGAGCTGGAAACCGCCACGATGCTTTCCGGCGAAAATGACCGGCTGAACGCGATCGTGACGATCAAACCGGGCGCGGGCGGCATCGATTCGCAGGACTGGGCGGAAATGCTGCTGCGGATGTACCTGAGATGGGCGGAGCGTCACGGCTACCGGGCCTCCGTGCTGGACTCGGCGCCGGGAGAAGAAGCGGGCATCAAGAACGCGACAGTGCTGATCGAAGGGGAAAACGCATACGGGCTGCTGACGTCGGAGAGCGGGGTGCACCGGCTGGTGCGCATTTCGCCGTTCGATCAGCAGGCGCGGAGGCATACTTCGTTCGCATCGGTGTTTGTGACACCAGAAGTGGACGACAAGATCGAGATCGACGTGAAGCCCGACGACATCCGCATCGACACGTACCGTGCGGGCGGCCACGGCGGTCAGAACGTGAACAAAGTGGAAACGGCGGTGCGCATCACGCACATTCCCAGCGGAATCGTGGTGCAGTGCCAGAACGAACGGAGCCAGTTCAAGAACCGCGAAATCGCGATGAAGCTGCTGCGGTCGAGGCTGTACGAGCTGGAAATCGAGAAGCGGCAGGAAGAAACCAACAAACTGAACGAACAGAAGAGGGGCATCCGATTCGGAAGCCAGATCCGGTCGTACGTGCTGCAGCCCTACCGGATGGTGAAGGACCTGCGGACAAGGGTGGAAACAGGGGACGTGAACCGCGTGCTCGATGGCGACCTGGACGCGTTCATCCGCGCGTACCTGCTGGGGCGGCGGACCGGCTTTGCCGAGCCGGTGGAGGCCGAAGCGGACGCCGTATAGCGTAGGGAGGCGTATGACGCGCCGTTCGACCCGCGGAAGTCGCCGTTCGGCAACCGCGGAAACCCATTGGGCTGAATGCGTTGACACCCCTGATGCCGTTTGCTAGCCTGAAAAACGACCTAGAGAAAATAGGGAACCCCGATTTGATCCCTTCCAGGAGAACGCATTGAGTTCCAACGAACGCAATTTTCTGTTTACATCGGAGTCCGTTACCGAGGGCCATCCCGACAAAATGGCGGACCAGATATCGGATTCCGTGCTTGACGCCGTGCTGACCGAGGATCCGAATGGCCGCGTGGCGTGCGAGACGCTGCTCACCACCGGTCTGGTAGTGGTGGCGGGTGAGATCACCACGACAGCCAGGCTGGATTACAGCGATCTGGTGCGTAAAGTGGTGCATGAGATTGGCTACCGGCACTCGGACCACGGTTTTGATTCCGAGACGTGCGCGGTCATCTGCTCGGTGAAGCAGCAGTCCCCGGATATCGCCATGGGAGTGGATACGGGTGGCGCGGGCGACCAGGGGCTGATGTTCGGGTTCGCGTGCGACGAAACCGAGGAATTGATGCCGCTGCCGATCACACTGGCACACCGGCTGTGCCGGGTGATGTCGGAAATGCGGAAGAACGGAACGTTGCCCTACCTGCGGCCCGACGGGAAATCCCAGGTGACGGTGGAATACCACAAGGGGCGACCGGCGCGGGTGGACTGCGTGGTGGTATCGTCGCAGCACAGCGACAAGGTCTCCACGCCAGAGCTGCAGAGAGGGATTACGGAACACGTGATCCGGCCGGTGATTCCGGAGGGCATGCTCGATTCGCGGACCAAGATCCACATCAATCCGACGGGGCGTTTCGTGACCGGAGGACCGATGGGCGATGCCGGTCTGACGGGTCGCAAAATCATCGTGGACACGTACGGCGGGTACAGCCGGCACGGCGGCGGAGCGCTGAGCGGGAAGGATCCTACGAAGGTAGACCGCTCGGCGTGCTACATGGCGCGGTTCATTGCCAAAAATCTGGTGGCCGCGGGACTGGCGCGGAAAGTGGAAGTGCAGCTGGCCTACGCCATCGGCGTGGCCGAACCGGTTTCGGTGATGGCGGACACGTTCGGGACGGGCGCAATCTCGGATGAAAAGATGACCGCAATCATTCGCGAAAATTTTTCGCTCACGCCGCGGGGCATCATCGAAACTCTGAACCTTCGACGTCCTGTCTACCGCGCCACGGCCGCCTACGGGCACTTCGGACGCCAGGAAGCCGGGTTCACCTGGGAAGAGACCGGGAAGGTGGAAGCGCTGAGACAGGCAGCCGGGTTGAGTGCGGCCGAGGTGGCCGCGCGCCGCTGATTCGCGCAATCGTTTTTCTTCGCAGTACAACCAAACGTCAAAGGAGACACGTGTGAGCACGACGGAACGCCTCGCAGGCGACGTGAAGGACCTCGGCCTGGCCGAGCGCGGAAAGCGAAAAATCGAGTGGGCCAACCAGCAGATGCCCGTGCTTCAGTTGATCCGTAAGCGTTTTATCAAGGAACAGCCGCTCAAGGGACTGCGGCTGTCCGCGTGCCTTCATGTGACCAGTGAAACGGCAAACCTGGCCATCACGCTGCGGGACGGGGGAGCGGACGTGGTGGTGTGCGGGTCGAATCCGCTCTCGACGCAGGATGAGGTGGCCGCGTCGCTGGTGAAGGACTACAGCATTCCGACGTACGCGATCAAGGGCGAAGACAACGCGACCTATTACGCGCACATCGCCGCCGCGCTGGACCACAAGCCGCACATGACGATGGACGACGGCGCAGACCTCGTGACGACGTTGCTGACCAAGCGCACCGATCTGCTCCCGAACGTGATCGGGGGGACCGAGGAGACGACCACGGGTGTAATCCGGCTTCGCGCGATGGCGAAAGACGGAACGCTGAAGTTTCCGGTGATTGCGGTGAACGACGCAATGACGAAGCACTTCTTTGACAACCGGTACGGGACGGGCCAATCGACGATTGACGGAATACTGCGCGCAACAAATCTGCTGCTGGCGGGGCTGAAGATGGTGGTATCGGGCTACGGCTGGTGCGGGCGCGGCGTGGCCATGCGCGCGAAGGGGCTGGGGTCGGATGTGATCGTGACCGAAGTGGATCCGATTCGCGCGATTGAGGCCACGATGGACGGCTTTCGGGTCATGCCGATGCGCGAAGCGGCAAAGCTGGGCGATGTGTTTGTGACGGTGACCGGCGACAAAAGCGTGCTGACCGCGGAACATTTCCAGTTGATGAAAGACGGAGCGGTGCTGTGCAATGCCGGACATTTCAACGTGGAAATTGACTTGCCGGCGCTCGAAAAGCTCTCGACGGCGAAGCGCGAGGCGCGGCCGCTGGTGGATGAGTTCCAGTTGAAGGACGGGCGGAAAATTTTTGTGCTCGGCGAGGGCCGGCTGGTGAACCTGGCCACGGCGGAAGGGCATCCGGCAAGCGTCATGGACATGAGCTTCGCGAACCAGGCGCTCTCTGCTGAATACATGAAACAGCACCATAAGGAGCTGAAGGCGGAGGTGTATTCCGTGCCGGAACACCTGGACAAGCAAATTGCACGATTGAAGCTCGAATCCATGGGGATCCAGATCGACAAGCTCACCACGGAACAGGAACATTACCTGGCGTCTTGGCAAGAAGGCACCTGAGCAGGTCGAAACTCGAAAATTGGGAATTCGCGGGGCGCCGGGAAATTCGGTTTTCACTTCCCGCTCTTACATCGGACTGCGCGCCGTGAGTTAGAATGCAGCGGGCACGCGGACGCACATGTTTGATCTCGCCACAATTGCGATGGAGACGGCGCGGAGGCGTGGAGCTTCCTACGCCGATGCCCGCGTAATGGACGTCCGCTCGCGCGACCTTTCCACGAAAAACGGCGAAGTGGGAACGCTGAACGAGGCGGAATCACTGGGGCTGGGCATCCGGGTGATTGCAGCGGGGGCATGGGGGTTCGCTTCGACGGACCGGCTGACTCGTGAGGGTGTCTCCGCATGCGCGGCGCGTGCGGTGGCCATCGCCAAAGCTTCGGCGCTGGCGAAATTGAAGGATGTGCTGTTGGCGCCCGAAGCGCCTGCGGTGGACACCTGGCAGAACCCGTTTGTGAAAGACCCGTTTCGGATTCCGGTGGAACGGCAGCTCGACCTGCTGCTTGCTGCGGACGCGGCGATGCGCGCGGTGAAGGGCGTGACGCTGGCAGAGACCTCCATGGCGTTCCGGCGAATCGAGCAGTTCTACGTTTCCACGGAAGGTTCGAGGATTCATCAGGTGAAAGTGCAGTCGGGAGCGGGGATCGTGGCCACCAGCTTTGCGCGGGACGAAATCCAGAAGCGGTCCTATCCGAATAGCTTCGGCGGACAGCACACGCTGGAAGGCTACGAACTGGTGGAATCTTTCGATCTGGTGAGACACGCACCGCGAGTGGCGGAAGAGGCAGTGGCGCTGCACTCGGCAGCGCAGTGCCCGGAAGGCACGCGCACACTGCTGCTGGAGAGCGGGCAATTGGGCCTGCAAATCCACGAATCGGTGGGGCATCCGATCGAACTCGACCGCGTGCTGGGAATGGAAGCGAATTACGCGGGGATGAGTTTTCTGACGCTCGACAAACTGCGGACGCTGCGATACGGGTCGGAAATTGTGAATGTGGTTGCGGACGCGCGCCTGACGCACGGGCCGGGGCTGGGCACCTTCGGGTACGACGACGAGGGCGTGCCGGCGCGATGTACGCCGATTATCACGAATGGGTTGTTCACCGGATATTTGTCGAGCCGCGAGACGGCGGCGCTGGTGGGAGAGAAGCAGTCCGGCGGAACGGTGCGGGCGGAGAACTGGAACCGGCTCCCGATGATCCGCATGACCAACGTGAGCCTGCTGCCGGGAAAGGGAACAAGCGCGGAACTGGTGGAGTCGACCGACGACGGAATCTGGATGGAGACGAACCGGTCGTGGTCCATTGACGATCACCGGTACCACTTCCAGTTTTCCACGGAAATTGCGTGGGAGATCAAAGGCGGGAAGCGGGTGCGGATGCTGAAAAATCCCAGTTATAGCGGGATTACCACGGAATTCTGGAATTCGTGCGACGCGATCTGCGGGCCGGAAGAATGGACGCTATGGGGCACGCCGAATTGCGGAAAAGGGCAGCCGCAGCAGGTGATGGGGACCGGACACGGTGCGGCGCCGGCGCGGTTCCGGAACGTGAAGATCGGAGCGGCGTTCGCAAAATGAGAGCGGGCCACAAATCGCGGCGTTTGAGTGCCGGGACCGGGGAGGCCGCGGACCTAGTGCCGTCGCACGCGGAACTGCGGCGGATTGCCGCGCGCGTGCTGGCGCTCAGCGAGGCCGACGAGACGGAAGTCACGATTGAGGCGGAATCGGACGCGCTGACGCGATTTGCCAACAACACAATCCACCAGAATGTGGCGGAGGAGCGCCTAGACATTTCGGTGCGCGCGGTGGTGGACGGGCGGACGGCGCGCGCAACGACGAACCGGAGCGACGACGAGTCGCTGAAACGGGCGGCGCGGGCGGCGCTGGATCTGGCCCGGCACCAGCCGAAAAATCCCAGGCTGCTGCCGATGGCGAGGCCCGCAGCGAGCGGCGGGGCGAAGCCAGTGCGGAGATTTTTCGAGTCCACGGCGGTGGCCACTCCGGGGGATCGTGCGCGCGTGGTGGCAGCGCTGTGCCGGGAAGCAGGGCGCGGGAAGCACACCGCTGCGGGAATTTTTTCGACAGGCGCGCACGCGATGGCTATCGCGAATTCGCTGGGTGTGTTCGCGTATCACGCCCAGACGCGTGCGCAATTCTCGATCACGGCGATGGACGGGGATTCGTCGGGATGGGCGAAGGCGACCTCACCGGACCTAAAGGAAATTGACCCGGAAAAACTCGCGCGGCGTGCGATGGAGAAGGCGGAGACCTCGCGGAAGCCGAGGGAGATTACGCCGGGGCGGATGACGGTGATTCTCGAGCCTGCTGCGGTGCTGGATCTGGCCGGATTCCTCTTCTACGACTTTGCCGGTACGGCCGTGGGTGACAATCGCTCCTGCTTCAACAACCGGATGGGGAAGCCGGTGTTCGGAAAGAATATCGAGCTGTGGGACGACGTGTACCATCCGCAGCAGAGCGGAGCGCCGTTTGACGGCGAAGGAGTGCCGCGCGAGCGCGTGCGGCTGGTGGAAGCGGGAGTGCCGATGCGGCTGGTGTATTCGCGCGCGACCGCGAAAAAGATGAAGGCGAAGCCGACGGGGCACGGGCTGCCGTTGCCGAATGAGTACGGCGAGGCGCCGATGAATCTGGTGATCGAGGGCGGCGAGTCTTCGCTGGAAAAGATGATCGCGACGACGGAGCGCGGCGTGCTGCTGACGCGCGTGTGGTATGTGCGCGAAGTGGACCCGTACGAAAAGGTGCTGACGGGCATGACGCGTGACGGAACGTTTCTGGTGGA
>DATKNR010000152.1:0-24733 GCA_035541255.1 Patescibacteria group bacterium | reverse complement strand
TCCCGTCCGTATCCGCTATCCCGGCGGCGCGTTGACTTGCCCGGTAGCGACGCCTAACATCGCGAGAACACCGCAAGCGGCCGGAAGGCCCACACATGATCGGCCAAAGACTGGGACATTTTCGAATAGAGGAAAAAATCGGGGCCGGAGGAATGGGTGTGGTGTATCGCGCCCGCGACGAAAAACTGCAACGGGACGTGGCCATCAAGGTGCTCCCGGCGGGGGCGCTGGGTGACGAAACGGCGCGGAAACGGTTCCATCAGGAAGCGCTGGCGCTCTCGCGCATCAACCATCCCAACATCGGCACAGTGCACGAATTCGGCAGCGAAGGGCCGGTGAATTTCCTCGTGATGGAATACGTGGCGGGAAGCACGGTAAGCGAAAAGGTGGGGGGAAGCCCGGTGCCGGAGCGAGAGATCCTGCACCTGGGCCTGCAACTCGCGGAGGGACTGGCCGCGGCCCATGCGCACGGCGTGGTGCACCGGGACCTGAAGCCGAACAATCTGCGGGTGACGCCGGACGACCGGCTGAAGATTCTGGATTTCGGACTTGCCATGCTGCTCGGGCCGGGCGGAGAGCCGGCGCCGACGCAATCGCTGACGGAAACCTACGCGGCGCCGGGCACGCTGCCCTACATGGCGCCGGAACAGGTGAGCGGCGAAGCAGTGGACCCGCGGACGGATCTATACGCAGCGGGCGGGGTGCTCTACGAGATGGCGACGGGCCAGCGGCCGTTCGGGCAGGACCGGGAGCCGATGCGGCTGATGCACGCCATTCTGTACGATACGCCGCGGCCACCGAGCGCCTCCAATCCGAAAATCACGCCCGCGTTGGAGGGCGTGATTCTGAAATGTCTGGAGAAAAATCCGGAGCACCGCTACCAGTCGGCAAAGGAACTCGTAGCGGACCTGCGGCGATTGACCGCGGGGTCGACGATGGTGCCGGTCCAAAGGCGCGAACCGCCGCGACGGCGGCGGTTGATGTGGGAAGCGGCGCTGGGAATCGCGGTGGCGCTGGCGGTGGCGTTCGCGCTGGTGCCGGGCAATTGGCGCGAACGGCTGACCGGTACCCCTGGAACAAAGATCCGCTCCCTCGCCGTGCTTCCTCTCCAAAATCTATCCGGGGATCCCGAGCAAGACTATTTTGCGGACGGGATGACGGACGAATTGATCACGGATCTAGGAAAGATCAGCAGTCTGCGGGTGGTGTCACGAACTTCGGTGATGCAGTACAAGGGGACGCATAAGACGGTCCCCAAGATTGCCGGGGAACTGGGGGTGGATGCGGTGGTGGAAGGCTCGGTGCTGCGATCGGGCGAGCAGGCACGCATATCCGCGACACTGATCCAGGCAAAGCCAGAACGGCAGTTGTGGGGAGACAGCTATGAGGGCAGCCTGAAGGATGTCTTCAAGCTGCAGGGCGAGGTGGCGCAGGCCGTAGCGCGCCAAATCGAAATCAAACTGACACCGCAGGAGCAGGCCCAGCTCGGCGGTGACCGGGCGGTGGACCCCGAGGCTCACGATCCGTATCTGCGGGGCCTGTACTACCTGAACCAAAGAACCGCAGAATCGCTGAAGAAAAGCATCGAATACTTCCAGATGGCGATCGCGAAGGATCCCAACTACGCTCTGGCGTACTCCGGGCTGGCCAACGCGTATCACCTGCTACCGGTGTACAGCGACCTTTCGCCCAAGGAATATCACGAACGGGCACAGGCGGCGGCGCTGAAGGCGGTCCAGTTGGATGATTCGCTGGCGCAGGCCCACACCTCATTAGCAGCGATTGCGGCCGACGACGATTGGGATTTTGCGGGGGCGGAGCGGCAATTCCGGAGAGCCATCTCGCTGAATCCGAATTACGCCACGGCTCACCAGTGGTATGCGCAGTGTCTGACCTATATGGGCCGATTCGACGAGGCCATCACCGAGATTGAAAAAGCGCAGGAACTGGATCCGCTGTCGCTGATCATCCGTGTGACCGCCGGGGACATATTGACACGGGCCGGGAAGTACGACGGAGCGATCGACCAGCTCCGAAAAGCCCTCGACCTGCAAAAGAATTACCCGTTGACACACCAGGCGCTGCGCGACGCGTACGAATACAAGGGGATGTACCAGGAAGCGATCGCCGAAAGCGAGACGGCCGCCGTAACACAAGGCGAATCCGCGGAGGAGGCCAGCCGTGAGGCGGCAACCCTGCGAGAAGCCTACAGCCGCGATGGGGAGAAGGGCTACTGGCGGGCGCGAGTGGAGCGTGCGGAGGAAGACGCGAGAAAGGGCAAGATTATCAACTACGACGAGTCTCCGTACAATATCGCGAGGTTCTATGCCCGGCTGGGAAATGCCGATGCCGCGGTGAAGTGGCTGAGAAAGGCACTCGAAGGGCGCGAAATCGCGCTTGCCTACGTGCGCACGGCTCCGGAATTTCAGAGCCTGCAATCGGATCCGCGGGTGAGAAAGATACTGGAGCAGGCGGGATTTTCCCAGTGAGTGTGGAGGGAATGCATTGACAATCGCCGAGCGCTTATCCTATAAGCATGAATTCGCGGGGAGTTACAGCGCTCCGGGCGCATGAGAGGAGCACAGCGGCCATGGTTCTCGAAACGCGCATCCAAAACGATCTAGTGAAAAAACTGGCGAAGGCAGTTGCCACCGAACTCAGGAAGCCCGGCCCAAAGGCTGCCGCCAAGAAAACGAGCAGGCGAAAGAAGGCGGCACGGGCTAGGTAGTCCCCCCCCCGAGATTCTCCGGCGTTGCCGCTACACCAGCGGAAGCAACCTCTCCGCAAGCCAACGAAGACGAGTGACCGTGATGCCCGGCTCCAGCCTCGACAGGGTGGAGAGGGATGCGCGCAGATAGTGCCGTGCCGCACTCTGGCTGGCCTGGCATGCGCCGCAGTTCACAATGACGGCCGCCACCTGTTCGATGCGCGGGCGGCGTGCCGGATCGTTCCGCAAGAACAGACGCAGCAGTTTCCTCTGTTCCTGATTCGCAAGGCGCAAAGCCAAGATCAACGGCAAGCGCATTCTCCGACCCTTCAGGTCGCAGGCATAGGTCTTGCCCGTCTGCCGGGCAGGGAGCAGGTCGGTAATATCGTCGATGATGAACAGCGCCATGCCATAGGCGTGTGCGAACTTGCCGAGGAGCCGAACGTCCCTTTCCGATTTACCGGCCAGGAGCGCGCCGCAGCGTGCGACGTTGCCGAAGGCGCGTCCGGCGCCGAGCGCGATGATGCGGAGGTATTCCCCAACGGAGAGACTGGCCCGGCCGATGTTGGCGAGGTCCAGATACTGCCCGACATAACCGTCCAAGAAAATCCGGCTCAGAAGACCGAGTACTCTTCCACCGTTGCGCAACCGGCCCCGCGCGAGTTCCTTGCCGACGCAGCGAAACGCGATTCCCTGGAGCAGTTGGGCAGCAATGATCGCCTGGCTGACGCCGAATTTCCTGTAGACGGCAGGTTGTCCGTAACGCAGCTCACCGCAGTCGAAGATATCGTCCAGGAGAAAAGAGGACTGCTGCAGGAGATGAACCGAAGCGGCGAGGGGAAGGATTTCGTTTGCGGCGCGCTGCCGGCGGCAGAACGCGTATGTGAGCACATACGGATATCCGGATGGGGTCTGGTGATTCAGGACAAACGCCATCAGATTGCGAAGGCCGGAATCGCCCTTCGGAAGGCCGTCATGGACTAAGCGCCTGGCAAACCGGAGCGTCCGCTGAAAGGACACGCCAAATGCGCGTTCATTCGCATCCATGGGCAGGCATCATAACCCCGGCTGCTGGGGGCGCCGGAGGTTTGATACACTGAAGACCAGTCGAATTTGCGGTGCGGCTCCGGGGTCGGCTAACTGGTAGGCCTCGGGACTTTGGATCCCGCTATCTTGGTTCGAGTCCAAGCCCCGGAGCCAGATTTGCCGCTTCGCCCGCTTCCCTTCTCCACCTCACCTCTGTTCCGGCTACGGGCCAACGTACGGCCGGGCAACATGGAACAACCACAGGCAACGAAGTGAATGATCCGGCGAGGGCCTGGTGCGCGGGGGCGGGAGCTTCCGAGCTTCGATACAGCGTGGATCCAACCGGCACCGACTCAGAGGGCTGCTAATCGCCGGAATTGCTGGACTTGGGGCGCAAAGAATAACGGATTTCGTCGTGACCTGCTTCGCAGGACGCGCGGATGACGAGTGAAGCGCCGCTGGGACCGAACTTGGGAAGCGGGAAACCAACCTCGGCACGACCTTGCGCGTCGGTGATGGTCTTGAAGATGAGTGGCCGGGGAGCGCCTTCGAAACTGACTTCCACAACGGCATCGGGAATGGGACGCTCGGGCTCGCGAGCGCGGACTTCGATCAAGAGCCTGGCAGAGCCGGCGGAAAGCCAAGAAGCAGGGTTGGTGAGCAGGACGCGAATGAGCGATGGAGGGGCGGGCATGATCGCTGTTCCGGTCCGATTGGGCCACTCGCCAGGAACCACGACATCGCCGGCGGAACTGGGAGCGGTGCGGGCGGGGGGAGGAGGGAATGTGTCCACAGCAATCTCGCCACTACGGAGGCCTTCGAGGATGGAGCGGTGCTGATCTTCGAGCAACTGGCGGACGGAGGCATCGTCGAAGCCGGGTTGGTGGGCCTGGTCGTCGTAACTCGTCTTGCGACGGTAGACGACGCGGCCGCCGGCGTAGACAGTGGTGTCGACGGCAGTCGAGCGCGGCCGCCGATCCTCCGTTTGGATGTGGAGGACGAGGTCGCCGAGTTTCAAGTCGCTATTGAATCCGAGCGGCACGGAGCCCTGTTCGTAGCGGAGACCGGTCAAAACGGAAGGACCGCGCGGACCACCGAGTCAAGGCCCAAGCCCGACGGCGCGGAGTTGATTGACCGGACTGCACTCGCATCGCTATTATACCAGCGCGACCATGGCACCCGGCTACCTAGGAAACTACGTCCCGTTGCTAATTCATATCCTGGTGGCTATGGCGCTGGCAGGCGCGCTGCTCGGGCTCTCGACACTGGTGGGCCCGCGACGGCCCAGCCGGGAAAAGGCGCAAATCTACGAGTGCGGGATGAGGCCGACTGGGGACGCGCGGCATCCGTTCGACGTAAAGTTCTACCTTGTAGCTATCTTGTTTATCCTGTTCGATGTGGAAGCGATCTTCTTCTACCCGTGGGCTTATGTGTACCGCGAACTGCGGGTGTTTGGTTTCTACGAGATGCTGGTGTACATCGGCGTCTTGCTGGTGGGATACATCTACCTGCTGAAGAAGGGCGCGCTCGACTGGAACAAGTAAGCCGAAACCCAAGCTGGTCACGAGGATCGAGGTAACGCGCATGGCGGAAACCGTCGAGACCCAAGTGAACCCGGTAGCGGCAAGACTGACCGCCTGGGACGCCGCCGCTATTTGCGGCACGGAAACGTATCGCGGGGAACTGACGGTGACGGTGGCCCGGGAAAACCTGCAACGTGTGGCGAACTACCTGCATTCCGACCCCGAGCTGGAATTCGATTTTCTGAGCGATCTAACGGCAACCGACCACCTGCCGAACGAGCCGCGATTTGCGGTGGTGTACCACATGTTGTCCATCCGGCACCGGCACACGCTGCGGCTGCAGACGTGGGCTTCGAGTTCAGATCCGACCGTGCCGAGTGTGACGACGATCTGGCCAACGGCAAACTGGCACGAACGGGAGGTTTTCGACCTGTTCGGAATCCGCTTCGAGGGCCACCCGGAGCTGACGCGAATCCTGCTGCCGGCGGATTGGGAAGGCCATCCGCTGCGCAAAGATTATCCGACCGAAGGGCACCGCTGATGACCACGACCGTAGATACGCCCGCGGGCGCCGGGGAGGCGATGGTCCTGAACATGGGGCCGCAGCACCCCTCGACGCACGGGGTACTGCGCGTGGCGCTGGAACTGGACGGGGAAACGCTGGTCTCGGCGAAGCCGGACATCGGCTACCTGCATACGGGAATCGAGAAATCGTGCGAATCGAAGACGTACTCGCAGGCGATCACGCTGACGGACCGGATGGATTATCTTTCGCCGCTGTCAAACAACCTGTGCTACTGCCTGGCGACGGAAAAGCTGCTGGGGCTGGAAGTGCCGAAACGGGCGCAATACGTGCGGGTGCTGCTCGCGGAACTGACACGGATTGCGTCGCACCTGGTGTGGCTGGGAACGCATGCGATCGATCTGGGCGCGATGTCGGTGTTCCTCTACTGCTTCCGCGAGCGCGAAGAGATCATGAAGATCTTCGAGTTCGTTTCCGGGCAGCGGATGATGACGAGCTACTTCCGTACGGGCGGGCTGGCGTTGGAACCTCCGGCGGGCTGGCTGGACCGGGTGAAGGCGTTTGTGGATGCATTCCCCGCGCACCTGAAGGAATACGAGGACCTGCTAACGGAAAACCGGATCTGGCGGGTCCGGACAGTGGGCGTGGGGGTGATCTCGCCGAAGGACGCGATTGCGTGGGGCGTATCCGGTCCGACGCTGCGGGCGGCGGGAGTGCCCTACGACGTGCGGAAGTACTTTCCTTACTCGAGCTACGACGAATTCGAATTTGAGGTGCCGACGCGGACGGAGAGCGACTGCTACGCGCGGTACCTGGTGCGGCTAGAAGAGATACGGCAGAGCCTGTCCATTGTGAAGCAGGCCATGGCGAAGATGCCGATGGAAGGGCCGATCAAAACGGACGCCCCGGGAATTATTCCGCCGCAGCGGGAAAAAATGAAGACGGAAATGGAAGCGCTGATCTACCACTTCAAGATTTTTACGGAAGGGTTTTCACCGCCGGCGGGACAGGTACACCAGCGGGTGGAATCTCCGCGGGGAGAGATGTGCACGTACATGGTGAGCGACGGATCGCCGAAACCGTTCCGGGTGAAATTCCGGGCGCCCTCGTTTGTAAACCTGCAGGCGCTGCCGTTGTTGTGCGTGGGGAGGCTCGTGGCGGACGCGGTGGCGTGCATCGGGACGCTGGATATCGTGCTGGGAGAGATCGACCGGTGATGACACTGCCACCCAAACTGGAGCAGAAATTCCAGCAACTCATCGGGCGCTATCCGGTGAAGCGTTCGGCGCTGATCCCCATGCTGATGTACGCGCAGGACGAATACGGGCACGTGAGCGACGAGATGATCGCGGAGATCGCGCAGCGGACCGGGACGAACGTGCTGCAGGTGACCGAGACGATGGCGTACTACTCCATGCTGCACCGGGAGAAATGGGGGAAATGCCACGTGCAGGTGTGCACGAACGTTTCCTGCATGGCGTGCGGGGGCCAGGAACTGCTGGAGCACGCGAAAAAACGGCTGGGGATCGGACACAAACAAACGGCGGCAGACGGCATGTTCTCGCTGGAAGAAGTGGAGTGCCTGGGAGCGTGCACGGGCGCGCCGGCAGTACAGCTGAACTACGACTACTACGAGAACGTAAAGCCTGCGGATCTGGACCGCATGTTGGACGAGGTGCGCGCGGGGCGGAAACCGAAGCCGGTGGAGCGGATCACGGGGATCGCCGAGAAACCGCATCCGGACGAAGTACTGGTGCTGAGCAAGCGATTCCGCGTGCCCAACGCGCGAAAGATCGACGTGTACCTGAAACACGACGGGTACAAGGCAGTGGAGAAGGCGCTGACGGCGATGACGCCGGAGCAGATCGTGGACGAGGTAAAAAAATCGGCGCTTCGGGGACGCGGTGGCGCGGGATTCCCGACGGGAACGAAGTGGAGCTTCGTGCCGAAGGAAACGACGAAGCCGAAATACATCATCTGCAACGCAGACGAGAGCGAACCGGCCACCTGCAAGGACCGTCCACTGATGGAGCTGGACCCGCACCAGTTGATCGAGGGGATGATCATCGCGGGGCGGGCGGTAAACGCGCGCCAGGGATACATCTACATTCGCGGAGAATACCGGTACGTGCTGGACATCCTGGACGAGGCCATCGAAGAGGCGTACGGGGCGAAAAAACTGGGGAAAAACCTGTTTGGAACGGGATTCGATTTCGACCTGTGCACGCACACGGGAGCCGGGGCGTACGAGTGCGGCGAGGAATCGGCGCTGATGGAGTCGCTGGAGGGCAAGCGGGGCTACCCGCGAATCCGGCCGCCGTTTCCGGCAGTGGTGGGGCTGTACGGGTGCCCGACGGTGATCAATAACGTGGAGACGCTGTCGAGCGTGCCGTCGATCATTTTGAACGGCGGGGACTGGTTCGCCAAACTGGGAACGCCGAAGAATGGGGGCACGCGGTTGTTCGGAATATCGGGGCAGGTGGTGCGGCCGGGGATATACGAGCTTCCCATGGGCTACAACCTGAACAAAATGATCAACGAGGTGGCCGGCGGGGTGCGGGGCGGAAAGAAATTAAAGGCGGTGATCCCCGGCGGGAGCTCGACGCCGCTGTTGAAAGCCGACGAATGCGACGTGGCGATGGACTACGACGCAGTGGCGAAGATCGGTTCGATGCTAGGGTCGGCGGGAGTGGTGGTGTACGACGAAGACACCTGCATGGTGGAACTGGCGCGGCGGATCATGGCGTTTTACGCGCATGAATCGTGCGGGTGGTGCATCCCGTGCCGGGAAGGGACCACGTGGCTGCGCAAGATTCTGACGAGATTCCACGACGGCGGAGCGCGGGCGGAGGACATTCCGCTGATGCACGAGCTTTCGAAAAATATTCTCGGGCACACGTTCTGCCCACTGGGTGACGCGGCGGCAATGCCAACGGAGTCGATCGTGAGGAAGTGGCGGAGTGAATTCGAGGATCACTTGAGCGGGCGGTGCCCGTTGAAATCCACGATGGTGAATGCGTAGGGGGTGGGAGCCGAAGTGATGGCGGCGGAGGAGACCGCGCAGAAGTAAGGGGGAATTCGAGGGCGGGATGGAGAGGCGCGCAGGCTGAAAGCCTGTGCCACGGGGAGAGATGGCGGAGCAGAAGCTAGTCACGCTGACGATTGACGGACGGCCGGTGACCGTCCCCGCGGGAACGCTGGTGATTGAAGCAACGCGGCGGATGGGAATCGAGGTGCCGTCGTTCTGCTACTACCCCGGACTGTCGCTGCAGGCCGCCTGCCGGATGTGCTTCGTGGAGGTTGAAAAAGCGCCGAAACTGCAGACGGCGTGCACGCTGACAGCCGTGGACGGGATGGTGGTACGGACGGACACGCCACAGGTCCGCGAAGGCCGGAAGGCAATGTTGGAATTTCTGCTGACCAACCACCCGCTGGACTGCCCGGTGTGCGACAAGGGCGGCGAATGCGAGCTGCAGGACATGGTGTTCCGCTACGGGGCGGACACGAGCCGGTTCGTGGAAGAAAAAATCCACGAGCCGGAAGAGAAATGGTCGGAACTGGTGTATTACGACGCGCCGCGGTGCATCCTGTGCTTCCGATGCGTGCGTGTGTGCGACGAGGGGCTGGACGTGAAAGCGCTGGGAGTGGGCCAGCGGGGCGTGCATTCGACCATCATTCCCAACCGGGGCGACCACCTGGAATGCGAAGAGTGCGGAATGTGCATCGACGTGTGCCCCGTGGGGGCGCTGACAAGCGGGGCCTACCGGTATAAGACGCGGCCGTGGGAAATGCACTATGTCGGGACGATCTGCGCGCACTGTTCGAATGGATGCAAGACGACCCTTTCCGTGCGGAACAACCGTATCCTGCGTGCGAACAACCGCGACCTGTCCGGTATCAACCGCGAGTTTCTGTGTGTGAAGGGGCGGTTCGGGTTCGACTTTACGGAGCATCCGGACCGGCTGACGCAGCCGCTTGTGCGCCGCGGGACGAAGCTGGAGCCGGTGACGTGGGAAGCGGCGATGGAAGAAGTGGCGCCGCGGCTGGCCGCCATCCGGGCGGAGAGCGGGCCGGATGCGATCGGATTCATCGGATCGAACCGGACGACGAACGAGGAAAACTACCTGCTGGGGCGGCTGGCCCGGGCCACGATCGGGACGAACAACGTGGACCATCACCGCACGGCGGACTACGCGTCACTGGCCGGGGCGCTGGGGTCGAAAGCAACGGCGAGCGCCCTAACGATGGAGGCGCTGGGAACGGCGACGGCCATCCTGCTGATCGGGAACGACACTGGCCGGCAAAACCCGCTGGTGGACTGGCGAATCCGGGAAGCCGTACGCCACGTGGGAGCGCGGGTGTACGTGGTCGACTCCGGGGAGATCAAACTGGCGCGGCGGGCGAGATTGTACGCGCGCATCCCGGAGGGGGCGGAAGCCGCGGCAACGCGTGCACTGGCCGGGAAGGGCGCGGCCCCGGCAGGCGCGGGAGAGCCGCTGGCGGCGATCAAGAAGGCCATCGAGGCGGAGAACAACGTCGCGATTCTTTTTGGGGCGGGTGTAACTGGCGCGGCGGTGACGGACCTGGTGGCGTGGGGCGCGACGCTGCCCGGGCAGACGCGTTACATGCCGCTGGGAGATTACGCAAATTCCCGCGGCGCCGCGGAGATGGGCCAACTGCCCGACGCGCTGCCGGGCTTCGCGAGAGTGGATGACGCCGCAGCACGGGAGAAATTCGGGACTCTGTGGGGCGCGAAACTGCCGGACCGTCCGGGAATGACCGCAAAACAGATGCTGGATGCGGCGGCAGCGGGGACGCTGAAGGCGTTGTATGTGGTCGGGGCGAACCCGTTCCGGACGTTTGGAAGCGGAGGACGGCCCAGCGGGCTGAAATTCCTGGTGGCACACGATCTGTTCCTGACGGAAACTTCGCGCGAGGCGGACGTGGTGCTGCCCGCGGCAAGCGCGTACGAGAAGAACGGGACGGTGACGAACACGGCGGGTGAGGTGCAACTGGTGCGCAAAGGCGCGGACCCGCCGGGAGTGCGGAGCGATTTCGACATCCTGCGCATCCTTGCCCACCAGCTGGAGAGAAAAGGACTCGGGAAGCCCTGGAACGCCCGAAATCCGGACGCGGTGTTTGAGGAGATCCGGCGGAACGTACCGGGATATGGAGTGGACCTGGCGGGGCTGCTGGCCGGGGGCGCGGTGCTATCCAGCGCGGCGCCGAGCAATGGAAACCGAGCATTCGACGTGCCGGCGGGGGCCATCCGTTCGGCACAGGATTCGCTGTTCACGAGCGGCACGCTGGGGCGATTCTGCATGATGATTGAATCACTGGCGGAAGCGGGGAAAACAGAATGAGCGGCTTCCTCGCGAGCCATGGGGAAATCCTGGTGTCGGTGGTGAAGGTGCTCGTGGTGTTTATCGGGTTGCTGACCGTGGTGGCCTACCTGAGCTGGTTCGAGCGGAAAGTGGTGGCGCACATCCAATCGCGATGGGGGCCGGAACGGGTCGGTCCGTATGGGCTGATCCAGCCACTGGCGGATGGGGCGAAATTTCTGTTCAAAGAGGACCCGACGCCGGAGGGAGTGGACCGGTTCGTTTTTTTCTTCGCGCCATTTCTAGCCCTGGCGCTGGCAATGACGACGATTGCGGTGATGCCGCTGGGCCCGCGGGTGGAAATCTTCGGACATCCGGTGTGGCTGTCGGTGACCGAGTCCGACGTGAGCCTGCTGGTGGTGTTCGCGATAACGGCGCTGAGCGTGTACGGCGTGTCGCTGGGCGGATGGGCTTCCAATAATAAATATTCTCTGCTGGGCGGGCTGCGGAGCGCGGCGCAGATGCTGAGCTACGAGCTGGCGATGACGATGTCGGTAGTCGGAATTGTGCTGATGACGAACACGTTCAGCTTGCGCGACATTGTGGAAGCGCAAAAGCACGGCGCCTGGAACTGGTTTTTCATTCCGCAGTTCTTCGGATTCGTGTGCTTCTTCATCTCCGCGGTGGCGGAGACGAACCGCACGCCCTTTGACCTGGCGGAAGGCGAGCAAGAACTGGTGGGCGGCTTCCACACGGAGTACGCGAGCTTTAAGTTCGCCATGTTCTTCATGGCGGAATACGCGGCGATGGTTACGGTGTCCTTCATGGTGTCGGTGCTGTTCTTCGGCGGTTACCTATCGCCGTTTCCGGATACACCGTCATTCCACTGGACGTTCTATCTGCCCACTGCAGGAGGAGTGATCGGCGGCGTGGCGCTGGTGTGGAACGGGCTGCGTTACCATACACCGCTCGGCCGGAAGATCCTTCCGGTGGTGGGAATCGTGCTGGCGGGAGTGGGAGCTGCATGCGCACTGCCTGCCGTGATGACGGTGATCCAGGGACCGTTCTGGCTGGCGGCGAAGGTGTTCGTGATTCTGTTCTTCTACGTGTGGATGCGCGGAACGCTGCCGCGAATCCGGTACGACCAATTGATGGCATTCGGCTGGAAATTTCTGCTGCCGCTCTCACTGGCCAACGTGCTGGGGACGAGCCTGGTGGTGCTGCTGCGGGCGAAACCATGAGCGTGGAGACCATTCTGTTCTTTGTGCTGGCGGCGGCCGCGCTGGGAGGGGCGGCGAACCTGATCGTCCAGACGCACCCGATCCACAGCGCACTTTCGCTGATCGTGGTGATGGTGGCGCTGGCTGGAATTTACCTGCTGCTCGGGGCGGAACTGCTGGCGGCGGTGCAAATCATCGTGTACGCGGGCGCAATCATGGTGCTGTTTGTGTTCATCATCATGCTGCTAAACGCGGGGAAAGAAGAAAGAACATCGATCAGCCGGGCAGCCACGTGGCTGGGCCTGCCGTTTGCGGTGGTGCTGACGGCGGTGCTGGGATGGCGAATCGCCATGGCGCAGCCGGGGCCGATGGCGCCGGGCGGGGAGATTCCTGGGACGACGCGAGTGCTCTCGCAACTGCTGTTCACGAGCTACGTCTTCCCCTTCGAAATGACGTCGATTCTGATCCTGGTGGCGATTCTCGGGGCGGTGGTTCTGGCGAAACGCGATTTTTAAGGGGTGGATGGGACGCCGAAGGCCAACAAGCCACGGGCGGCCCAGAAAGGGTACGGGGAGGGGACTTGCCGCTGGCATCCTATGCCGTGGTCTTGAGCGCGATCCTGTTCGGGCTGGGCGCGCTGGGATTCGTGTTCAAACGCAACATCATCACGATCTTCATGTCGATCGAGCTGATGCTGAACGCGGTGAACCTGTCGTTCGTGGCGTTCAGCCGATTGCGGCTACTGCTGGAAGGACAGGTGTTTGTGTTCTTCGTGATTGTGGTGGCGGCAGCGGAAGCGGCGGTGGGGATGGCGATCATCCTGCAGGTGGCGCGGAACCGGCATTCGCTGAACATCGAACGGATTGACCTGTTGAAACAATGATCAGTGTGCTCGACAACGCGTGGATTATCCCGGCGCTGCCGCTGGCAGGCTCAGCGGTGAACGGGATCTTTGGGAAGACTTTCCCGAAGAAAACCGTGAGCGCAGTGGCGCTGGGCTCGACGACTCTGGCGTTTGTTTCAACGCTGGCGCTGGTGGCGGAGTTCTGGCGGCTGCCGGCGTCGGAAATTCCGGCGATCCGCCACATCATCCCCTGGCTCCTGGCGGGCAATCTGCGAGTGGATTGGGCCGTGCAGGTGGACCAACTGACCATCATCATGCTGCTGGTGGTGACGGGAGTCGGCTGGCTGATCCACATCTATTCGACGGGATACATGGCGCACGAAGGGGGCTACTACCGCTTCTTCTCGTACCTGAACCTGTTCATGTTCTTCATGCTCGTGCTGGTGCTGGGCGCGAACTACGTGGTGATGTTCGTGGGCTGGGAGGGAGTAGGGCTGTGCAGTTATCTGCTCATCGGATTCTTCTTCTTGAAGAAATCGGCCGCGGACGCCGGCAAAAAGGCGTTTGTGGTGAACCGGGTGGGAGATTTCGGTTTCCTGCTGGGGATTTTCCTGATGTTCCGCATGTTTGGGACGACGGACATCCAGACGGTGATGGCGCAGGCGGACAAATTGCCGGTGGAGACGGCCGGAGTCGGAACACTCACGCTGATCGGCCTGCTGCTGTTTGTGGGCGCAGCGGGGAAATCGGCGCAGGTGCCGCTGTACGTGTGGCTGCCGGACGCGATGGAAGGCCCGACGCCGGTGAGCGCGCTGATCCACGCGGCGACGATGGTGACCGCGGGAGTGTACATGGTGGCGCGCTCGAGCACGCTCTACGCGCACGCGCCAATCGCGATGAAAACCGTGGCGGTGATCGGATGCCTGACGGCGTTCTTTGCGGCAACGATCGGGCTGGTGCAGACGGACATCAAACGGGTGCTGGCGTACTCAACGGTGAGCCAGCTGGGGTACATGTTTCTGGCGTGCGGTGTGGGCGCGTTTTCCGCGGGGATTTTCCACTTGATGACGCACGCGTTTTTCAAGGCGCTGCTGTTCCTGGCCGCAGGGAGCGTGATCCACGCCATGGGCGGGGAACAGGACATGCGGAATATGGGAGGACTTCGCGGGCCGATCCGCACGACATTTCTGACGATGCTGGCCGCGACGCTGGCTATCTCCGGCTGTCCGGGATTCTCCGGCTTCTTCAGCAAGGACGAAATTCTGTGGGAGTCGTACTCACACGGAAACTGGGCGCTATGGTTCGTGGGAACGTTTACGGCGCTGCTGACGGCGTTCTATATGTTCCGGCTGGTGTTCATGACGTTCTACGGGACGCCGCGATACGACGAGCACCACGTGCACGTGCACGAATCGCCGAAATCGATGCTGGTGCCGCTGGTGGTGCTGGCCGTGCTATCCCTGGGCGGCGGATGGATGGCCGCGCCGGGGCTATTCGGCGGAACCAACTATTTTGAGGAATTCCTGCGGCCGGTGTTCGAGCACGCGGAACAAATCCGGTCGCAGATCCCGGCAAACGGGACGCACGAGACAGAGCACATGCTGATGGCCGTGGCGATCACCGGGGCATTGTTGGGATTCCTGGTGGCCTGGTGGATGTATCTGCGGGCTCCGAAGACGGCGGAGGAGCTGGAGGAAAAGCTGCCTGGACCGCATTCCGTGCTGCTCCACAAGTACTACGTGGACGAACTATACGAAGCCTTGATCGTCCAGCCAATAAAGTGGATATCCACGAACGTCTTGTGGAAAGGCGTGGACGCGGCGGGAATCGACGGCGCAGTCAACGGACTGGCGAAAGTGACGGCCGACATGGGAGAAGAAACGCGGCAGGTGCAATCGGGGAACGGCCGGTCATACGCATCACTACTGGTGGCGGGAGCGGCAGCCATGACGCTGCTGTTCCTGTGGCTGGGACATTGAGGGCGGGGAGGTAGATGGCAACGGTCCACAACATGGTGAGCCTGGAAGACGTGCTAAGGCTGCTGCCGATCTTTGTGGCTTGCGGCTTTGGCGCGCTCATCATGCTCGTGGAGCCATTTGTGGCTCCCAGCGGCCGGCACTGGCTGGCGCGGCTGGGAGTGACGGGGGGATTTGCGGCGCTGCTGTCGGTGCTGGTGTCTGCGAAGCACCCGGGATATGCATTTGGCGGGGTGACGTATTCCGGCCTGATCCGGGTGGACACATTCAGCGTGTTCCTGTTCTTCGCCGTGTTCGCGTTTGCGGTCCTGGCGATGGTGGGCTCTCTCGATTACCTTGAGCGGGAAGGCCTGCAACATGGGGAGTATTACGCGCTGGTGCTGTTTGCCACGGCAGGCATGGCGGTGATGGCGGCATCAACCGAACTGCTGACGGCATTCATCGGGCTGGAGGTGAGCAGCATTGCCAGCTACGTCCTGGCGGGCTACCGGCGGAACTCCCTGAAATCGAACGAATCGGCGCTGAAATACTTCCTGCTGGGCTCGTTTGCCACGGCGTTTTTCCTGTACGGGTCGGCGCTGATCTTCGGGGGAGCGGGCTCGACGCAACTGGAGGCCATCCGGGACGCGATCGCTTCACACAAGAGCATCGATCCCACGCTGCTCGTGATGGGCAGCGCCCTGGTGCTGGTGGGGCTGTCGTTCAAGGTGGCGACGGCACCGTTCCAGTTCTGGACGCCGGATGTTTACGAGGGGGCGCCGACACCGGTGTCGGGGCTGTTTGCAAGCGGGCCGAAAGCCGCAGCATTCGCCATCCTGGTGCGCGTGTTTTACACGGCGTTTCCGTCGCTGCATGGGACGTGGTTCTGGGCGATCTGGGGCTCGGCGGTGCTCACGATGTTCATGGGCAACCTCTCGGCGCTGGTACAGACCAATGTGAAGCGGATGCTGGCATATTCGTCGATATCGCACGCCGGCTACATCCTGGTCGCGTTTGCTGCAAACAGCGAACTCGGGGTTGCGTCCCTGCTGTTCTACATTCTGGTGTACGCATTTGTGAAACTGGGGGCGTTCACTCTGCTGGCGCATCTGGGAGATGCGGGCGAACGGCGCGTAGAAATCCAGGATATGGCGGGATTGGGGCGAACGCAGCCCGTGGCCGCGGCGTGCATGACGCTGTATCTTCTCTCGCTGATGGGCCTGCCGATTACTGCGGGCTTCATGGGCAAGCTGTACATTCTGCGTGCGGCGCTGAATGCGCAGCTGACCGGCCTGGTGATCGTGCTGGCGGTGAACAGCGTGATTTCCGCGTACTACTATCTGCGAGTGGTGCGGGTGATGTATTTCAGCGAGCCTTCGCCGGAGTGGAATCCGGGGCCGACGCCCTATGCGGTGAGTGTGGTGATGCTGGTAACGTCGTTTGCCACGGTGTACCTGGGGCTATTTCCCGACGTGGTGCGCGACCTGGCAATGCGGTCGGCCACCGCGTTGCGCTGAGGCGGACGGCGCCAAACCTTCCGAATTTCCAGCAAGCGGAAATGAAAAGGCCGGTCGCGCATGCGCGCGACCGGCCTTTCTGATTCTTCGAACTATTCCCGGAGGGCCCTACTTCGCCTTCAGGAAGATGATGGCGAAGGCGTAGAGCGCCATCGATTCGATCAGCACCAGCGAAATAATCAGGGAGATAAAGATGCGGTCGCCCGCGCCCGGATTGCGCGCGTACGACTCCGAAGCAGCGGCGGAAGCGCGCGCCTGTGCATAGCCGCAGGCACCGGACGCGATGGCCATGCCGAACGACGCCGAGATTGCCACCCAGTTTGTGGCTTCCGCGGGCGCCGCAGTGCCCTGGGCGAACGCCGCAGGCGCAACGACGAGCAGCAGGAAAGCCACCAGCAGAAATGGAGCCAGTTTCCTCATCGGTGTTTCTCCTCGTAATGAAATTGCCGCAGGAGGTGGTTGCCGTTCACCCCACGTGCAGAACGGCCTCACACTGAACGGCGATCATGCCGGAACAACGTGTATTAGTGCTCTTCTCCCACCGCCCCGCCAAGATAAACGACAGGAAGGATGGTGAAAACGAATGCCTGCAAGACAGCCACAAAGATGTGCAGACCGATGAAAATAATGGGGACGGAGAGAGGAAAAACCCCGGTGACCTGGAGGGCGGGGGTCACATCTCTCGAAAAAGCGTACAGCCCCACGGTGAGGCCCAGGAAGATGACATAGAGCAGCTCACTGACAAACATGTTGACCCAGAGACGAACAGTAAGGGACAGCAGGCGGGCGAGATGACTAATCAATTCGATAGGCACCATGATGATGAACAGCCACCAGACCGGCCCAATAAAATGCTTGGTGTAACCCCATGGACCGTGGGCACGGAAACCGCAGAAGTTGTAATAGAGGAAGACGGCCACGGCACAACCGAGCGGCACGGAGACTTGGGCGGTGGGCGACATGAAGCCGGGAACCAGGCTGATCAGGTTCGCAATGAGGATGAACATACCGACCGTGCCAATCATGGGCAGATACTGCTCACTGTGCGGGCCGACGATGCCCTTGAGAAGATCGAGCGCGCCGACACCCAGGGGATTGGTAAGGAGGGACTCCATGACCTGCTGCGTGCCGCCCGGATTTTCCACGGAGATGCGGCTCTTGAACCAAAGGAAGAAGAGGACGGACAAAAGGAGAACCACCAGCTCCATGGCGATGTGGTTCGGAATGGGATAGGCGCGATTTTCGGGGTGAATGTGAAGCGCGTCGAGCAGCGCCAGCGTGGGGGCGCCGAGAAGCTGATTGACCAGACGGGTTATCCAGAGAATGTTTTCTTCCATACCACCCTTTGCCGCGGTCTAACGCTCCGCGCCCGACCTGGCAGCCAGTTGGTACACAGTTTCGCCCACCACTCCGGCCACCGGGGTAAAAAGTCCCGCCAGCAGAGGCCAAGCGGGTACAAGAGAGTAGGCGAGGCTAACATAGAGGACCACGAGAATCAACGCGGTGCGGGCGAAAAATTTGACCAGAACGAACCTGGGAATGCGAACCCGCGCGGCGCCTTGCTGCCGGCGCGACACCTGTTCGATGGCGCCCAATCCCTGCTTGAGCCATCGAAAATTGATCCAGGAGAGACAGGTACCGAGAGTGCCGGCGACGGCCGCGTGCAGACCGCCCCAGTAAGCGGCTCCCGCGGTGACCAGGGCGCCAGCAACCAGGATGCCGCGCTCGATGCGCTGCCTGGAGGCCGCAGCGGAGAATACCTCACCGGCCACGAGTGGTCCCTGACTGCGAGAGTCTGCGGACGAGTTCCCGGACACCAGCGACCAGTCCCAGCGCTCCGAGAATCAACAGGAAGAGTGGCGAGGTGTGAAGTCGCAGATCGAGCCAATAGCCGATGGCTCCGCCCACGACCACAGCGGCAACGAAAACAAAGGGCAGCTCGATGACGAGCGCGAAAACGCGGGCCAGGGACGCGTTGCGAATCGGGAAAGGCTTTTGCGGGCCGAGCCCGGGGTCCTTGGGCGCATGCATGAGCCCAGTGTAGCGCACCACGAGGCCGGCGGCCCGGCTTCCATTTGCAGGCAGGCCGTTACGGCTTCCACCGCGTGGGAGACCGCAGGACTAGAACGGAATGATTTTCCAGATACCTTTCTTCTTCTTGCTGCTGGACTCTTCCGGAGTCTTTTTCTTGGGCAAGTTGTCGGCGTGATTGGGAAGTTCATCCACCAGGGTGGGCTGATGAGGGGCGTTCGCCGCGTCGGTCTGGTCGCCGCCACTGCCATTGGCGGAAGAGTTGTCGGCAGAAGCATCGGCTCCGCCGGCCGCGACGGTGCGGACCGGAGCAGGACCTGTGCTTCCGGTCTGTGCGCCTCCCCCGGTGGTGCCGACGACGATGCTGCTGCCACCACCGCCGCCCGAAAGCGTTTCGCCACCTTCTTGACCGGGAGGATTCATCTGGGGCGCGCCTTCGTGAGCGGCGTTAGAAATATCGGGGGCGCCAGAGAACATGCCAAGGGACTTGCGCATGACCCCGGGCTTTTCCTTCTCGTGCTGCTTTTCCTCCTCGGCGAGGGCCAAAGCCTGCGGGTTGGGCTGCGGGATGGGAACGCCAGCTTTCTCGAGGCGCGCCTTGGCCTCCTGGACGTGGTCGGAAAGAGGATAGTCGCGCACGATGCGCTTGTAATAGTCAGCGGCGAAATGCTTGAGCACTTCGTATTGCTCCGCGGACTGGGCGAGCATCCAAAGCGCGTCGTCGGCCCGGCTGTAGAGCGGGTAGCGATCCACGATCTCCGTGAAACGGGCAGCTGCGGCATGATAGGACTGCTTGTCGTAGTAATACTTGGCGACGCGGAAGTTGGCTTCGGCAATCACTTCCTGCACTTCGCGCAAATGCTGGGCGACCTCGGCCGCCTGGGGGCCCTGGGGATACTTGAGCAGATAGTTCTGAAACTCCTGCTCGGCCAGGAGGAGCTGAGTCTGGTCGCGATCGGGCTTCTCCATCTGGCGGAAATGGGCCATCCCCACGCGGTACTGGGCGTAGGAAGCCTCATCGAGGTAGGGGAAGAAAGTGATGAAATCCTTATACTGGTTCACCGCCATGGCGAACCCTTCCGTGGTTCCTTCCTTGTAATAGGAATCAGCGATGGCGAGTTTGGCCTTGGCCAGATATTCGCTGTCGGGGTAGGTGTTCAGAAGCGTCTGAAGGCTGTAACGGGCCGTTTCTTCATGGCCGCTCTTCAGATCGGCCATGGCGCGATCATAGAGGACCTTATCCGGTTCGGCCGTGGTGTCCGCGCCAGGCACGACGGCAGCCGCGTTCTTTTTTCCGCATGCGGAGCAAAAGAGGACGCCGGCCAGAATGACCGCCGCCCAAGACGTCCGATTGGAAATCAATGTCATCAGACCCTCTGTGCCAGAGCTTCCATGCCGGCCTGGCGGAGTTTACGGACGGCGTCGGCCGGATCGGGAGTATGGAAAATGGATGTGCCGGCAACGAGGATCTCGCCGCCTGCACGGGCGATGTCCCCCATCGTGTCCATCCCCACCCCGCCGTCCACCTGGATCCTGAACTTGTAGCCCTCGCGCTCGCGGAGCTCGCGGAGGCGGCGCATCTTGCCGAGCGAAGCCGGGAGGAACTTCTGCCCGCCAAAGCCGGGGTTCACGGACATGACGAGCACCACGTCCACCTCACCGAGGACCTCGCTGAGCGAACCGACCGGCGTGGACGGATTGATGGCCACCCCCACACCGAGATTGCGGTGGCGAATGGAGGCCAGCAGCCGCTGGAGATGGTAATTCCCCTCCTGGTGCACGATCAGAGAGTCCGCCCCGGCGTCGGCAAACGCGTCCACGTAGCGCTCCGGCGCTTCGATCATGAGATGCACGTCGAGCGGCAGGCGGGTTGCCTTGCGCAGGGACTCGACCACAGGCAAGCCAATCGAAATATTGGGGACAAAATGGCCGTCCATCACGTCCACGTGAATCAGTTCGGCGCCGCCCTGCTCGATCGTACGGACGGCCGCGCCAAGAGCGGCAAAGTCAGCGGCGAGGATGGACGGAGCGATTTCCAGCGGCGGCTTCATGCGGCAAACCCCGAACATTCTAGCACAGGGTTTAGCCTCCCAACTGGATGTCTACAATCGTGCCCGAAACTACACGGCTTCCCCGGGGCACCGACTGGCCTACCACGGTGCCACGCCGCTCAGGCGGTGCGGGAACGGTGAGGAACTTGCCAAGGACGAGGCCGGCGCCATTGAGCCTTCGCTGCGCGTCCACGGGCATAAGCCCGATGAGATCCGGCATGACATAAGCTGCATCAGGAGGTCCCAGTGAAACGAGCAGGTCCATGCGCGGACTGTGCGTGGACTTCTCGGTGGTGGGCGGGTCCTGATCGATGACGGTATCGGGATCGGAATCCACCAGGTGGGTGGAGGAGATATGGCCGAGTTGCATGCCGGCTTCGAGCAGGCCGATGCGCGCGGCGCGCTCGCTCTGGCCCACCAATTGAGGGATGGGCAGTGCCTGGGAGCCGAGGCTGATGACGACGTGAACGCGCTGGCCGGCGCGGACGGTTTCTCCGGCGACAGGCCGCTGGCGGATGACGGCATCGCGCGGGAGGGAGCTGAAGATGCGGTCCTCGATTCGGATGCCGAGGCCGCGATCCGCCAGACGCACCTGGGCGTCGCCGGCGCGCAATCTGGTGACGTCGGGAACTTTCACATCGCGGCCGTGAATGGTGAGGCGGATTGCGGCGAGCATGCTGAGAAAGGCGACGGCCAGCAGAATAAAGATGCGCAGGGCGACGCGAGCCCAGAATTGGAGAGAATCGCGAAGCGGCATGGAAATCAGGCCCTCGCAGCGAGGCTATCACGCGGTGGCGCGTGCTTCAATTCGTCCACTGCACCAGTCCAGCCGGAAATTCGCAGGCTGCACGGGGCAGCTCGGGCGCCGGAGAAGGGCGTGAAGGCGGGCTTTGTCCGTTGCTTACTGTTCTTGCACTTACGAGTGTCGGGCAGTACTATGGCGCCGTTTCCATCTTTGCGGAGGTTTCGCCTTGAGGACAACGCTCCTACTCTGCTTTGTTGTCTGTGTTGGATGCTGTGCCGGCGTCTCCGCGCAGACCCCAGCGGACAAAGCCCAGTCCACGGTCTGGCAAAGTCTCCAGACTCCGGTGATGGATGCGGAAAAGATTGCGCCCGTTGAAAACCTGGCAATCGTTCGCGATCGAGTGCACATCCTGCTGAAGGACGGGACCATTCAGTTCACGCACCCTGCCAACGGCGTCGCGTTCGGCGCCGTCTTCCATGGGCACGGGACTGTGGAGTGCATCCCGCCCAACCCGATCGAAGAGCACCAATTGGAGCTGTTCACCAAGGGCGGAGAAAAGCTGAATTTCCCTTTTACGGAAGCGACGTTCAGTTCCACCGACGGGCTGTACGACGAGGTGGCCAAGAACGTCCATTGGAAAGGCGGGGGACCGGCCGATACGCTCTATGCAGAGCGCCAGGATGCGCGCGAGAACGCCGGCGGAGAGTATCTGCCGCGCCTGTTCGAGGGTGTGATGTCGGGGGACCGGAAGCGCACCGCGTATTTTCTGGCGGACCTGAAGGCGGACGACGGCAAATGGGTGGAAATCACCGACGACGCGAAGGAACTGGAAGAGATCCTGATTCTTCGCTGGACCCCAGTGGGAGCGGTCACCTGGCCGGATGTGTGGATGCAGTTTCCAGCGGGCGGGCGGGATCCCCGGCACGCGTACGACGACGCCACGGCGCGGATGAGTTTTCTCGTTCCGGGCTACAAAATTCAGGCTTCCATCGCGGAGAATGCGGATCTAAGCGCCACGAGCCAGGTGACCGTACATCCCCGGTATACAGGAGAGAGCGCACTGCTGTTCCACCTGGACTCGAACCTTCGGGTGAGTGCCGTGAAGGACAGCCAGGGAAATTTGCTGGAATTCCATCAGTCCCGCGAAAGGAAGGACCGCAACCAATCCTATGGCGAATACGTGGCCGTGGTCCCCCGCCAGCCAACGGAGGCGGGACGGGATGAGGTATACGAGTTTCAGTACGCCGGAAAACGCGCTGTCCTCAAGGTTGGAGACGGCAATTACTTCTGCGAGAGTTTTGGCTGGTACCCCGCCCCTTTTGTTGCGGGCCTCGGCGCCGCGCAGTTCGCCATGAGATCCGATTTTGAAATGACATTCCGCAACCCCAAACACTATACCCTGGTGGCGACGGGCGAAAAACAAAGTGATACGGTGGACGGAAAAGTGCGAGTGACCACGTGGAGGAGCGAAAAACCGCTCTCCGTGGCCGGATTTGCATTCGGCGAATACAAGTACCTTGAGGAGAAGGCAGGCGTTACGAACGTGCAAGTGTATGCAAACGATTCGGCTGCCGGAGCGGCGGGCATGATCGAACTGGGCAGCCAATACTCGGATTTGGGCAGCACGATGGGCAGTCTGAGCCCGTCCGTGGTCATCAAGACGATGGCACAGGAAACGAGCAACGCGGTACGGCTGTTCACCAACTACTTCGGGCCGTATCCCTACAAGCAGCTTGCGATGACCAACATTCCGGGAAGTTACGGGCAGGGCTGGCCGGGGCTTATTTATCTTTCCTGGATCAGCTTCCTCGATTCGACGCAGCGCCACCAACTGGGCATCACGGGAACGCAGGACGTATTGTTGACCGACTTCTTCCGCGGACACGAGTGCTCGCATCAATGGTGGGGCCACCGGGTGGGCTGGAAGAGCTACCACGACCAGTGGCTATCGGAAGGCTTTGCGGAGTTTTCCGGCATGTTGTACGTGCAAAAACGCGACGACGATAAGGAATTCCTGACCCAGATGCGAATCGAACGCGAGCACCTGCGTATCCGCGACTCGCATTCGCACACCATCGAGCAAATTGGCCCGATATGGCTGGGCCAGCGTTTTTTTTCCTCGCAGTCGGATCCTACGACCTACCAAAACGTGGTCTATTCGAAGGGAGGCTACGTGCTGCAGATGCTGCGCATGCAGCTCTATGACGGACGGAGCCCGGACCACGACCGTCTGTTCAAAGCGATGATGCAGGACTACTGCAATACCTTCGAAAACAAGGCCGCGTCCACCGAGGATTTCAAAGCGATCGTGGAAAAACACATGATTCCGGCGATGGACATCGACGGGAATCACAAGATGGACTGGTTCTTCAACGAATACGTCTACGGAACGGGAATTCCCGAATACAAGTTTACCTACAAACTGGAAAGCACTCCGGACGGGAAAACTCAGGTGACAGGAGAACTGCGCCGCGACAAAGTGCCGGACAACTGGAAGGATGTGATCCCGCTCTATGGCCAGATTGGCGGAAAAACCGTGCGGCTGGGAACCCTGAAAGCGTCGAAGCCCCTGGAACCGATGAACTTCACCATTCCCATGAAAGTCGAAAAACTCGCCATCGCCGAGGAGGCGGACCTCCTGGCGGACATCAAGCAATGAGGCCGCCGCTACCGGGCTATCCGGCCGGGGCGGCTTCCAGAACCGCGGCAAAAAATCCATCGGTGGAGTGGCGCGGGGGCATGGTGCGGAAGAATCCGCGCGAATCGAACAGGGACGAGGCCTGCACGTCCGGCAGGAGATGCGGCGCGAGAATGGAGCGGACGTCGACGAGTCGTGCGCGGCCGGAGGAGAGAATTTCGTCCACGACCTGCTCGTTCTCCTCCGGCTCGAGCGAACAGGTGGAATAGACGAGGCGGCCGCCGGAGGCGAGCTGCGCAGAGCCTTCGCGGAGGAGCGCACGTTGCTTTGCAGCCAGCGCGGGCAAATCCTCAGGCTGGAGGCGCCAGCGAATCTCGGGATTACGGGCGATGGTCCCGGTGCCGGAGCAGGGCGCGTCCACAAGAATGCGATCGAATTTCGCGGAGAACGGAAGCGGCTGCGTGCCGTCCAGCACAACCAAGGGAATGGTCGGCACGCCGGCACGCGCCAGCCATTCGCGCATCTGGCGGAGCCGGTGGAGATGAACGTCTGAGGCGACGAGCAATCCGCCACGGACCTGGAGGGCGAAGCGCGCCGCTTTGCCGCCGGGAGCGGAGCAGAGATCGAGGACG
>DATKNR010000151.1:0-5270 GCA_035541255.1 Patescibacteria group bacterium | reverse complement strand
GTGCCGATGCGACGCACCTCCGCGTAATCGCGCCCGGCGTCCTTGTAGAGCACCGGAATTCCGGAGCCGGCCGCAATATCGTGGAATTGGTTAAACAGCACTTTTTTCCACGCTACGCGCAATTCGTCGCCGGGATACGGCTCTCCTTGGAGCGCAGCAAGCGACGAAAATGTTTCGGTGGTCAGCAGAAGCTCTTCGCTGCGTCGGTTGCCCTTCTTGGTTTCCGCCTGTGTGGTGAATACCCCGCGGTGGTACTGGAAGTAGAGTTCGCTGTCCCATACCGGAAGATTGAGCGCGGGAGCTTGCTTTGCCAAGGCGTCAAACCATGGCTGCGCGGCGCCGAACTCCAGCTTCGGGTAGACGGCATCGTGTTGCCACTGACGGGCCGTCTGCAGCATATCCAGTGTGGGCCCGCCGCCGTGGTCTCCCACGCCGAACAGATACAGCATGTCCGGATAGCCGTGCATCGCGGAAACATACGTGGCCAAGTCATTCGCAATAGCCACGGGATGAATCGGGTTGGCGTAATCGTGCGGGAAATAAGTGAGCACGCGGCTGCCGTCCGGGGATTCCCACCAGAACAGCTTGTAGGGAAATTTCGTGGTGTCGTTCCACGTCATTTTCTGCGTCACGAAGAAATCGATGCCTGATTTCTTGTAGATTTGCGGCAACTGCCAGTTGTAGCCGAACGAATCCGGATTCCATCCCGTGCGCACGTCCACGCCGAATTTCTGCTGGAAGTAGCGTTTGCCCAGCAGGAGCTGCCGCACCAGCGATTCCCCGTCCGGCATGTTCAGGTCCGGCTCCACCCACATGCCGCCGATCACTTCCCATCGACCTTCTTTCACGCGTTTGCGGATTTCGTCGAAGAGCGCCGGGTATTTCTCCTCCATCCATTCGTAGGCCGCGGCGGTGGAGTGCGTATACGTGAGCCCGGGAAACTCCTTCATCAGCCGCAGCGCGCTCGACCAGGTGTTGTAGACGACCATGGTCGTCTCGCTCGAAGGCCACAGCCAGCCCATATCAATGTGCGAATTTCCCGCCGCGTGGATTGTGTACTGCTGCATCCACTGGCGCAGCGGTTCGAGCGCCTGCCGCGCCGCCGCCAGCGAGCGGTCGAAACCGGCCTGGTCGCCGCGGCCCAGGGCGCTCCAATCCACCGCGGCGATCCCCGCCTGTAACTCTCCCGCGCGCGCGGCATCGTTCGGCGCCAGCCCGGCAATCATGGCTTCACAGACGAGAAATTCGCCGCCGAGCATTCCGGGATCGGGCCGGCCCTGAGGCTCATCAATCACGATCTTTGCGCCGCGAAACGTCCACTTCCATTCGTTCCATTCCGCGTGTACGGCGATCACTAGTTTTTGACCCGGCACGGCATGTTCGGCGAGCAGCACCGGATCGCCCTCTTCGCCAACCGCGAGCGCCACTCCATCCAGAAACGTTCGCACGGTGTCCGCGTTGTACGCGTTCAGCGAGAGGCGCAGGCGGGCGCCACGAATGTCGTAACCGTTCACTTGTGCGGGCACCTCCCAGTGAATGCGCACCCAAACGGATTTCCCGGGAAACTCCATCCCTGGCTTCCACTCCTGCCATCTCGAATCGTCCAGGTCCGGAGCCGCCGCGCGTGGATCGTCGCCGGTGGAATACCGGATCTGCGCCAGATTCGCGTTCACCAGGGATTCGAGCCGTGCCGCTGCCTGCTGCGCGGGGGAATCCGCGGACTGGGCGGTTGCGGGAATCTGGCCGGCCGCCGCGCCCGGCGCCGCAGTCAGCGCCGCCAGCATCGTCATCGCTACAATCGGATTTCTACGCATTCGTCCTCCTACAGAACACGTCCGGCTGCCGACAGCACGAAAATCGCGAAGATCAGCACAACAACTCCTGCCAACATCACCCGGAGCGGTTGTTTTCCGGTATTTTTCCATTCTCCAGTGAGCACGCCCCACACACTCGCCGTAATCACGATCAGCGACATGAAGAGCGGCCAGCCCAGCACCGTGCCGAGGTCCCCCAGCTCCACCGTCGAAACTCCGTAGAGCACCGTGCTGCCGAACCAGAACAGTGCCATCACCGCGGCGAGCGCCCAGTAGTACGTCGTGCCTTCCGTGCCGAATTTCGATCCCGTCTCATTTTTCCGCGCGAGATAGATGCAGTAGAGCAGATTTGGCACTCCGCCTGAGCACATCAGCGGCAACCACACGGCGTTGGGCGCCCACAGCGGCGACGCACCTGCGTCACGCGCGGCAGCAATCACCGGCCCGCCATACGCCAGCCCGAAGTTCACCAGCGCTGAGCCCAGCCCGCTGATCAGGCAGAACAGCAGGCCGCGCATCACGGAGGGTTTGCCTGCCGGCCCGCTGGCCAGGCCGAGCGCCGCTTCGCGTTTTCTCCCGGCTACGGCGCACACGCCCACGCCGGCGAGAACCAGCGCGACTCCCAGCAGCACCAGCAATCCCCCGCTGGTAAACACCTTGTCGCGGTGCTGGTCAAAGAGCGGAATCAGACTGCCGACAGCGGCTGCAGTCCCGAGAATGACGGAGAAGGCGAGCGCAATTCCCACCGCGTCCACCGCCAGCCCAAAGAACACCTGCGAAATGCCCCAGCCCGCGCCGCATGCCGCGGGAATCAGGATCGCCACGGCGCCGGCCTTCGCGTACACCTGGCTGAGCTGAGGCACGGTAGCGAACGTGAGCACCGGCGGAAAAATTCCCAGCGCGAAAATCGTCCACGCCAGCCAGGTGTTCTCCCACGCCCATTTGCGCGTGAATTTCATGGGCAGTGTAAAGCTGCCGTTCATGGCGCCGGCCAGCACCAGCAGGGCCAGCCCGAGGGGAGCGGAAGTCACGGTGTGCATCTCCTGCGCATCGTTGCGGATTTCTGAAGAGCGCGCGAGTATAACGCCGATTCACGGCGAATGTGATAAGAATGCGGTGGCGGTGCGTGGTTTCCATCGGTTCTTCGCGCGCCGCAAAGGTTCGAGAGACGTGCCTGGAGGCTGCACACTCGGCGTGGATATCGGCGGCACGAAAGTGGCCGCCGGGCTGGTGGATTCCTCCGGCGAAATTCTCTACCAGACGCGCGTCCCAATGGTCGGGCATGAGGACGCCGCCGCCGGACTCCGCGCCGTGGAAAGTGCCATCCGCGCCGTATTTGCCGCGCACCCGGAGGAGACCGTTCCGGGCCGTCTCGCCGGAATCGGGGTCTGCTCGCCCGGTCCGCTCGACCCGCGCAGCGGCGTCGTCCTGAATCCTCCCAACCTGCCCTGCTGGCGGAATTATCCGCTCGCCGCGGAACTGCATCGCCGTTTCCAGCTTCCCATCCACGTGGATAACGACGCGAACGCCGCCGGGTTGGCCGAAGCCATCTGGGGCGAAGCAAGAGGCTTCCGTTACGTTTTCTACGCCACGCTCGGAACCGGAATCGGCACGGGCATTATTTTCGACCGCCAGATTTATTACGGTCGCACCGGCAGTGCAGGCGAGGGCGGCCACATGACCATTGATTATCGCGGCCCGCAGTGCGCCTGCGGCAAGCGTGGCTGTATCGAAGCGATGGCTGCCGGCCCGGCCATCGCCGCGCGCGCCCGGCAGCGGCTGGCTGAGCCGCGCCCGTCGAAATCAAAAATGCTGGAACTCGCCGGCGGCGATTCCGCTCAGTTGACGGCGGAGATGGTGGGAGAAGCGTTTCGCAAGGGCGACCAGCTGGCCAGCGAAGTGCTGCTCGAAACCGCCGAGCTTCTCACCGTCTGGCTCGGCGACATCATCAATCTGCTCGAACCGGAAGTGATTGTGTTCGGCGGCGGCGTCGCCGCCCTGATGAGCACGTTCTTCGGCCACATGCGCGCGCAGATGCCGCGATGGTCTTACAACCAGCGTTGTCAGGAAATTCCCCTCCTGCTCGGACGCTACGTAGCCGATGCCGGCATCGCCGGCGCCGCCGCCCTGTGCCAGACCGTTGCGGCGCAACCGTGAAGAAGCCACCAATAAACTTCTAGTCGGGAGGCCGTAGTGTCTCCCGCGCGATTGGCTCACCGTTTAGAAAAATCGTCTCGATGGAATCGTAGGCGGAAACACGTTTGAGCGGATTCTCTCTCAACAGGAGCAGGTCCGCCCGCTTCCCGGCTTCAATGGAACCCAATTCGCGGTCGAGACCCAGTGCCGCCGCATTGTCGATCGTCGCGGCACGCAGAATCAGCGCCAGCGGCGCGCCTGCATCCGCCCAATCCTGCATCTCCAGCCGTCCGTTCAGTCCCGGCGGATTTCCGAAGCCCTCGCCCGCGGGAGTATCGCTGCCGAAAATCAGCGGCACGTGATCCTTAAGCATCAGTCTGAACGTCGCCCGAGTTCTCTCGATCGATGACGGAAGCAGACGATCGAACCCCGGCGCCGGAGACGCTTTCCGGTATTCCTCCAGCAGCGCGTTGCGGCTTTTCACTCCCTCCGGCGAACGCAGATACGCAATCACCGAAGGCGGAAGGGAATACGCGAGCCACGGATCGTCCAGCAGGCTGGGATCCAGCATTGTTCGCTCGCCGGCAACGGTCTGCATCGTTGGCTGCACGTGCACTCCGGCGCGGGCCGCGGCGGCAATCACATCTTGGGCGGCCTGCGGCGGGGCAGGATCCGCCCAGTTGCCCGGCCAGACCCAAAGCCCGTGCGCGATCACCTCCGCATGGGCATCGAGCGCTTCCTGCCAGCTCTCTACGCCCGTGGCGTGCACCATCAGAATCAGTTTGCGCGCCGCTGCTGCCGCATGGATTTGCCGCAGCGTTTCCGTATGCAGGAACGGCCAATGGAAAATTCCGAATCCGGGTTCAACGAAGGCTTTCACGCAGATGGCGCCCGCATCGGCTGCGTGCTCCACCGCCCGCTCCGGCGTGTAATCCGCGAGATCGAGCGAAGCCGGCCAGGATTTCGCTTCCTGCGGGTCGTAAACCAAGTTGGGAAAATCGGGGGACGAAACCGAGGGAACTCGAAATGCCCCGTATCCTCCGGCGACTTTGATCCCACGTCCGCAGGAATAGAAGCGCGGATGCAGCGGCGTGCCCTCAAACCATCTCCGATCCGCGGGCAGCAAATCGAGGTCCACCACCGTGGTGTAGCCAAAGGCGAGAAAGCTGCGAGGCACCTGCGCGTGATACGCGGTCCAGAGTTCCGGATGCGCCTCGATCGCATCCTCATCCAGCGCCGCCGAGTGGCCCGCGTGCACGTGCGAGTCAATCAGCCCGGGAATCAGAAACCGGCCGGTGCCGTCTATCCGCCGCGCGTGCG
>DATKNR010000150.1:0-3307 GCA_035541255.1 Patescibacteria group bacterium | reverse complement strand
GAGCTGGCCCTCAAGATCGGCCACGCGGTAGAGGTCGCGCGAGCCGCTGATCTTCGAATAGAACGTTTTTGCGTCCGTCAGGTGATAGGAATAAATTCCGAAGCCGCGCAGGCGGATGGCGCCGAATTCCTTGTCGCGGATCGTGATGGGATTTGGCGTTCCCCAGTGCTGGTCCGTTTGCGTGCGCGCGGAGAAGAAATAGACGTCCGATTTGAACGGCGATTGGAAGGCTTTGTCCCAGTTCATGATGTAGGTAAGGATGGGCAGCGTGTTCGTGTTGAGCGTGTAGAGGCCCGGGCCGAACGCGTCGGCCACGCGGCCTTCGTTAACGAACACGGCGAACTGGGATTCCCGCACCGTGAGCTTCCCGCCGTTTTGGATTTCGCGGTCCTGCATGGGAAACCGGTAGGCCAGGATTCCGTCCTCCGGCTCGGTCCAGTCGATGACATCAATGAACTGCTTGGAGATAAAGTCACGCAATGTCATGGGGGGTGTTCCCTCCTGGGCGGCTGATGGCAGGGCCAGCCATAGGCTAGAGGCGATGCTACGGCCCGGCCGGAGGTGTGTCAATGCCCGGCGGCGCGCGCCGCGGAAGTGTTATTGCGATTCGTAATGAGCCGCCGGGCAGCGCGCCCATCGTGAGGCATCGACGGCCCCGCGGCCCGGGCTACTCGCATCGCAGCGCGCTGGCCGGTGCAACGCGCATGGCTCGCCTCGCGGGGATCAGAGACGCGGCGAGCGAGATCACCAGGAGCACCGCGGGAACCAGGGAAAAGGTGAGCAGGTCGCGGGGGCTCACGCCAAACAGAATGCTGTCGAGCAGACGGCTGAGCGCGAGCGCCGCGGCCAGGCCGATGGCAATGCCGGCGAGCGCCAGAGCAAGGCCGCGCGCGAGAAAGCTGGCCAGGATGTCTCGCGGATGCGCGCCGAGGGCAAGGCGCAGGGCAATCTCCCGCGTGCGCTGCGCCACCAGGAACGCAAGAACGCCGTAGAGGCCGATGCAGGCCAGGATGAGCGCCAGTATCGAGAACGCGCCGAGGAGCAGGGACTGCACCCGCCGCTCGGTGACCTCCTCATCGAGAATGTTGTCGAGCGTCGAGACATCGGAGACGGGCTGGTTCGGGTCCACTAGCCAGATTCTCTGGCGGGCGGCCGCCGCCAAGCGAAGCGGGTCGCCTTGCGTGCGGAGAATCACGTCGCGGGGCGCCATCCAGTTGTCAAAGGCCTGGCGATAAGGGAAGTACATTTCGGGCCGGGCGGGAAGATCCAGGCCCATCGATTTGATGTCCTTCACCACGCCCACCACGGTCAACCAGGGCGGCGCCGGGGAATCTTCGACGCGGATATGGCAGGTCAGCGGGTCCCTTCCCGGAAAGTACATGCTGGCCATGGTTTCGTTGACGATCACGACGGGCTGGGATCGCTCATTGTCGGTATCCGCAAAAAAGCGGCCGGCGAGCAACGATATTCCCATGGCATGCATATAACCGGGGCTGACCACACGATTGTTCGCGTCATAAGGAAGACTGGGTGAGGACGGCGCTCCACCCTCGACTAGGAAGCCTGTGGTGCCACCCTTCCACACCAGCGGCAGTGCACTGGTGAATTCCGCCGCATCCACTCCGGGCAGACTGCGCAGCTCTTTCATCGCCCGTTCGAAAAACGCGGCGCGCTTCTCCGCATCCGGATAGGCGGTTCGAGACAGGTACAAGCGCATGGTGAGCACGCCGGCGGAGCGGAAGCCCGGATCGAGGCCGCGCAGATTGCCAAAGCTGCGCAGGAGCAGGACCGCGCCAATGAGGAGGACCAGCGTCAGAGCCACCTCGGAGATGACAAGCCCGCTGCGCATGCGGCTGCTGCGGCCGCCGCCTGCCCGCGTGCTTGCTTCCTGGAGGCCCGCGTTGACGTCCAGCCGGATCACTTCGAGCAGCGGGGCGAGGCCGAAGAGCAACCACGTTCCGGCCGTGGCACCAAGAGTGAAGAGAAGCACCCTCGTATCCAGTTGCAGTGGCACCAGCGGCGAGAGGTCCGCAGGGACGAGCTGTCTGAGAAAGTTGAGACTCCAGTCGGCCAAACCGACGCCAAACGCGCAGCCGAGCCCCGCGAGCAGCAGGTTCTCCGTAGCCAGTTGGCGCGCCAGCCGCCCAGCGGTGGCGCCCAGTGCCCTGCGTACGGCAACTTCGCGCGCGCGTCCCGTGGAACGCGCGAGCAGGAGATTGGCGACATTCGCGCATGCGATCAGAAGAATGAATCCCACTGCGGCCAGCAGCACCAGCAGGCCCCGGCGCGAATTGCCGGCATACTCCTCTCGGAGAGGCACGACCACCGCGCCCAGCTGATGATTGGTATCCGGATGATCGGCGGCCAGGCGCGAGGCCAACACACTCATATCGGCACGGGCTGTGCTGAGCGAGACGCCCGGCTTGAGCCGGGCAAACACGGAGAGGAAATGGTCTCCCCGTTTGTTCCACTCCTTCTGGGTGAACTGGAGCGGCGTCCAAATCTCCGCATCGTTGAAGGGGAAATGGAAACCAGCGGGCATGACCCCGATAATCCGGTGTTTCTGGCCATTCACGCTGATTTCACTTCCGACGGCGCTGGCCTCGCCCCCGAAACGGCGCCGCCACAACTCATAGCTGAGGAGCACCACTTTCTCGCCGCCAGGAGCGTCTTCTTCGGGCAGGAAGGTCCGGCCCAGGATGGGCTGAACACCGAGAAGCGGGAACACATTCCACCCAGTACGGTACCCCTCGATCCGTTCCGGATCGCCGCCGCCCGTGAGGTTAAAAGATGCCTCTGAGGTCGCGGCCATATCCGTGAATACATGATTCTGACTTCTCCAATCCACGAAGTTGGCCGGCGCCGGGGTGTTGTGGGGAAATCCCACGAATGTCGCGTCTTCCCACACGGCCACCAGGCGGTCGGAATCGGCAAAGGGAAGCGGACGCAACAGCACGGCGTTCACCACGCTGAAGATGGCGGTGTTCGCCCCGATGCCCAGCGCCAGTGTCAGGACGGCCACCGCGGTGAATCCCGGAGTTTTCCGCAGAGTGCGCAGCGCGAACCGCACATCCTGCGCGAGCGTATCGAGAAAGGGCAATCCGCGCTGTTCGCGATGGGATTCCTTCGCCGCCTCCAGGCCGCCGAGAGCGATGAGGGCCTGTCGGCGCGCCTCGGCAGGTGCGAGGCCGCGGCGAAGATTGTCCTCAATGTGAAGCTGGAGGTTTGCTTCGAGCTCGGCGCCAAACTCCCGCTCGCGCCGCTGTCTGCCGAACAGTCCGGCGATGCGACGGAGGAGTGCGCGAAG